>JAFTDU010000033.1 GCA_017454005.1 Desulfovibrionaceae bacterium | reverse complement strand
ATTGTTAAAATAAATAGTAACAAAAATAATAAATTATGTATATGAGTATTCTTATTTCAAAAAATAAAATTTAATTATGAATTTCTGATAATGTATATCAATCCAAATTTAATACATAATATATTCGAAATATATTAAAATATTATGTAAAATAATTTATGAATATTTATAAACGCAGTTTATTGATCTTCATAATAACAAATTATCATTTGATATACTATAAAATTTTATACTATATAAATATTTAGAAAATAGTGATTAAGATTAAATAGAATATTTGGATGGTAGTATGCAAGAGCACAAGGTGTTTCTACATTTTTTCTTGCCAGCTATTCAATAATATCATCGACATGTAATATGTTAAAAAATTCAATTTCATTATTTATCATGTTCTCTATTTAAAATAAATTGATTGGGAATGTGCTAGCTTTACCCGTGGAAAATCTTAAACGCTAAAAGTTGCGGAAAAAGCTATTTTTGGTTAGGTCAAGATTATTTTGTTTCTTGCGCTTTTGTGCTAAAAACTTATTAACGCGTTTAGGCACAGTCATTACTTCTGTGTGTACTCAAGATTAGGTACAAAAACTTTTTTTCAGTGTTTTTGGAGTAATTTAAAGAACTGGTTGGCTGCGGGCACAGTTTTTGCCTCTGTGTTTTTTGTAAATGCTGCTGATGTGAGAAGTCCGTCGGTATACCTTAAAGAAGGTACAGCAAAGGGAGGATGATTTTGTGGAGAAGAAGCAGAATAGCGATGTCATGCGCATGGCTATTATTGGCAGCATTATTGTTGCGGCCATCCTGGTCTTGGGCACGATCTGGACAGGACGCAACGCTAGCAGCGACACCGAAGAAGCTGTGCATGTTGTGAGTTTGCTCTATCTAGATGAATTGGCCGAACGGCGTGCCCAAGTTGTTGCCTCCACCCTGCACAGTTATATTAGTGACTTAGATGTTGCCATTGGTCTTATTGAAAAAAATGATCTAGTTAGTATAGAAAGTCTTCAAGCATATCAAGCACGAATGAAGCATCTTTATAGTTTAGAGAAGTTTGCCTTTGTAGACAGCGACGGAATTATTTATACTTCACGTGGTACACGTAAAGATATAGATCAATATGATTTTGACTATTTAAATTTATCAGGACCTGAAATCTCAATCAAAAATGCATATACGAGCAATAAAAAGATTGTAGTAGCAATGCCAGTAGATCGTTTACCGTTTAACGGAACACATCTTTTGGCGTGTTTCATGGAATTTGATATGAATAAAATGCTGAAAAGCATTTCTTTGCAAGCCAATAATAGCAATACAACATTTTGTAATCTCTATACTAATGCAGGATTTGCCTTGACCAATGTTGTCTTAGGCGGTCTTGCAAGTGAGACGAGTCTTTTTCGAGCCCTAGAGCGAGCTCAATTTGAAAAAGGTCAATCCTTGGCAGCCATGACCAGGGATTTTCAGGCCAAACAGGCAGGTGTAGTTACCTTTACCTATAACAATATTCGCGAAACCATGTGTTATGTGCCTGTACAAGGCACCGATTGGATGCTGACCTATTTGGTACGCGAGAGTGTCATTACAGATCAGATCAGTTCAATTTATGAAGGTATAGTGGCACGCAGTTTGGTGCAGTCGGTTTTAACTATACTTGTTTTAGCTGGTATGTTTTGTGTCATGATTTTGCAGATGCGTAGAGCTGCAAAAGCTACCCTCGAAAAAGAAATTTCTGAAACAGCCAACAGAGTAAAGCAGCAAGAACTGCAAGAACAATTGGCCCTGCAAGAGCAATTATTGGCCCAAGAAAAACAACGAGTACAGCAAGATAGTATGATCACTGCCTTGGCAGCCGATTACCGCAGTGTTTTTTACATCAATCTCGATAATGGCACTGGAGTTTGTTATCGTAAAGATGTCGACTCAGCATTTATACAAGATACAGGGGAGCACTTTCCTTATCTTGAAACGTTTGTCTCATATGCTCATCGTTTTGTGACAAAAAAATATCAAGAAGATTTTATCAAGTTTATAGAACCTGATACAATACGTAAAGGATTAAGTGAAAATATTGTATTGACATACCGTTATTTGGCAGAGCGTAACGATAATGAACGTTATGAAATGTTACGCATTGCTCGAGTCGGTGACATTGAAGATAACGATAAAAATAAAATCCATGCTATTGGTGTAGGATTTTCTGATATTGATGGTGAAATGCGTGATACCATGGCTAAAAGTCAGGCTTTAAGTGATGCTTTGAACGCAGCTGAAGAAGCAAGTAAAGCTAAGACTGTATTTTTATCGAATATGAGTCATGAAATTCGTACACCAATGAATGCCATTATAGGGCTTGATAATTTAGCTTTAAACGATCCTGAGATTTCAGACAAGACACGTGAATATTTAAAAAAGATTGGAAGTTCTGCTCAACACTTGTTGTCATTGATCAATGATATTTTAGATATGTCCCGTATAGAATCTGGTCGTATCAGTATTCGTAATGAAGAATTTGCCTTCTCAAAACTGATTGAACAGATTAATATGATTTTTAGTGGGCAATGCCAAGAGAAAGGCTTAACGTATACATGTCGTCTTAATGGATCTATTGACGACTATTACATTGGTGATAATGTAAAGTTACGGCAGGTGCTGATTAATTTGTTAGGCAATGCCGTGAAATTTACACCTCAAGGTGGCTATATTGATTTTTGGGTGGAAAAGACGGCTGCTTTTGAGGGAAAGTCTACCTTAAGATTTACCGTCAAAGATACAGGCATTGGCATGAGTAAAGAGTTTCTGCCTAAGATATTTGATTCGTTTAGCCAAGAAGATTCGAGTGTGCGCAATCAATATGGGAGCACAGGATTGGGCATGGCCATTACGAAGAATATCGTAGATTTGATGCATGGGCAGATAACTGTTGAGAGTGAAAAAGGCGTTGGCTCAACCTTTACGGTGTCAATTACGTTGCTTGATTCTGAAAAGGGTAAAGATCAGGCTGCAGATGCTATAGTAATTAATCCACAAGAGATGAGTGTGCTTGTGGTTGATGACGATCCTATTGCTTGTGAGCATGCCAAATTGGTGCTTGAAAAAGCAGGTATTGCTGCCGAGACGGTCTTGACAGGTAAAGAAGCCATTGAACTGATCAAGGTGCATCATGCCAGACGCGATCCCTATAATTTGATCATTGTGGATTGGCAGATGCCTGAAATGGATGGTGTAGAAGCTACACGGCAAATCCGTGCAATTATTGGTGACGAGTCTGCAATCATAATTCTTACGGCCTACCATTGGGATGATGTTATGGAAGAGGCCTTAGATGCGGGCGTTGATAGTTTTATTGCTAAACCCCTGTTTACGAGTAATTTGCTTGAAGAATTTAAAAATGCATTGCGCAAGAAACAACTTAAACAAGCAGCAGCTACCAAAGTAAAAGCAGACTTACGCGGGCGTAGGATCCTTTTGGCAGAGGATATGATCGTTAATGCTGAAATTATGATCGAAGTGTTGAAAATGCGTGAAATGGAAACTGAGCATGCTGAAAATGGCAAAATAGCAGTGGAGATGTTTAAAGAACATCCTGAAGGCTACTATTCAGCTATCTTAATGGATATGCGGATGCCTGAAATGACAGGTCTTGAGGCTACCAAAGCCATTAGATCCCTTGATCGTAGTGATGCTAAGACCATTCCCATTATTGCACTCACAGCCAATGCCTTTGATGAAGACGTACAGCGTAGTTTACAGGCTGGACTCAATGCCCATTTATCTAAGCCTGTGAACCCAGAAGTATTGTTTGACACATTAGAGACCATGATTAAGTAAAAAGCGTCTCGTGTTTTGAGTTATATATTTGAGCTTATATTACTAATTCTTAATCAAGATACTTACATATTAAAAAAAGAGGTGGAGTTATGCTCCGCCTCTTTTTTTAATATGCAGATTTGTAATGTGTAAGACATTCTTGGTATAATTTGTATAATAATGATATCTAATTAAATTGTTTAGTATGATATTTAAATTTTATTTTATATTAATTTGTTCTATAATTACTGAGTGTAATTCTTCATTGATGAAAACAATACCACAGATAATATTCTTTTGAGATTGTGAGTACTGTTCAAGATATTGAGATGCTTGAAGTTGTTTTTTGCATTCTGTAATTTTTGTAGCAAATTTATTAGAATTATTTGCTAATTTAAATTCTAGAATGATAATAAAATTTTGAGTTGTAATTAGAATATCAGAACTGTCACTGCTACTATCAACTTCGCCAAATCCATGTATATCAGTACATCTAAGTAACATGAGTAAGAGTGATCTATAAACATATTCATTCAGATTTACGAAATCAGAGTAATGTAAATTGGAAAGAGCCGTATTATAGCATGTGATCAATAATTTTAGATCACCAGCCTCAATTGCCTGCCACATTTGTTTACTTAAATTATGATATTCTTTAATATTATAAAGTTCAGAAAGATATAATCTAGATATAGAATTTAAAACTTCTTGATTTGGAAAATCTAGTATTAAAACATTATCTTTTCTTTCAGTAATGGTAAGATATCCTGCTTGTAATAAAAAACTAGCTGCAGTTGTGTCTTCAATTTCATGCGCACTTAGTTCTTTTAGATTAATCTTAGTGTTGATAAAAGTTTCAGGAGATTGAATTTTGTGCTTTTTACAGTAATTTACAAGAAATATTTGTGATCCAGATTCATACCAATAGTCTGCAAAATAACATTTTTGAAAGAAATGTAAAATTGAAAAAGGATTATACACTCTAGTGAGACCATCAAAACTATAGCCATCATAAAATTTTTGAATTTTAGTATATAATTCTTGAATATTTTGAATACCAATTTTTTTGCAACAAATATCAATATAAGGAGAAAAATATTGTTCAATCTCATCTTGAGTATAGCCAACAATGCTTCCATAGTCAAGATCCAAAGATATATCGTTTAGATTATTCATAGCAGAAAATATACTTGCTTTTGTAAATTTAGATATCCAAGTAATAAATACAAAACGTAAATATTTTCCTTTTGATTTAATAACACTATAAAAATCACGTAAGATTTTTCTATACGATTCTGCTTTATTTTTTCATGTAGATTATTAATAATGGGCGCATCATATTCATCGATTAATAAAACAACTTGATTTATTTTACTCAGTTTGGCTAAAAGTTGGATTAAATAGTCACTTGCATACTTTTCTTCCTCAAGATTAATATCATATTCGTGCGCTATATCTAAAAGTTCTTTACTTAAAGATGTATTTCGCTCATCTGCAGAGTGATATATGCGTATGCCACTTAGATCAAGTGTAATTACAGGTGCGGGGTTTTGGCTTTGTTTTTGTACCCACGGCTCGGCTTTAAGGTCTCTAAAGAGATCACTTTTGCCTGCGAACATGGCTTCAAGGGTTGAGATTGTGAGAGATTTTCCAAAGCGCCTGGGCCTTGCAAGAAAGTAGCATTCACCTTGCATGATGAGATTTTGTAAGATGTGTGTCTTATCAATATACAGGTAATTGCGCTCACGATTATTTGAAAAAATGGATATACCTATTGGTAATGCCTTGATTTCTCGTGTCATATGTGCCTCAACTAGCAGAACTAAAACTATTAGTGATACATAAGATAATCTTCATATATTGATTATCATATAACTACATAATAATACGTATATAAATATAAGTTTAATATATGAAAAACTACAACTGACTTCTGATTAATTAATAATCTCTAATATCGCTTTATGTAACTTATCATTAATAACAACAATTCCACTTATAACTTGCGTGTCAGAGAGTTGGTAAGGCTCAAGATATCCTGATTGCTGCATTTGTCTTTTGATTTCTTTAATTTTACTATCAATATTTTTAGTATTGCGAGACAATTTAAATTCTAAAATCATAATTATTTTGTCTGTTTGAATAAGAATATCAGCACGTTCTTTGCTACTAGCAACTTCGCCAAATCCATGTATCCCAGCACCTCTAAGTAACATGAGTAAGAGTGATCTATAAAAATATTTATTAATATTTATAAACTCATAGTACGGCAAATTGGCAAGAGCAGTATTATAGCATTTGACCAATAATTTTGATCACCATTATAAATTGCCTGCCATATTTGTTTATTTAAATTTTGGTATTCTTTAATGTTATAAATTTCAGAAAGATATAATCTAGATATGGAATTTAAAACTTCTTTATTTGGAAAATCTAGTATTAAAACATTATCTTTTCTTTCAGTAATGGTAAGATAGCCTGCTTGTAATAAAAAACTAGCTGCAGTTATTTTTTAATGTGATAATCACTTAGATCATTTCTATTAATCGTAGTCTTGATAAATATTTCAGGATATTGAATATTATCCATTTTAAAATAATTTACAAGAAATGTTTGTGATCCAGATTAATATCAATAGTCTGCAAAATAAAATTTTTTGAAAAATTTAAAATTGCAAAAGGATTGTAGACGCGTGTTTTGCCATCAAAACTATAACCATCATAATAATTCTAAATTTTAGTATATAGTTCTTGAGTAGTTTTAATATTTATTTTTTTGCAACAATGATAAATATAAGGAGAAAAATATTCTTCTAATTCATCTTGGGTATAGCCAACAATACTTCCATAATTAGCACTCAATGAGATATTGTGTAAATTATTCATAGCATAACCCATAAGTGCTTTTGTAAATGTCGATATCCCAGTAATAAATACAAAACGTAGATATTTTCCTTTTGCCTTAATTATTCTATAAAAATCACGTAAAATTTCTATATAATATTCTACTATATTTTTATCATGTAGATTATCAAGAATTGGCGCATCATATTCATCTATTAATAAAACAACTTGATTTATTTTACTCAGTTTGGCTAAAAGTTGGATTAAATAGTCACTTGCATACTTGTCTTCGTCAAGATTAATATCATATTCATGCGCTATATCTAAAAGTTCTTTACTTAAAGATGTATTCAGCTCATCTGCAGAGTGATATATGCGTATGCCATTTAGATCAAGTGTAATTACAGGTGCAGTGTTTTGGCTTTGTTTTTGTACCCAAGGCTCGGCTTTCAGGTCTCTAAAGAGGTCACTTTGGCCTGCAAACATGGCTTCAAGAGTTGAGACTGTGAGGGATTTTCCAAAGCGCCTGGGCCTTGCAAGAAAGTACCAGCGCCCTTCTTCGATTAACTTTTGTAACAAATCTGTTTTATCGACATATAAGCATTTATCGTTACGTAGATTAGCAAAGTTGGCTGTGCCAATAGGTAGATGCAGAAGTTCTTTTTTCATGACTTATAATTGATATTGAAGGTGTAAGAATGTGCGCTAGTTGTGTGTTTCACAACTGTTCTTATGCAAATACCCTAGCTTGGACAATTTTTAGAATTACTTGAGTAGTTTTCTTTCGGGCATGAATAATGTATTATCTACAAATTTTAGGAATATTTTTATATATAAGTTTATTTTTTCAATTATAATTTACTAAACTTTTAAAAAATACTTTACAATAATCATAAAATTGATTAACCAAGAAGTTTAAAGTTTATGTATTTATAATAATTATAGTATTTATTAATATTAAATATTATTATATTATCGTTATAATAAATTGAGTGATAATTTATTATAAAAAACTGTATAATGGATAATTCAAACTAGTATTATATTGTTAACTTTATTCGCCAAAACTTTAGCTTGTTTTAGATAATATTTAGAACACTTTAAATTTTTAAGAACGCCTAAACCTTTAGCATTCATGAGACTAAGATCAGAATAATCGAGAGAATTTTCTTTAGCAGCTGCTTTTTTAAAATTCTGAAGATCATATTCTTCATCTAAATAAATTCTAGCCAACTCTAACATGGCTGGAACTACACGGTTAGAGTTGCCTAAAAAATCAAGTAATTTGAGCGCAAGAGCAGATTTAGCAGATACATTGTTGCCACAATCAAAATACATATTGGCTAAGTAAATGTCAGGAGTTAGATAACACTTAAAAGTTAGAACTTCTTCCCAAGATTTTTTAGCTGTAAGTGCATTATTGTCAACATAATACAAAGGTAATAAAGGAATCCTAAATCAGCATAAGATTCAATAGATTCTTGGTATTCAAAATTGTTAGCTTTTTTAATCAGTTTAAATCCTTTGAATGATTATTAATAAGAAAATTACATATATACTATAATATATTTAACATTAATTGTTTTGCAAAAATAAAATAGAATATGTATTAATATCTTTAATCTTGAATATTAATTTATATATTGTGATCTTTACGATATCATAACATTAAAGTAGTTTTTCTACATAGAGCATAAATTTTCTTGAGTTGCAGTGTTATATCATAGATCTGCAAGATGTTATTATAGATGTAGATTTTGTTTGCTTCTTTTATAGAGTCTAAGATGAAAGTTATAGAGCTTTTTTAGAAGTGCAAAAGATGCAAAATTGAGCTATAACAAAATAAGGCCCTTAATCTCTAACCCCGCTGCTTATGTCAACATTTACTCTTGTCAGTCAACACAAACCTTGTGGGGATCAACCTCAAGCCATTGCTGAGCTTGTGGCTAATCTTAAGGCTGGGGTGGCGAGTCAGGTTTTGTTGGGTGTAACAGGCTCAGGCAAGACCTTCACCATGGCCAATGTGATTGCCGCCATCGGTAAACCAACTTTGGTACTCGCGCCTAATAAAACTTTGGCTGCCCAGTTATATAGTGAATTTCGTGAATTATTTCCTCACAATGCTGTAGAATATTTTGTAAGCTATTATGATTACTATCAACCTGAAGCTTATGTTCCAGCTAGTGATACATATATTGAAAAAGATTCTGCCATAAATGATAATATTGATAAATTACGCCATGCCGCTACGCATGCCTTGTTGACGCGTCCTGATGTTGTAATCGTGGCTTCTGTCTCTTGTATCTATGGTTTAGGTTCCCCGCAATATTATGCGAGCATGATTATTCCTGTTGAAGTTGGGCAAACCTATCCTTTGGATAAACTCACCCAGCGCCTCTGTGAAATTCATTATGAGCGCAATGATTATGATTTTCATCGTGGCACTTTTCGCATTCGTGGTGATGTGCTTGAAGTTATTCCTGCCTATGAGCATGAAAGTGCCATTCGCTTAAGTTATTTTGGCGATGAGCTTGAGAGTGTTCAAGAGATAGATCCCTTAACAGGCAATGTCATTGCAGATGTGGGGAAAACTGTGATCTATCCCGCCACCCATTTTATTTCAGATCAAGATAATTTACGCAGGGCAGCAGGTGATATACGCACAGAATTAGCAGAGCGTTTACAATATTTTCAAAGTGAGCAAAAGCCTTTAGAAGCTGAACGGCTCGAACAACGTACCCAACTCGATTTAGAGATGTTGGAAGAGCTTGGTTATTGCAATGGCATTGAAAATTATACCAGGCATCTTGACGGACGTAAGCCAGGTGAGCCGCCATCCTGTTTGCTCAATTATTTCCCTGAGGATTTTTTATTGTTAATAGATGAATGTCACATTACTGTACCGCAAATTGGCGGCATGTATCGTGGCGATCGGGCACGCAAACAGACTTTGGTTGATTATGGTTTTAGACTGCCTTCAGCCCTTGATAATCGTCCCCTACGCTTTGAAGAATTTAGTGCAAAGATTAACCAGGTGATCTATGTGTCAGCAACGCCTGGGAAGTATGAACTAGAGCAAGCCAAGAGCGCACTGGTAGAGCAAATTATTCGCCCCACAGGTTTACTCGACCCTAAGGTCGAAGTGCGTCCTGTGGAAGGGCAAATGGAGGATTTGCTTGGAGCCTGCAAAGAGGTCATTGCCCGGGGAGAACGCGTCTTAGTGACCACATTGACCAAACGCATGGCTGAAGATTTAACAGATTATTGTAATAATCTTGGTGTGGCTACACGTTATCTACATTCAGATATTGAAACTCTTGAGCGCTTGCAAATCATCCACGCATTGCGCCGTGGTGAATTTGATGTTTTGGTGGGGATTAATTTATTGCGTGAGGGCTTAGATATTCCTGAAGTGTCTTTAGTCTGTATTTTAGATGCTGATAAGGAAGGTTTCCTACGCTCGGAAGGCGCTTTGATTCAAACCTTTGGGCGTGCTGCCAGAAATGTACATGGTCATGTCTTGCTTTATGCTGACAACATCACAAAATCTATGGCTAAAGCCATGGAAGAAACAGCCAGACGGCGTGCAAAACAAGAACAGTATAATTTAGAGCATGGTATAGAACCTAAAACCACAAGCAAAAGTTTTTCTTCGCCCCTTGAGATTTTAGCCAATCGCGAGCCCAAAACTAACTCGCGCCGGAAAAAGCAAGCTGCAAGTAGCGGGCAGCCTAAGACAAAAGAAGAATTTACTGTGTTAATTACGAAACTTGAGCAGGAAATGCGCCAACTGGCCCAAAAGTTAGAATTTGAACGGGCAGCAGTTGTGCGTGATCAGTTGAAAGAATTGCGCGAACAATTGTTATTGCTTGGCGAAGTGCCGACTTAGATTTTATAAATTACGCAAGATGTCAGTAACTTTGACTCGACTATCTAGGCAATTAAGACGCATTTGCTCTAATAAATAGTTGTTATGGAAAAGGCAAACTTCCTAAATAGTTTGTTATGGTGAGTCAGAATATTGCGATCATGGGGATCACTTATTACTTAAATATGGATTGCGGCGTGCTCTGATTCATGCTTATAGAACATAAACAAAATATCTGGGGCAGTGACAGAGGTCGATATATGCTACTATTAAATTTTGCGCTATATTATGGTTTATTTTAGTTAATTTTGTGGGAACTTATGCGAGAATTAGACATTGCAAGATCAACAAGATTATAGCATTTTTTTTCTAAGCAAACTTTGTTTTTTTAAGGATGTTTTCATGGCTGATGCTATCCAAGACGAGCAGGAGCAGGTTCCCCCAGCCGCAGTGCAAGAGCGGATTAACATTTTAACTCAAGAGCTTGATCGTCATAATTTTTTATACCACACTTTGGATAGTCCCGAGATATCAGATGAAGCTTTTGATGTAATGCTGCGCGAGTTGCGGGAGTTAGAAGCTGCTTGGCCCTCCTTACGCAAACCCTGGTCGCCTACCTTGAGAATTGGCGCTCAATTGCTTGAGAATTTACCCAAGAAAGCGCATCGATCTAAAATGTATAGCTTAGATAATGTGTTTTCACTTGAGGAGTGGCGTGAATTTTACGCCCGCATGCAACGTAGCTTTGAGCAACCCCTACCTTGTAAATTCTTTTGTGATCCGAAATTAGATGGTTTGGCAGTAGAACTCGTCTATATTGACGGTGTGTTAGAAGAGGCCTTAACCCGTGGTGATGGTACCACAGGCGAGGTCATAACCGAAGCCTGTCGTACCATCGCCACAGTACCTTTAAAATTACAAGGCCAAGCCCCCAAACTGATTTGTGTGCGGGGGGAAGTGGTTATGTATAAACAGGCCTTTGCGGAGTTAAATGCCACACAGGCTGCTTTAAATCGCAAGGAGTTTGCTAACCCAAGAAATGCGGCAGCAGGGAGTCTTAGGCAGCTTGACTTAAGTGTGCTCAAAGAGCGCAAGTTACACTTTTTGGCCTATAGTTTAGGACAAGTGGAGTGGGGGACGGTTGAACCTGTGACGCAGCACAGTGTATTGATGGAGCAATTTAAAAGTTATGGTTTTTTGACTCCACCCATGGGACAACTGTGTGCTAATGTAAGTGATGTAGAAGCCTATTTGCACAAGCTTGAGCCTCTGCGGGAGCAATTTCCCATGGAGATTGATGGCTGTGTCATAAAATTGGATGATTTAGAGGCCCAGGCTGCCTTGGGCTTTACGGCCAGAGCCCCCAGGTTTGCCGTAGCCTTTAAATATCCAACAAAGGCTCAAGAGACACGTCTTGAGCGGATTGAAGTGCAGGTAGGCCGCACAGGTGTGTTAACCCCAGTGGCCATATTACAGCCTGTGCAGGTTGGCGGCGTGACGGTGCAACGGGCCACCTTACATAATGCCACAGAGATTGCGCAAAAAGATTTACGCGTGGGGGATTATGTCTTGGTGCAGCGGGCAGGGGAGGTGATCCCTGAAGTAGTTGCCCCTGTTTTAGAAAAACGCAGTGCTGACCTTGTACCCTATGTTTTTCCCAAAACTTGTCCTGCCTGTGGGAGTCCTGTATTCCAAGAAGAAGGTCAGACGGTGATTCGTTGTGAGAATGTAGCCTGTCCAGCCGTACGTTCCCAGAAATTGTGTTACTTTGTGTCAAAAGCAGGATTAGATGTGCAGGGATTTGGGGAGAAATGGGTTTTGCAATTGATTGACAAGGGACTTTTAACCTCGCCTGCTGATTTTTTTACCCTAACTTTGCCAGATCTGTTGCAGGCTGATAGGATGGGTGAGCTTTTAGGTTCTAAGCTCTTAGATGCGCTAGCTACTGCTAAAACTTCTGTTTCTCTTAAGCAGCTCATTACAGCTTTAGGGATTTTGCACGTAGGCCCACAAACAGCTCAGACTTTGGCCGAGCATTTTACAGATCTAGATGCCTTACAGGCTGCCACGAGCGAGAGTTTACAGCAATTGGCAGATGTTGGGCCACAAGTGGCGCAATCCATCGTACACTTTTTTGGTACCCCAGCTAATAGAGAGCTTGTAGCGCGTTTTAAAGAGGTAGGACTGTGGCCAACAAGCGCTAGCACAGAGAATACTGCTAAATCTGCAGAAGCCCATTCCCAATTGCACGCCAAAACAATTCTCTTTACAGGTACTTTGAGTTTTCCGCGCAATGTGGCGGAACGTTATGCAACTAATGCCGGCGCCATTGTGCTCTCAAGTGTCAGTAAGCGTCTTAATTACTTGGTTGTGGGCGCTAAGGCAGGAAGTAAATTGACTAAAGCGCAGGCCCTTGGCGTTAAGATTCTTGATGAGCAGACTTTTTTAGCAATGATCAGAGAGGCAGGGGTAGATGTTGAAGAATCGCCAAAAATGCAGAATAAATTAATTGACTTATAAGCACTTAATCTAACAAAAACCAAAGTACAAGTCCATATGCTCATTGAAATTGAGTCTTAAATCTGGAGAAGTAGACACACAGTTTTGAATTATTAGATTACATTTGATCAAAAGCCAAGAATAGTATTTTAAGATAATATAGATTTAAATTAGCTTTTTTTTTAAATCTTGATGCCAAGATAGCAGTAGCATGCAATAAAATTATTATTTTTTAAGGCGTATAGCAGCAAGAGCATTGTTCTCTATAACACATGGTCTTTAGCTTATCATAACATTTTATGCAGAAAGTGATAAGTAACGATAGTGTTGTAAGAGAATCGATCTTGTTGGCATGAGAGTTTTGGATGCAACTTTTTAACTAGCATTGTTGTGGAAAATCATATGGAGCAAGCAAGACCAATTATTGTGATCGGTGCCAATGGGCGTATGGGTCGCACCATTTGTGATTTGGTGTTAGCAAGTCAAGAGTTTACGCTGGCAGGATGTGTGGATAATGCTGCCAGTGTTGCTGAAGTTAGCTTGCGTATGGTTGGCAAATGTCCCGTATCCGATGATTTGGGGGAATTGGTAGAACGCTCGCCTGCAGGAACCGTGTTAATTGATTTTACCGCCCCACAGGTCAGTTTGCATTCGGCAAGCATTGCCAAACAAGCCCATCTGCCCCTTGTCATTGGTACTACTGGCTTTTCTAAGGCCGAGCTTGAGACCTTAAATCAAATAGCCCAAGATACGTTGCTATTCTGGTCGAGCAACATGAGTATTGGTATCAGTGTTTTGCGTAAGGTGTTGCCAGAATTAGCCAAAGCTCTAGGCCCCCAATATGATATGGAAGTGATGGAGATCCACCATAAACACAAAAAAGATGCGCCTAGTGGCACAGCTTTAACATTAGCTGAAGGATTAGCGGCTGCCAGGGGTTGGGATGCCAAGGAAGTGCGGGTGTCGGGTCGTGATGGGATAGTAGGTGAGAGGCCCACACAGCAGATTGGTGTGCAAGCCTTGCGTGGAGGAGATGTGGTTGGAGTGCATACAGTGTATTTTATGGGGCCTGGTGAGCGGATTGAAGTAACTCACCATGCCCATTCACGCGAAAATTTTGCTAGAGGCGCCTTACGTGCTGCACAGTGGTTGCCGACGCAAAGCGTTGGTAAACTCTATAGTATGCCAGATCTTTTAGCCTAAGAAGCACCATCTTGTGAGATTCCAAGGAGTGCTTTTAAGGCTGCAAGACGTTTGGCATGAGCCATGGCAACTTGGCCTTTGATTTTCGCTAAAAGTTTGTCTGTGCGTATTTCAAGGGTCTTTGTGTCTTTGGCATTGGCTAGGACAAAGGTAGCGGCCTTGGCTTTTTCTTGCCAAGGCCACTGCCAACTTTCAATGGTGGCACATTTCTCTTGCGTCCATTGACGATACTTATTAAGCCGTGCAAACCGGATTTTTTGGGGCGCATGTACGCAGATAGTTGGATAACTTTTGCGTGTGTGCCAAGCACATTCAAACCAGAGGGGCACCTCAGCAAAGGTTATGGCATCCTGCGCGTGTTGCTTACAAAATGCTTCTAGGGCTGCATACACCTCGCCATGGATCATCGTCTCAAAATCCCGTTTAAAAATTGCATCGGTTTGCAGGGTTTTTAAGAGTTCTGTGCGGTTGACACAATGGTTGACCTGGGCTTGTGGCAGGGTCTGGGCGAGCCAGGTGGCCACAGGCCCAAAAGCTCCATAGAGCTCACTAACATATTTATCGGCACTAAAGGTTGCATAGCCTAAGCCAGCTAAATAGTTTAACACATGGGATTTTCCACTGCCAGGATTCCCTGTGATGATGATATGTGTAGGCTCATATGTCAGCTTAATTGCTGTATCGACAAAATCAGCTGGTGGCGGGCAGGTAAATGTGAGATGCGCGTGCGTAGTTGGATGCTCTAGACTTAAGGAGTAGGCATGTAACATTTGCCTTGGGGCAGCTGCAGCAATCTTTTGGGGCGCATACAAACTATCACCTAAGAGAGGAAAGCCCAAATGGCTTAGATGCACCCTAATTTGATGCGTGCGGCCTGTAGCTATGTGCACTTTGAGTAGGGCGCTATCCTTACCTTGCCACAGTTTCTGCCAAGTACTCACAGCAGTTTTGCCCCCATGTTCAAGCGGCAAAATACACATGCGGGTTTTGATTGTGGGGTGGCGGCCAATGGGTTCTTGACAGGTGCCTGTGCTTGGTGGTGAGCCAGACACAAGGGCTAAATATTCCTTGTGTACCAAGCGCTTGGCAAAGGCTTGGATTAACACCAAGCGAGCAGCATCGGTTAAGGCTATAGCAATGAGACCACTTGTGTCTTTGTCAAGACGATGCACTATGCCAGGACGCGATCCTGCACAGGTGGCAAGACTTGGAAAGACTGAGAGCAAACGCTGGATTAACGTATTGCTTGGACACGAAGGACAGGGGTGCACTGTTAAGTCAGCTGGTTTATTGATAATAGCCAAAACGTCATCGGCATAGATAATCTCTACAGGGCCTGTTTCAGGTTCTAAGCTTGTGGCATGGGTTGGGAGTACCAAGTCAATAACTTGCTCAGGCTTTAATTTACAATCTGGTTTTGTGCGTACTTCTGCATTGAGACTACAGTGCCCATTAAGAATAGCGTTTTTAATGACGGCACGCGACTCTTCAGGTAATTGTTCAGCTAAATAACGATCGAGGCGTTTGCCTCGATCGTTTAAGGTTGTCACAAAGCGCACGGAAACACCTGTGCACTAAAGAGTTAAGGTGGGGGTATGGGGGTTGAAAGACTGCGCACATTATCAATAAAGGTGCGCTCACGGTACAGATCAGGTAGCTCAAAGCCAGGCTTAAGTGAAGTGATAACGGTTTTGCCTACAACATGTCTTGCATTATTATCGCTACCTTCGATGGTGCGTACACCCCACATATTATGGAGAATAGCTGGACGATCCTTATAGGTGCCTACATACATAGTAATGTGGCCAGGTAAACCTACTAAACTTAAGAAGGGTACACCTTGTGCTTTTACGAGATCCTCTTTGGCCTCAGCAGGAAGTCCTTTAAGATCGATGACAATCCCTTTGTGAGCTTGGGCACGAGAGTTTCTAGGCAACCAGATACCAAAGGGTGCTAAGAGATCATGTGTTGTGGCTGAGCAGTCGCGCAGACCATACATGCCGCCCCACCCATAATGCTGGCCAAGCAGTTGATTGCCCAATTTAGCTGCATTGGCAGGGGTAAAGGGTAGGGGGTGAGGAGCTGCAGCTTTAGATGGTAAGACAATCTCTTTTAACGCAGCTAGACCGTGATCATTGCGTACCGGAATATACAGTTTAACCTGGGTATTATTCTTACTAATTAAAGGCAAAACCGTACCAATGGTTCCAGGTGTGCCAACTCCAGGGAGTGGTACTTGATCTTGGATAATTGCTGCCAAAGGAAAGCTTGTATAGCTTTGTTCAAAGGCTTCATCAGTGAGAGCTACATCATTGGCATCAATCCAGCCACCAACCCAGGGACTTTCAGCAAAATACCACCGCCCATCTTTACTTTTGTGGGATAAGAAGAGGGGCATACCTATGGGGAGTTGGGAATATTGGAAATCATCAAAAGGAAATTCTTTAGGTGTGATGCCGGTTTTACTATAACGGGCTTCATGGGTTGGAATTTCCCGCAAATCAGTGTTGCGGATGGTAATTGCGCCAAGTCCCATGCACGGGTATTGGGAAAGATTGGCGTTGGCGACAATTTCATCCCATTCAGGCTGGGTCCATCTTTGGCCGGTTAGTTTATAGCCACGGGCGCGGCGAATACAGGCATCACTTGCTTTGACAAGCCCATGTTCCATATCCCAAGGGCCAAAAAAGATACTATTAAAATGCCTTTTTGCTTGTTGTTGTTGGGCTGGGGTTAAGATATTTTTTTTCAGCCCTGCTTGTTTAGCATAAAAATTTAAATCTTGGGGAAAGGTGACTTCATCAGCAATACTAGCTTTGGGTAAAGTAACTTGTTGTGGTTTTGGTGTTTTGTGGGCACAGGCAACGAGCTGTAAGAGAACTAACAACAAGCCTATGTAGAAGATTTTTTTAGACAACATGGAAGACTCAGTGTAGAAAGTAAAAGGTTTGACAATCTGACTGCTCCCACGGGCAAGCCCGTGGGGTTCTGATTACCAAGCGTAGCCTGCAATCGTACATCATTTTCAGACTTTTGAGTTACAGGTGTAAATCTGTTTGAATCAAAACTTTCATTACCAAGCAGTCCAACGACT
>JAFTDU010000032.1 GCA_017454005.1 Desulfovibrionaceae bacterium | reverse complement strand
TGATTTGGAGCATGTTGCATGAGTCACATCTTAGGCTGGAGAGAGTAGCCCATATGCAAAAAACGTGCCTAATGCTGCAAAAACAGCTCTTATGCAAAAATCGTGCCATTTGAGGGTGTAATTTGCGGAAAAGTTAAGGTATTAAATGGTAGCCCTCGTGTTAAAGGCAATACAGCCATGCTGTGCGAGGCTTTCACAACTGGAGCAGAAAGTGTCGGGCATACTGTCACGCGTTTTGACTTACAAAAAATGACTATTCATGGTTGCCTTGGCTGTATGAAAGGCGGCAAAGATGTCGCGAGCCCTTGTGTGCAAAAAGATGATATGCAGAAAATTTACCCAGCATACGTAAAAGCCGATCTTGTGGTGCTCGCATCTCCACTCTATTATTGGAGTTTCTCTGGCCAACTTAAAACAGCATTTGATCGTTTGTTTGCCGTTGCTGAAACAGACCCTAAATATGCCAATCCCGTCAAGGACTGTGCGCTAATTATGGCCGCTGAAGGTGATAGTCAAGAAAATTGGAAACCTGTCCTTGATTACTATAAGGCTCTAGTCGGCTTTATGGGTTGGCATGATTTAGGTCAAGTTTTGGCAGGGGGAGTCTTGCAGGCAGGAGCTGTGGCTGGAAAACCTGTGCTTGAAGAAGCCCGTAAATTCGGCGCAGCACTCTAGAGAGGTACATATGACAACTCCCCCAGAAGACCCTAAAGAGCCGCACGTTAAACGGCGTAAACTTTTAACCTTTGCAGGTCTAGGATCCCTTTTAGCCCTTGCAGGTGGATTGGCCTACAAGCATTTTTCAGCGACCTCACAAATTAAAGTAGAGTCTTTTTTGACACCTGGCAGTGGGCGCAAAAAAAATATCTTGGTATTGACAGGTAGTGGACGCAGACGAGGTAATAGCGATCTCTTGGCCTGGGCCTTTGTCAAAGGTGCACGTGCAGCATCGCATGAAGTTAATGTATTTCACACAGGTCGCGAACCCATGCAAGCGTGTATGCATTGTGGGGGATGTTGGACTCACGGCAAACCGTGTGTCATTGAAGATAGCTTTGATAAGCTCTTTCCTTGGCTTGAACAAGCAGAGTTATTGTTTTTTTGTAGTCCCCTCTATTGGTATAATTTTAGCGGGAATATCAAATGTGCTATGGATAGAATGTATCCTTATTCACAAAAAAACCGCCTAAGAGACATGCCTGTTAGCGAGACTATGTTGCTTATGTGTGGCCAAAGTCATTTCCTACGCTCCTTTGCAGGTCCTGCCGAAGCATATCGCCAAATGCTTGGCTATAAGCATTGGCAGGATCGTGGACGACTTTTTGTCACAGGTGTTGATGAATATGGCGCGATGGCGAAAGATAAAGCCCTAGCCACTGCCGAAGAGATGGGTAGACTAGCGTAAGTAGAAGTACGCAAAATACATGCTTGCATCAAAAAAAGAGTGCTTACACCAAGCACTCTTTTTTTGCATTGAAACTTGATCTATCTTAAAATCACTATTACTTTGAAAGTTAAACACCTGTGACATATATTCTTTTGATTTTTCGCATAATAATCATGATTATATAAAAAAATACATTTTATGTGATAAGAGATATATATCTTTAAGTATATAGTGATTCTTTTAATTTTACTTTTGTTTTGCGTTTGCTTTTATGAAATATTCAAAAAACCCGACACTTTCACATAATCACAAAAATAATTATGCTTACAAATATAATATATGCTGGATTATTGAGTGTAGGATTAGTCCAACTTAAATCAACAATTATTTTATCCATTTGTAATATATCTTATATCAACTTGTTTAGACAGACTATTAGTGGCTTAATTGGCGAGTACGTTATTATCTGCACACATTGATCATAAGATACAATTTAGCATACTAATATTGTAATTTTGAGATTAGAAAATTAGTTTGAAATTTACTTAAATAAGTTATAGAAAAAAATGTTTCTATTAGAACAATCTTCATGGAAACAGATAAAAAACGTAAGTTTGAAATTAACTTAAAGCATATTATTTAATCTTAATTTGCGCTTTCGCATCATCTCATGATGCATGCATATCTAGATCTATCTGCTTTTGTTTAAACTCTATAATCATATGCATTTCACGCATTAATAGTTATATATCTATGCGACATTTATATAGTAAACGAAATGAATGATTTTTCTAGAAAATTTTTAAGAACAGAATTCTCTACGATGTCGTCACGGAACATACCCTTATTTTAGAGTCTTCTAAAAAATCTTTAATTTCCTTTAAATTAATATTTTGCTGTTTGGCAGTATGAATTATATCTAATACAGAGTTTTATTAAATTATTACTTGAAATTGATAGACATCATCTTAATAAACAAATTAGTATTTTGTAATAAAAAAAGTAAGGGTAAATGGCGTACGACAACTCAAATCACAATGTGATTATAGTACAAACATTTCAAAACATAATATCACATTATCAAAAATGTACTATTATATTTCGCATATTCAATATGATCAATAATATTAAATCATGATAAACATCAAATCGATGCCAAACAAATTAATTGTGTATAATTGAAAGAATGTGTGCACTATTTTATCAACTACCATAATGTTCTAAATTTCTTCACAAAAGTCATACAAAATCTTTTTTTCTTCAGAACTAATCACCATGGCAACCCGATAAAGGTTGTAAGTTTGAAATGGACTTAGACCATATTGCTTGCTCTTAATTTGCGCTTTCGCTTCTTCTAGCGATGCGTGCTTACCACGATTTGACTGTGTTCGTTTAAACTCAATAATCATATGCGTTTTGCGCGTTAAGAGTTCTAAATCTGAGCGCCCTCTACAAGTTTCGCGCTCTTTAATTTTTTGTAACTTCATTTTTTGCGGTAGGGCCGCATAAATTATATCTCGCACTGATCTTTCATCATTAAATATATTACTTAAAATTGAGACACAATCATTTATAATATTATTAAATAGATTGACAATTTCTTCAAGATTTCTTTTATCTATATATACAGGCAGCTTATCTATTTCAGCAGAATATTTTTGATCTGGTCTAAGATTATGTGCCAAAAGTGATAATTTTAAAATACTGTCTTCTACCTCTGTATTTGGAAACACTAATCTAGCTGTATCATCTGATGTTTGTCTAATAGTTAAATAACCAGTTTGGTATAATAATAAGTCTCTTGGGATATTAGAGATTTCATGTCTGTCAGATAACTCATCCTCACTAATACAAATATCATTATCTGTATAACTAAAAGATTGAAAAAAACTAGAATCTTTTAAATATTGCATTATTATCGTAGATGAACCTGAAGATTTAAACCAATAATTTCGAAAACCAGCTTGTTGCTTATAAAGAAAATTAATTATTGACCAAGGATTATAAAGAGTTTCTTCTGCATCTAAAGTAAACTGAAAACCATCGTAATATTGTTGTATGCGAGCATAAATATCATCTTTACTCATATTTAAAATTTGCGTAGCATGTTCTACATATGGATCAAAGTAATGTACTAAATCATTTTGAGTAAATCCAAGAAGACTATTAAATTCTGGACTAAGACTTAAATCGTTAAGGTTATTAAAAGCTGAGAAAATTGATATATGACTAATCCTAGTGACGCCAGTAATAAATATTAGACGAAATTTATCTGTATATTCTTTAATTGTTGCATAAAAACTATTTAAAGCCATCATGATACTATTAAGATTATCTTCTTTATCAATATTGTGCGTCAAAGGAGCATCATATTCATCAATCAATAAAACTATACTATTATTTAATGATTTTTCTAGAATCTGAGCTAAAATTATATCAGGATCTCGTATTCCATTTTCATCATTTTTTGATACTCTTCCTTCAACATTAAACTTTGTAATCAGTTTATCACCAAGTCCACGCTTAAAATCTTGAGGAGGCTTGTCGGCTAGACTTGAAAAATCAAGACGGATAACTTGATATGTCTTATCATTCCACATTTTTTCTATTGCAAGCCCTTTAAAATACTTTAATCCATCTGCAAAAAGACTTGCCAGCGTATTTATAAGAAGAGATTTACCAAAACGTCTGGGACGTGAAAAAAATATAGGCACATCTTGAATCGCAATCTGATATAATAAGTCGGTTTTATCAACGTAGATCTTCTGGCGCTCACGCATATCGGCAAATCCAATGTTGCCATAGGGCAGACGCCTTGGATCGTAAGGTGCAAGGTTTGACATAGGAGGAACCTTTTTTAAGATTTGAGTGATGCCTTTAGTTTAATTGCGACTATAAAACGTTATAACTAGTATAAACATAGTGCAGATTAGCTCCAAGAGTAAGCTACACCAAAATAGCTTCACCAAAATAGCTTCACAATGTAATATGCTAATTTCTTTAAAATAAAACATCTAAATGAATGTTGATTTAAGTCATTATTTATTAATTCTAATAAATTTTCTTAAAAGTGATCATTATATTTGCTAAATAGTTGTGCTGTAACATGCAAATTAAACATGCTATCTAGAGTAATAACTATCAAGCATCTTATATAACATAATAGATCTAAGCAAATGTACTAGATGATTTAATAATATTTCATAAACTAAATAAGATTAAAGCATGATCAACATACAATGTATGTCAAAATTGATTAGATATGTAAAATTTACAATATCAGTAACACTATTTATACATATATCGCACAGTTCTAAATTTCTTGACAAAAGTCATACACAATCTTTTTTAGTTCAGAACTAATCACCATGGCGACACGATAAAGGTCGTAACTTTGAAATGGTCTAAGATCATATTGTTTGCTCTTAATTTGTATTTTCGCTTCTTCTAGAGATACGTTTTTACCTAGATCTCCCTGTGTGCGTTTAAACTCAATAATCATATGCGTTTTGCGCGTTAAGAGTTCTAGATCTGAGCGCCACATACAAGTTTCACGCTCTTTAATTTTTTGTAAACTCATGCTTTGCGGTAGTGAAGCATAAATTATATCGCGCACTGATCTTTCATTATTAAATATATGACTTAAAATTGAGACACAGTCGTTTAAAATATTATTAAATAGATTAACAATGTCTTTAAGATTTCTTTGATCTATATATAAAGGCAGCTTATCGATTTCATCAGCGTACTTTATATCTGGCTCAAGATTATTTGCTAAAAGAGATAATTGTAAAATATTATCTTCTACTTCAGTATTTGGAAAAACTAACCTAGCTGTATCATCTGTTTGTTTTCTAATAGTTAAATAACCAGTTTGGTATAACAATAATTCTTGTGGAATTTGAGTGATGTCATATCTGTCAGATAGATCATCTTCACTGATACAAATTTCATTATCAGTATAACTAAAAGATTGAAAAAATTTATAATCTTTTAAATACTGCATTATTATCGTAGATGAACCTGAATATTGGAACCAATAATTACAAAAACCTTCTTGAATATTATCAAAAAAGTTAATTATTGCCTAGGGGTTATAAAGAGTTTCCTCTGCATCTAAAGCGAACTGAAAACCATCGTAATATTGTTGTATGCGTGCATAAATATCATCTTTACGCATATTTAAAATTTGCGTAGCATGTTCTACATATGCATCAAAGTAACGTACTAAATCATCTTGAGTAAATCCAAGTAGACTATTAAATTCTGGACTAAGACTTAAATCGTTAAGGTGATTACAAGCTGAGAAAATATGACTAGTTCTAGTTATACCAGTAATAAATATTAGACGAAATTTATCTATATATTCTTTAATTGTTGCATAAAAATTATTCAAAGCCATCAAGATGATATTAAGATTATCTTCTTTATCAATATTGTGGGTCAAAGGAGCATAATATTCATCGATCAATAAACTTATACTATTATTTAATGATGTTTCAAGTATCTCAGCTAAAATTATATCAGGATCTCGTATTCCATTTTCATCATTTTTTGATACTTTTCCTTTAACATTAAATTTTGTAATCAGTTTATCGCCAAGTCAACGCTTAAAATCTTTTGGATGCTTGTCGGCTAGACTTGAAAAATTAAGACGGATAACTTGATATGTCTTATCATTCCATATTTTTTCTATTGCAAGCCAATGAAAATATTTTACCCCATCGGTAAAAAGACTTGCGAGCGTATTTATAAGAAGAGATTTACCAAAACGTCTGGGACGTGAAAAAAATATAGGCACATCTTGAATCGCAATTTGATATATTAACGCAGTTTTATCAACGTAGATCTTCTGGCACTCGCGCATAGCGGCAAATCCACTGCTCCCATAGGGCAGACGCATAGGATCAAAAGGTGCAAGGTTAGACATAGGTGTACCCTTTTTATGATTTGAGTTTGCCTTTATATACGTTCGGAAATCTCGTAGCGCCCAATATACCAAAATAGTTTTACAATGCAATATAATCTTTCATTACAAGACAGACTGTATTGTAATAGTATCTATATGATTCATATAATCTATATGATAATCTTAGACTAAAGTAATTGCATGAAAAATGGTGTTCTTATCTTTGCATATACTTGTTCTAAATACGTTACGTAAATATATAATAATATCGCACATGCAACATATTTTAATAGTTTGGTGCATATTGTGGGACGAAAGCATAAAAAACAGTTCAACAAAACTAATAATTAATTTTATATACATGCTTTTTTCTAGTAAAACAATTTTCTTATTTCACAATTTTATATATTTTACCAAATAACTATATTGCTTTATAAACTATACTACAAAAATTATCTTACATAGTTCAAAATAGTTGTACATCTATCTTTTCTATTTTTCTAGATAAATCATGCATTTTATATACTACATACTAAATACCGTATACTATATACTATATGCAAATATGTAAATATGCACATATGCAATATCTTTAACTATGCAAAAAATATAAGTAACATCTTAATCTTTACTATTAAGCTTATCTTAGATAGCAGAATAGGTACAAGCACAAAGCTTGTACCTATTCCACACTAGTAATTATACTTCCAATTTAAACTACCTGACGTATTATTCTGTTGGGAGCGTAACTCAAGCTTAAGCCTTGGCGTAATTTCTAGTTGCACGATTCCTGCTGTACTACCCTCTTTGGCACCTTGTTCTACCCCCACATACAAGCTATCGGTTAAGTATTTGCCTGTTTCAAGCGCCATGCCGCTAACCCCGGCATCTTCAGAGGTTTTCTTGGTACGATCACCTGATTTTAAGCGCATGACATCCATGCCTAAGGCTTTGCGTGGACTGTTTAAGCCACTGCCAAAACCACTGGCAATCCTAGCCGTTGCTGCAGCAAGTTGGAGGGCTTCATAGCGCCCAAGCTCATTGGCTTTGCGACCAAAGAGAATTTGCGCCAAGACATCATCTTGGGGCATGGGTGGTTCACTACTTAAGGTCAATTTTAATTTCTTTACAGGGCCTGAAATGCGAATGTGGGAGGTAAAATCATTGGTGGTATTGGTGAGTAGCATATCCACAATGGGATTTGCTACATTACCGCCAGCGAGCGTCACAATGCCTTTTTCCATATTGAAATTTTTATCCATGAAATCAAGATTGCCTTTGACGCAATTAACTTCGCCAGCAATGACAGGCGCATTTAAAGGACCTTTAATCTGTAAATCGGTGCTCCAGCTACTTGCAAGACCATAGCCGTCTAAGAGAAATCTACCTGGCGATTTAATGGCGAGATTAATCTGCCCAAAGGGTGCACCAGCAGGCTTTGTAGCAGTTTTTTCAAGCTCCGCATGGGCATCTCTAGGCTTTTGGATGGGGAGCGTTGTGACTCCACTTGGACCTGTAGCGATATTTTCCAATTGCACAGCTCCATTATCAACTATAATGGTTCCAGCAACACGTGGGTCGGTCGCTGAACCTGTGACCCTAGTTTCGCCTGAGAGTTGAATTCTCACATCTTGGCGTCTTAAGGGGCGCAAGCGCTCGATCTTTGTGGTCACATCAAGACTTGAGGCATCAAGGGCTGCTTTGCCATCAATGCTTACTTTGCCACCCATCCCATCGCCAAGGCCACCTTTAATGGTTGCGCCACCCAATAATTTGCCATCTCTTAATGATCCATCTACCCCAACATTGAGGCCCATATCCCTAAGTAAAATGCCATTTAAGGGATCTTCAAAGCGGCCATTTTTTAACTGCACATCTCCCTGAAAGCGTAGGGCTTGAAGCGTACCTGCCACATTGACACGGGTTTGCATATCGCCAGTTAGGCGAAATTCTGGCAGGGGTACAAGTTTAGTAATTTTGGCAAGTTTCCCTAAAGCCCGCACCTCAGCTCGCATTTGGCGATCATTAGGCAGATTCGGCACGCCATTTTCTGCAAAGACTACAGGAAGACTTGCAGCAAGATTCAGCTCTTCAAGCCCTAAATTCCGCAAGGTCTTTGGCGGCACATTTAATTTGAGATTTAGCGCATTGGGACGCAAGTCACCTGTAAGCTGCACATCAATGGGCTCAAGGGGTAAATCTTGCGCCCTAAAGTCTGTGACACCAAACTTTAAGCTCCCACTTGGTGCTTTGGGATTTCCCCGCACAGCTAACTCGGCATTAAGCTTTGCTGTAGGTAGATTTGGCAAAAAATTATGCCAGGCCTCTAGATCAAAGTTCGCCAAGGAGAACCCCATATCCATGTGGCCAGCATTTAAGCTAGATCTAGCTGTAAGACTGCCTGTGGGCAGAAGGGTGAGCCTCGTTTGACTAACCTTTAAGCCATTCGCCCCAAAGGCGATTTCAATGGGCGCATCAAGCCTTAAACCAATGCCTGCAGCCTTGCTTTTACTTTGAGCTTTCCGGCCACTTTGTGTTTTGCGGGCAGCATTTTTATTGACACTTGCTCCATTTTGGGCAAGTTGCAGAAGGCTTGGACTTGCAAGCACCTCTAAGTTTTTTACCTGCACCTTACCTGGCGCATAAGTGGCACTAACTTTAGTTGTAAGATTGCCCTGGGTCATGAGGTCAAGATTAATAGCTCCAGTGAGGCTACCTTGAGCCTTAATTTGACTTGCAATCTGCAAGGGACCTGCCTGCAGAGACTTAGATGCAAGATCTAGCATAAAGCTTGGGGCTTCTAAAAGATCAATAAGATTTAGCTTAAGATTTAAGTTATCTAGGGCTACAAGCGAGTTTTTATCTCCTTCTAACCTAAATCTAGGCACATCGATACCAACCCAGGCATCTTGCTTGGGTGCACGTGTTTTTATGGGACTATAGCTAAACTTTGCTTCTGCCTTAAGACTCCCACTTGGGCTTAAACCTGGAATAAGTTTGGCAAGCCTTCTCGCATCTGGAAGATTTGTGGTAAGTTCTCCCTCAAAGACAGGTGTTGCATACATGCCAAGCTGAGTCTTAAGACTTGCAGCTAAATTCACACCAAAGCCCTCAAGACTTAACTTATTAACCCCAGCTGTAAGCTTGGCAAAACTTGTTTTTGTAAGCTCACAAAAGCTCGGCATAGAGAGCTTGAAAGGTTCACTATTAATTTTTCCAGCCATGCCCACATGCAGATTTAAGGGGGCAGGATCTCCTAAATGCAGAAAGCCAAAGAGATTAAGCTTAGGTGCTGTTAGACCAAGCTCTACATCTTGCAAGTGATTGGCATCCACCTGGGCCTTCTCGACTTTAATATAAGCTGCAAGCTTTGGCGTAAGCAAAGGTCCCTTTAGTTCCAAATCTACTTTGACAGGCTGAGGTAGATTAACATTACCTAGATTTAGCCCGAGCGCCTTTGGCACAACCTCACACTTAAGCTTTGCCAAAAGCTCGCCCTGCAACAGATCTTGAATTTTTTTGCCACTCACCCACTTAAGATCTGCAGTTAAATTAAGTGCAGAACTACTTAGGCGACATTCTTGAAGCTTCAAGACAACTTGGGGGAGCTTTAAGGCTTCATCCATCAAAAAGTCTAGACCAAGACTTAGATCAACCTTTAAGGGGAAGCCAACAATGCTTTGACCTAAATGCACATTTTTTAAGCCCACATCCCCCACATGCACTTCAGGTAACCAAGTAGGCAACCCTTCTAGACTCTTATTAATCTCAGCCCAAAGAGTGTGCAGAGCTTCTGGCGTTAACGGAGGCGTAGGCTCTGCTACTTCTGCACTTTTTGGCAAATCTGGGATGCGCTCTAAATGCGAGTCTTTAATTACAAGCTCACGTAACTCGATACCAAGCGGCTTAAAATTGAAGCCTAAATTAAAGCTTACAGCATCTGCCCTAAAAAATTGTCCAGCTTTATCAGAAACTGTGATGCCTGTGCGCACTTCCAAAGGCAGATCACCTGCCAAATCTGTAATTTTGGCCTCTAAACCTTGGGCTTTTAGGGGAAGAGTTAAAGCTTCATTAATTTGTGCGGTCAGCCACTTGCGCCCAGAATCTGTGCGTACATAGTAGAGACCAGCACTTAAAATTCCAACAACTACCAGGACAAGACCTAACAAGACAAAACACAAAGCCCTAAGCCAACGTCTCCGTTTCCTGGGCGTCCCTTGTGTTTTTACTTCTTGAGCCTGCTCTTTTATGTTCTTCTCTTCTTTATGTGCCATTAAAATGCCTGTCCTATACTGACATAGATCTGCACAGGTGAATCCCCTTCAATGGGATTAAAGGGTGTTGCCACATCCAAACGCACTGGGCCAATGGGAGTATAATAGCGTAACCCTAAACCACCACCCCAACGCATATCGCCAATAATTTGCGGCACTTGATCGGTGTAAACCATGCCGCCATCAACAAATGGCACAATACCCACATCTTTGGTTACTTTAATGCGTGCCTCAAGATTGACAAGCTGATAGGATCTACCACCATTTGGTTCCTCTTCATTATCTCTAGGTCCAACTGCCTGATAGACATAACCTCTAATTGATCCTGCACCACCTGTAAAATAGCGCATACTTGTGGGTAAGACACTGCGTTTGGGTCCTAAAATTGACCCACCTTCCACCCTAGCAGCTAAGACTAAATCATCGGTTTTCGCACCATCGTTGTCACGGAAAGGCGCATAAAAGAAACTGGCGCCCATAGTTTGGGCAAGTGCCGTAAAATCTTTCGTATAGGATCCAGCAAAGGGTTTCACTGTCCACTTAAAGACAGCGCCTTGGGTGGGATTTAAGGGGTTATTGCGACTATCATGGCGCAGACTAAATGTTGGCCCATAAGCAGAATAGTTCTGCTGAGAATTCTGATTATCTTTTAAGGAACCACCCTCATAAAAAAGCCCTGCTCCGCCCCACCAATGTTTACTCAAACGCCGCTCAAGGCCTGTGCCAAGATAGACACCTGTACGCTCATAGGCATCGGTATTTTCGTGTGAGAACTTGGCCTCACCTGTTAATTTCTGCTCCCTTGTGCCAAAATTGGGCTTTTCAAAGGCCATTTTTAAGGCTTGCTCTTGGGTACCCACAGGTGCTGTGATAGTTAACTTTTCGCCGCCACCGAAGAGATTGCGATGCTCCCAACTGCCCTCAACCCCAAAGCCTGAAGCTGTATCATAGTGTACATTGGCCCCAACCGTTCTAAAAGGCGCTTCCTGCACTTTGATCTCCACAGGCAAGGTGACAACATTACTACTGCCTGTTTCACTAGTAACCTCTTTGGACAGAGCTTGGGGCTTTGCCTCCACAGAACGAAAGAGCCCTGATTGCCGCAATTCATTGGCATAATCTTCCAATTGATCCAGATCAAAGGGCTCCTTGCCAATGGTCCAAGGCACAGAGGCAAAAAAGTAACTTGTCTTCACAGCTTTATTGCCAGTGACTTTCAGATCACCAAAAAAGGCTGCAGGACCTGGATTAATGATAATTTCAGCATTTAAGGTTTTAGCCTCAGGATCTAAGGTATAGATGGCATCTTCAACTTTGGCTAAAGGAAACCCACGCGTATGCAACGTTTCCGGAAACGCTTCAACCGCTGTCAACATGGCATCAGCTGTGATGGGTTTGCCAGGCTGCACATTGGGTAGCTCTTTGGGAAACTTAGGTGCAGGCAACTCTTCCCGCTCTAACCCCAAGAGCCCATAGGTGCGATAGCGATTCTTAAAACTTGGTGGTACTTTAGGTTGTGGCTCATAGCGCAATTTAGCAACCCCTAACTTATAGCGCACCCCAGGTTTTAAGGTTAAGACAACCTCCACAGGCTTACTTGTCTCATCAAGACTGTAGTCACATGTGCCCTCATAATAACACTGCGCCTGCAATAATTTGACAGCCGTCTCTTTGTCAGTTCTCGCACGTAACTCAAGCCCAAGGATACTATCTGGAGCCTTATCTTTATGCACAACCAACATGCTGGCTTGCTCCATTAAGCTTTTGAGCTCTTGAGCTTCTTTTTTCTCCCCTTGCACCAGAATCTTGGTTGTATAGGCAATGGGTGGACCTTTAAGTTCAGGGGCCGCGGCCTCCTTGGGCGCTTCAGCCGAACGTAACTCACTCTCTTTACTTAAGAAGCCACAGGATGCAAGGTACATGCACAAAAATAGCAGAACGCTTAGCATAGAAAGTTGCCTGGACTTCTGATCAATACACACCTGCCCCATACACCAAATACCCTCAAAAAAACATGTAAGAAGAGATTAAAAAAAGTGCCTAGATCTTGCTACTTACCAAGCATAAATAGCACAAAACAAATGCTAAACAAAGATTACGTTAAGCATTGTCAGCTTAAGCCAAGATCTTATTAGGCCTTAAAACTATGAAAACAGATGATTGCAATGTAATAATCAGGATAATCTAAGTAAAGCAATCCTTAAAATTATCGCAACTGCTTCCTATCTCTTAAAACTTTATCTTACTTCTATTATGTTGCTTAAAAATTATTGATCATAAGATTACAAGAGCCAAGATCTTCCAACTATTTAAAAATGATTATTATAATGTAATAATCAAGATAATCTAAATAAATTAATACTTAAAATTTGCTCAACTATTTCCTATCTCTTAAAACTTTAATTTTTTTAATCGCTATTTGTGTCATCAAATACATTATCTAGATATTTTCAAAATAATTATCCAAATATACTAACCTCTAGCATAGACAACTTATACTTATTGTTACTTTTAAGATATGCTCTTTAGACATATCTAGCAAAAAATTGGCTCACGTTTGTGCTGCACGCCTATTTGCGCAACTTAAATCTCAAAAAAAAGATTCAAAAAAAAGGGTACCCTAATACAGGGTACCCTTAAGTTTGGGCTTAGAGCCCTATATTACATGGTAGATCCAGAAGCAGCACGTTGCATCTTGATCTCAACTTTTTCGGTCAATCCTTCATAGTAGGCACGTAAAATCTTTAAGACTTCATCGCGGCCAAAATGATCCGGCACTTCGGCCTTTTCAGAAAGCATTTTGCGCAATTTGGTGCCAGAGAGGATCACGCGATCTTCTTTTGAATGCGGGCAGGTACGCATACTGGCCATGCCATCACATTTCTTGCAGTAGAAGGTCCAGTCAATCTTCATGGCTTCGCACAACAAACGTTTACCGGGCTCAGCGGGTTGAGGAATCTTGTCGAAGATATCTTGGGCTTCAAACATGCCATAGAAATCACCCACGCCAGCATGGTCACGGCCAACCAATTGATTGTTAATGCCGTAGTTCTGACGGAAGGTGGCATGCAACAAGGCTTCGCGAGGACCTGCATAACGCATATCCAAAGGATAGCCAGCTTGAATGACATAGTCTTTCACGAAATATTTTTCGACCAAGGTGTCGATGCATTTCACCCGTACTTCAGCAGGAATGTCACCGGGTTTCAAGGCACCCACTAAGGAGTGGATTACCACGCCATCGCAGGTTTCGACAGCCAATTTGGCCAAATATTCATGAGAGCGGTGCATAGGATTGCGCAATTGTAAGGCTGCGACCTTCTTCCAGCCGCGTTTATCCATTTCTTCGCGCAATTCTTTGGGGGTCTTATACACACCTGGGAATTTTTCAGGGAAGTCACCTTGAGAGAGGACTTTGACAGGGCCACCAATGTTGTATTCTTTCTGGGCCATGACCATCTTAACACCAGGATGATCTTTTTCAGCCACTTCCCAGAACTTCTCAGAGTCGGGGCCTTGTCCTTTGAAAACTTGCTCGCATTCCCATTTTTTCTTGTCTACGGTCATCTCATAGACATCTTCGACCTTCATGGTCGCCATTAACTCCCCGTTACGGACTAAAGCGACTTCCTTACCTTTGATGTCTTTGGCATCTTCAGCAGAAACATCTAAGGTCACGGGCACGGGCCAGAAAGTACCATCGGTCAGCAACATTCTTTCGCAAACACTCTTCCAGTTGGCTTCATTCATGAAGCCATTCAGTGGAGAGAAGCCGCCAATGCCCATCATAATCAGGTCGCCCTTGGCGCGGGATGAAATTTCAATCTGTTTTAAGCCAGCAGCTTTTTTCTTTTCATCCTCAAGGGCCTTGCCTTCGAGCAAGCAGCAGACAAGACCCTTGCCGCCGTGCGGGGGTACCAGTTTAGACATTCAGAAATCCTCCATCTTTTGAATTAGCGAAACCTTCCGAAACTAGTGCACGGAAAGAACATCTAAGCGTATAAAGCTTGTCAATCACCCCGACCCACAAGGGGTTGAGGCTTGCAATTCATCCACGAAGTTCTGACGTCATGCAGAAGCATGCTCCTTCGCTGTACGTTCGTCAGAACGTATACACACGGTACAGTGTGCCTATGACCGCATCACCGGGATATTGACAAAGCCCGTTTTTTAGTTCCGCCAGGATACACCTGGCAGAAATATACTATTTAACTTTATATCCAAAATCATGGTTAAAGTAAAACCGCCCCTTAAAGGGGCGTGGCTTCAACCGAATTAATTTTGTAAAAAAATAGCAGAAACTCAACTAAATGCAAGCCGACACAAGGCTAGAAGGGCAACTTATCCATGCTGGAATCACCGCCTTGAGCAGGCGTGCCCTCTGGTGTTTGCGGAGCAGGAGCAGAATTGGGCGCGTAATTTTCCGAAGGTCCCACAGCTTCCCCAGGAGCATCTTGGGGGAAGGGTGAACCCTCATTTCCATAATCCTGACCAAAGGGGGCTGCTTCTGGCCCTCTTTGCTCTGGGGCAGGTTCATTGCCATAGCCGCCTTCAGGCATAGGCCTAGGAGTTGCAAAGCGTGCTTTATTGGCCTGGGCAGCAGCTGCTTCTTCAGGAGTTTGGCGTTTATCCAAAAAGACTACACGTTGAGCTTTTACCTCGGTCATGAAGTGATCCATGCCCTGTTGATCTTGCCATTTGCGTGTCTGGAGACTGCCCTCCACATACACGAGGCTACCTTTGTGTAAATAACGTCCACAATTTTCAGCAGTTTTTTGAAACACCACAATCCGATGCCATTCAGTACGCTCTTGGCGGGCACCTTCACGGTCGGTAAAAGACTCGTCTGTCGCAATTGTAAAATTAGCAATGGGACTTCCCGTTTGGGTGTATTTTAATTGCGGATCTTGTCCAAGTCGACCTATGAGTTGCACTTTATTAAGCATACTCGCTCCTTCTCACCACACCCTACTTGTGTGGGACCAGTTTTATATCCTAAAAAAATCATTGGGTTACGCTATAAAATTATCCTCAAGTTCGTCTAATGCAATTTCGATTTGCTCGGTTAGTCTGTTGGCTTCTTGCACCTGCCAGTCACCTAAGGCTCGCTCTAAATTGCGCTTAAGCTCTTCCAAGTGTTTTATCTTTGGCCCCATGCGTTCTTGGCGCTCAACGCTCCAGTCAAGATATGCCAAGCCTTCGGCAAGACCCTGGATCAGTTCTAGCACGCCACATTTGGCAAATTTTGTGGGTACACTAAAAGCCAAGCCTGCAACTTTGGGCCACATCTTTTCGACTAAATCCACATTCCAAGTCTGACAAATGACTCTAATTTGCAACACCTTACCCATATATGTTGGCCCTATTGTCTCGTTTCATGATCTTCTATACATGCGATATATATTTTTTGCTTGATATTTTGATTTTGTGACTAACTTTCATCGATTGTATTGCACAGCAAAAAAATTGTGCAAATCTAAGCATATAACATTTTTACAGTTGTTGTTTTAAGTCGCGTAGTGTTTTGTGTCATATTAAATCACAAAAACTATTGTTGCCATAAAAAACATTCAACAAGAGATGCATCAACATGAGCACCACAGACAGCTACAAGTTTGGTGTCACGTATCTGATTTTATTTTTATAGCAGACACTATTTCCATTCAGTTTTTATGCGTGCAATAACTTCTTGAATCTCAGGTAATTGCTCCGAAGTACAAATACCCACAAGAGGCGCTCCTGCATCGATATTTTCATTGTGTTTAAAATAAACAGCGTAAATAATGCCTGCAGGTCCTGTATAATTTAAATGCACCTCGCGTTTCATGCGCGACATGATAAAGAGTTCCATGCCGGGATGTACCTTGACCGAAGGTTCGTCAGAAGCGTGCATTTTTTTATCAACTTCAGGGATAAAATAATATTTGGCGCGTTCAGGCGCAGCAAACAGATGCAAGGTCTGTTGCAAAATAATGTGCTCGACTTCTTCACGCGTCAACATGTGACGAATGGTGGCAATAGCTGTACCTGCCTGCACAAACTGCCCTTCTAGTTCGCTATGTAAGGCACAAATTTCGCCTTTTTCCAAGGCTGTAATGGGTTTGGGATTGCGTTCGCGCTCTAAAATAGCCAAAAGCGTGCCCGCTTTTTCCTTCCAGAGACCTGTGGGCCCTGTGACACTTTGCCCAAGACTAATATCGGACGCAAAGGTCAAACGCCCCGTATGGGGCGCCACAACCACATTATCACGATACGGGGATTCACGAATGCTTTCAAGTAAGGCCGTGATATTTAGCATGCAGCTCACTATGCCTCAACGGTAATAAAGATTGCGCCCACCAATGGTTCGTAAAGCCTGTTTTAAATTGGTGCGGATCTGTCTACGATCCCAGATACCTTGAATATGACCACGGGAGAGCGCTTGGGTTGAGCGATGGTATTTGGGAGGTATGTCAATACCTGTGGTTTCTTTGATAACGCCAGGTCCTGCAAAGCCTATATTTGAAGAGCGCACCGCAAACTGATAGGGGGAACAGCCAAGGAAACTTGCAACAGGTCCTGCAAAGGAATTGGTGTCATAGAGCACTACATAGAGGCCACCAGCTTCAATATAGCGCCGTACAGCCACCGTACATCTGGGCATTTGGATCAAGGCATGGGTGCCTTCTTGAATACGCATACCTGCTGTGCCATGCACATAGGCTAAAAAAGGAAAACGCTTTTTTAAGGCAAAGTTGGCCGCTTCCATAAACTTGTAGCCCTCAGCAGCCCCTACAGACCCACCTCTAAATGTCCCCATGAGCATGGCAACCACAAGCCTTATATCATCAATGCGAGCCTCAAAGGTCTTGCAACCACTGCGTGTCCCATTTTTTTCTTGGGCTTTGGCAATGCGTTCCGAAAAGTTGGGAAAATTTAGGGGATTGCGGGCCTCAATCTCGGCATTAAACTCCCTGACTGAGCCGTCATCAAAGACATTTTGCACAACCCACTCAGGCTCCATGGGAAAGTGATAGCCACAGTAACTGCACACACCTGCAAATTCACCAAAGAGATCCGGGCCCCAGAGATCCATGCACCCGTATTCGGCACTATTGGGACATGTCACAGCCTGATCAATTTTGTAACGCGGGGAGAGATACTTCCACCTTTTGATCCGGGTATCATGGTTCCAGGTAGATAAGGTTGTCAGCTGCTCACCGTAGTTTTCAGGCTTCTTGACCTCAAACTTCTGCAAAACTTTGCCCAATGGTGCCCAGAGTTTATTCTTTAAAGACTCCCACTCATTGTCGACCTCTTCCATGATGACCTTAATTTTGCGTTGGTGCTTGCGGTAGAAATCGTATTTAAAACTATTCCACGGTTGGGTGACATAATCAACACAAGCGGCCCACATCTTGGTGTGCCAAGGGCGATTATCACTAATGGCAGAGGTCGAAAGGCCCAAAAATTTTTTTTGCCTTAAGTCAACAAGGCGCTTTTTACTGTGGCCTGACAAGGCCCAGCGAATATAGAGATTTTCTAGATCAGCTTTAGGCGATCCATGCCGCTTTAAGGCAAGTCCCCGTAAGAGTGGCAAGCTACGCGTTGAGATGATGACCTCATCGGTTGCGCGAATCACCTCTTGGCGCAACAAGCGAAAAAACTCAAAATGCCAGGGTCTAGCACCTAGAGGTGGTTCTTGGATTACCCGGTCGATATAGCCAAATTCTAAATTATCTTGGGCTGTGATGTGCAAATTGCTCGCACAGTGCTCAATTAATTTAGTTGTGGCGCGTTGCCCTGGGCGGATATGGCCCTCAATGGCAGCAGCACCTTCTGGCGAGATTACAGAGTAGTAGCCATGGCTTAACATTAAGCGCCGATCAGCCAGACTGATGGCTTCAGCCCCGCCACTTCCCCCCTCGCTAAAGACAGCAATGACCGGCACACGTAGGCCGGCCATGCCGTACAGATTGCGGGCAATCTGTTGGGCTGCACCTGGATAATCTTCAATGGGATAAGACCCAGGTGTAAACACATATGTATGAATGGGAATACCTTCGGTTTCAGCCACAAGCATATAGTGCATGGCCTTGGCATTGCCCCAGGGTTTGACAGAGCCCCCATTACGGTATTCAGCCCCATGACCCTTCTCTTGACCGATAACCATGACCGACTGCTGATAGGTTTTCTTACCGCGATGCCTGGTAATTACAGCACGCGCAATGAGCATACTCGGGTCAAGACTGTATTCATCTTGGCCACCCACCTCGGTATAATTATCGTAGACATTTTCTAGGATATCACGCAGACAAATGCGCTGGGGATGCCGCACAATGCGGACGCGATCCATGGGCGTAATCGTGTTATCTAAACGCCGTTCAACATAGGAAAAGAGATCTTCCAGGGCAGCCATGTCCGTATAAGGATCAAAGACAAAGGCTGCATTCATGCGCTGTTGAAAAGATTCCAGACGTTCTTCTAAAAGACTAGCACTATCCTCATGTTTGCCTGCGAAAATATCTTTCAAATAGATTAAACGCTCATGCAAGGCCTGAATACGTTTCTCAATATTATTATCAATCATGTTTTAATCCAAACCACGCACCTTTATCTGCAAAAAAAGTAAAAGCGACATCAAGATGCTTCTTGCGCTCGTGGATCATAAAGTCACCTCAAATCTACAGTTACTCTTGATCCCAACTTACAAGGATCGCAATGCTAAAACCGCAATAGATTAGTTGTATTGTCACGTAAAAAGCCGATATTGGCTTTAAGTTCTTGGCCCTGGGCATTTTCCCCTTGTAATTTAAGGGAATCTAAAAATCTGAGACCGCGTTGTTTTGCCTCTTCCAAATCTTTGCCCCAGATTATCGCTAGCGCCAGATTTGGATCAAATTCTGTGGGAATCTCATAGGATTCTTTCTGCGGCACATGGGTTAAAAGTGTCAGCCACGGCGCAGGCTCCCAGGTAAATTGATCAATCCTGCCAACCCAAGGGGTAAAGTTATTTTGCGGGTCTTCGGCAATGATGCGGTATTCTAAACCCACACCTTCTGTGGCAATTTCGGCTTGGGTGTAACCTAAAGGTTCCCCCAAACCCAAACGAATCTGTTCACTAATCAAATTGACCTGCTTATGATCTGGCAACCTAGCAATGCAACCTGAGACTCCATTTTCCACTTGGATGCGGGTATTGACTTCCATTAAAAAGGGCTCGCCTGTGCGAGTTACTATCCACTCCCAGGTGCCCACATTATCATAGCCAACTTTCGTAGCCATGGCTAAAGAATAATCGACAATATTCGTCAAGAGTTTCGCAGCATCAAAATTATATTCTAAGGTATCTGGCACAAATCCTGGGGCAACTTCAATGCGTTTTTGGCGGCCAGACGATTGAATGGAACAATTGCGCGTCCCAAAATGCACAGGATGTTTGCCCGAACGATCGGACACAATCTGCACTTCTAAGTGATTAAAATCTTTGACGCGCTGTTCAATGAGCACGCCTTCATCTTTAAATTGGCGCAAGGCATAATTGCTGACACGGCGAAAAACTTGGCGAAATTGATCTGGATCATAGACCTCTTCAATGCCCATGCCGCCCCCGCCAGCCGAGGCCTTGACTAAGACCAAGGGATGGGTCACGCCTTGTTCCACTTGAAATTCAAAGAGCGATTTGGCAATGCGTTCGGCTTCCACCTCTTCATAAATGGGCCGATCAGAGCCTGGTACTGTTGGTACACCTAAACTCCTAGCCAAACGCTTGGTATTTATTTTATCCCCCAGCTCACGGATGATCTTCCAGGAGGGACCAATGAAAATCATGGGCCGGTCACGTTTGGTCACCCGTCTTGCAAACCGAAAATCTTCGGCAAAAAACCCGTAACCCGGGTGCACAGCCGTACAATGAAAATTGTCAGCAACACTCATTAACTCATTGGCATCATGGTAGGAGGACACACAGTAGAGACAGTTATCTCCCCCCAACTCTCTGGCTAGACGGACATGCCCTGAATGCTCATCACTAGCTGTATAAATGGCAGCAAAACCAATGCCTAGAGCATGACAGGCTCGCATAATCCGCATAGCAATTTCACCACGATTGGCCACAAGCACCACGTGTTCGGTCAAAGGCAGACTAAGCAAGCGATCCACTTCGGCTTTGAGCTGAGCTTTTTTATCCATGTCCACGACCTATGCCGCTGTCAGCCCAAAGCTTGCCAAAAGAGCTCAGGCAGTTTGAGCTTAAGGTTAAGATTTGCTACAAAAAAAGGGCGGGAAGCCCAAGCACACGCAGGCCAGCTTTTGAAGAAAGCCCGCAACTCTTTAAGCTTAGCACAGAACAAATTAAAGATCTACTAGCACTGCCCAGCGCCAATTGGGCGGCGCTTTAGGAGCACTATGTACGATCATGCGGCAATAGTTAATTGTGTGCAGAAAATCAAGGCGCAACTGCCCAAAACCTTTGACGACAAACCCTTAGGCTTAATTTTGGGCACTGGCTTAAGCGACATCGCAGGAGACTTAGAGACAACTATTCTCCCCTTTAAAGACTTGCCGCATTTCCCCTATACCCCAAATCCAGCCCAAGCAGGTCTTTTGCAAGCAGGCTTCCTTGGTGCTATTCCCTGTATCGCCTTGGTTGGCCGGGTACATATTTATGAGGGTTTTAGTGCGCAAGAGGTCTGTTTTGGGGTAAGAGTGCTCAAACACTTAGGGGTGGAAACTTTAATTGTCACCAATTGTGCTGGCGCCTTAAATCCCAAGTATAATACCCCCTGTCTTTTTTTAGCCTATGATCAGATTAATTTTACAGGTCAGTCGCCCTTAATGGGACCTAATGACGACTCTTTAGGCCCCCGCTTCCCAGATCTCACCCAAGCCTTTGACAAGACATTAATCCATGTGACAAGAGAGACAGCCTTAGAGCTTGGTATCCCCCTTGAACTTGGTGTCTATATTGGGGTGCATGGGCCTGAACTTGAGACCCCTGCGGAAACGCGCCTCTATCGTAGTTTTGGTGCAGATGCAATTGGCATGAGCAGTGTGCTTGAGGTCATTTGCGCACGACACATGGGCCTCAAAGTCTTGGAATTATCCTGTTTAGCCAATAAAAATTTACCTGACTGTATGCAGCCCATTACCCTTGAAGAGGTTGTGGCCAATACGCAAAAACTCAATGGTCAACTTGCAACCTTAATCTCTCATATAGCACCCAAGATCATGGCAAGCTATAGTTAAATCTTGTCTCTACAATCAATACGCTACAGGCTTTCTATGCAACAAAATACTGCCTTACGGAATGTGGCCATCATAGCCCATGTGGATCATGGCAAAACGACCCTCGTCGATGCGCTGTTTAAACAGAGCGGCGTGTTTCGCGCCGACCAACAAGTGGATGAGCGCATCATGGATAACCTCGACCTGGAGCGTGAACGCGGTATCACCATTGCAGCCAAAAACTGTGCTGTCACTTGGCACAACGTCAAAATCAATATTATTGATACACCTGGCCATGCCGACTTTGGGGGCGAGGTGGAACGCTCCTTGTCCATGGCGACAGGAGCTATCTTGCTTGTGGATGCCAGTGAAGGGCCACTACCCCAAACGCGCTTTGTCTTAAGTAAAGCCTTACTCCAAGGCCTCCCTGTGATTGTGATCATCAATAAGATTGACCGCAAAGATGCAAGGCCTAGTGAGGTCCTCAATGAGGTCTATGACCTCTTTATCGATTTGGGGGCAACAGAAGAGCAGATTGACTTTCCGGTACTCTATGCCATAGGCAGATCCGGTGTTGCCATGCGCTCTTTAGATGGCGAACAAAAAGATTTAACTCCCCTCTTTGAAACGATCTTAGACTACATTCCTGCCCCAAGCTATGACCCGGACCAACCCTTCCAAATGCTTGTGGCTGACCTTGACTATTCTGATTATCTAGGGCGCTTAGCTGTTGGGCGCATTTTACATGGCTTTGTGGAAGCTAAAGAAGCCCTTGTCTGTGTAGGCGTTACAGGTGAACCGCAACCCTTAAGAGCCACAAGATTACAGGTTTATGATGGCTTAAAACTCAAAGATGTAGATCGGGCAGGACCTGGTGACATTGTGGTTTTAGCTGGCATTGAAGATGTGACCATTGGCGATACCATCTGTACCAAAGAGGCGCCCAAGGCACTACCCAGAATTCATGTGGATGAACCAACCGTTGCCATGCGCTTTGGCATCAATACATCCCCCTTGGCTGGGCGTGAGGGCAAGCTGGTACAAAGTCGCACCATTGAGGAACGCTTATATAAAGAAAGTCTGCGCAATGTCGCCATTAAAGTTGCTGTGAGTGAAGATCATGAGGCCTTTGTCGTCAAAGGCCGTGGTGAGTTTCAAATGGCAATCTTAATTGAAACCATGCGCCGTGAAGGCTTCGAACTCTCTGTTGGTCGGCCTGAGGTCATCTTAAAACAGGATGAATCTGGCGCAACACTCGAGCCCATTGAGCATCTCTATATTGACTGTGATGAAATCTTTATGGGGGTTGTGACCGAAAAGCTAGCCCAACGTAAAGGGCGTCTCTTAAATTGTACCAACAATGGCACAGGCAGGGTGCGCCTTGAATTTTCAGTGCCTTCCCGTGGTCTCATTGGTTATCAAGATGAATTTTTGACCGATACCAAAGGTACAGGGATTATGAATAGCTATTTGGAAGGCTATGACACCTATCGTGGTGACTTCCAAACACGCTTTTCAGGCTCCATTGTCGCCGATAGACCTGGCGCTGCTGTGGCCTATGCCTTATTTAATTTGGAACCACGTGGCGTCTTATTTGTCGAACCTGGGGATCCAGTGTATGAAGGCATGATTGTGGGCGAACACAATCGCGAAAATGACATTGATGTCAATGCTTGCAAAGAGAAAAAATTAACCAACCTGCGTGCTGCAGGCAAAGATGAAAATATTATCTTAACGCCCGTCAAAAAGATGTCTCTGGAACATGCTCTGCATTTTGTGCGCGAAGATGAACTGGTGGAAGTGACCCCCACATCTATCAGATTACGCAAACAAGAATTGTCGGCGCAAAAACGCTACCAACTGGCAGGACGGGCCCACAAAGACAAGGCCTAAGTCATGTTGCACCGTGTGAAATTGTTGCCTCTGCCCTTAAGTATTGCCCTCTTAGGCTGTGCCTTTTGTGTGTTGACCTTGCAGGGACTTACGCAAAACCTCTGTCAGAGTAATGGCTGCAGTCTCTATCAAGATGTGAGTCTCTTTCACCTCTCCCTCTGGTGGTATGGACTCCTAGCCTTTGGCACCTTGGCTGTGCTAGCCATCTTGGGGCAAGGTAAATTGGGAAGCAGTTTAACAGCCTTGGGTCTCCTTTTAGACTCTCTGCTCCTTATACTCTTAAACCTGACCAGTCCTTGCACCAACTGTCTTGTGGTAGCCTTGCTCTTGGGACTACTTTATTTGGCCTTTAGACATGCCATAAAGAGGGCTGGGGTTGGCACAATCTTCTTTATCTGGTTGGTGCTCTTTGGTTCAGCAGTCTTTAATCTCGGGGTACAGGCCTATGGACTTTGGCCCATCCAAGACGCATCTGCCCCGACCATTAGAGTCTTCTACTCCCCGTCATGTATCAAATGCCAAGAGGCTGTGCGCTACTATTCAGGTCATGTGGACGTGGCTTTTTATCCGGTGCTGGAGGTCGAAGAGGACATCGCCAAAATTGCCCTCATGCAAGAGGAGTTACAAAAAGGCGCCAATATGCAAACGGCCCTTGAGGCAGCCTTAAACGCCAAAGTGTTCCCAGAACTTCCCCCCCTTGCAGCCCTCATTTTACGTTTGCACCTTTTACAAAATAAAGCCCATGTGTTGGCCCAAGGATCCTTTGGTGTTCCTTATATTGAATATATGGGGCTACCAAAAGCCATAAGCTCCCCAAAGACAGAGCCCTTAATTAAGCTTGAAGACTACACTAAAGAGCTTGAACTAGAACCCTTGACAGCTGGCCAATGTCAAAAGGGCCACTGTGACTGATAAAAAACTTAACCCACCACTATAGTTTCGCCAACTTTTTCCGAAAAAGAAAGTAAATGTTAACTTAAGCGCCCTGGGCCCAGTTGCCTATATTTTGGTTATGAGCGAATCACAAGTACGCCTTAGATTAATGCTTCAAGGCTATGAGCAACAACTTTTGACTGCACGCAGGCTCGCCAAATTTAGGGCTAAATGCCGCGTCATCAATGGTGAAAGTCGCGATGATCCTGATCCACAAATAAAACGCAGAACTTATGTCGAGAAGGTCGCTCGTGAAGTGTATGAAAGTTTAATCTACACTGGCAGCACCAATCCTATCATCGAAGAGATTAGAGCAGAACTTTCATCACAAATTGGTGCGGAACTACAATTTACTTACCCGCCAGGTAAACGGTTACGCATTGTCAAAGTAACACCTACTGGGCAAGTAGCGTTAAGTGCTGAAGAGCAGCAAAAAGTACGCTTATTATTCTTTCGTGTGACACGCGAAAAAATCAATGCAAGCATGCTTGACGAATCTGGGGATCAATCAAGTCAAGAGTGGTTTTAGGAGAAACTATATGGCGATCGAAATCTCTTCACAACGCGACAGAGTTGAATCACGCACTCTTTCGAATATTAAAGTTGGCGCGAAAAATAAACGGCAGAGTACAAGCGTTAACGCTACCAATGACAATGTGACCTTTTCGCAAAACGCAAAATTATTTATGGAAGCTAAACAAACAGCTCAAGGCGCTCCTGATGTCAGACAAGATCGCATCGATGCCCTACGCCCCATGGTACAAACTGGTACCTATCTGTTAGATAACCAGCAGATTGCTCAGGCTGTAGTCCAAGCTGAACCAGGCTTGTTTAGAAGCTAAAGCGCTCTTTGTTCCCCATGTGCAAGCACTTTAAAATAACCTAGTCATCCAGTGGCTAGGTTATTTTTTTTAAGTGCTTATAACCCCACACGCTCAATCAACTCGAGACAGACATCGGCCCGATTTAAAGTATAGAGATGGATCCCTTTAACCCCACTATCTAAGAGGCGTTTAATCTGCTCACAGGCAAAGACTAAACCTACTTCGCGTACAGCTTCGTTTCCGCCTTTCCTGTCGGCCTCTTCGAGTTGTAAATAGAGTTTGCCAGGAATATTAGCACCACTAAGTGCCAAGATACGCCTGAGCGACTGAAAGCTCTGCAAGGTCAAAATGCCAGGGAGAATAGTTTGAGTCACACCTAATTTGCGCAGATCGGCCACCATGGCTAGATACTCACGCACATCAAAAAACAACTGGGTGACAGCAAAATCCACACCTGCTGCCATCTTGGCCTGTGTATACTTGCGATCTATGGCATAGGTTAAAGATTCAGGGTGCGGTGTGGGATAGGCCGCACAGGCAATACCCATGTTCGGTGCTTCTTTGGCAATGAATTTGACAAGATCAATGGCATGCTGGAAGGGGCCAGAACTTGGCAAAATCCCGGTATCCTTTGGCGGATCACCGCGTAAGGCTAGGACAGTTTCTACGCCCACCTGTTGCAAATCTAGCAAAAACTGCTTGATTTTCTCTTCTTCAGCCCCTACACAGGTCAAATGCGCCATAATGGGTAGGCCCATTGTCACAAGCTTAGCTGTCACATCTAAGGTATGCGCTTGCGTCCCACCCCCAGCCCCATAGGTCACAGAAGCAAACAAGGGCTTAAGTGTTTGCAACTTTTGCACCACTTGGTAAAATTCAGGGAGAGTGCTTGGATCTTTGGGGGGAAAAAACTCCAAGGACACAAATGGTTTTGAGCTTTGCTCAATTAATTGACCTATGTGCATAATCGCTCCTCATATTCTATATTAATATAGATATTATCGTTGACAATATCTATAATATACATTGATTTGTCAACGTTCAATTTGCCGCAACTAGCTTTACTTAAAAAGGCTCAAGTTTGTACGGCTAGAAGAGCTTTTGCTAAAGAAAATGCCCATGAGAAAAACATTTAGCTTCCTCTTAGCCCTGTTGGTAAGCCTGCCGCTCCTGGCATATGCTGGCACACTTACCTCTTGGCAGCCCATAGCCCCTGGGATTTTCTTGGCAACCTTCCCCCTTATGGCTAAAGAGGGTGCGCTCCTTGTGCTCAAAATTGATCCGCACAAGGTGCACTTTGAACTCTGTTCAGCCGCAGCTGACGCTAAACTGCCTTTAAGTTTACTGCAATGGGCTAAAACCAAGCAACTACTCGCTGTCATCAATGCCAGCATGTATTTACCCGACAACCGCACGAGTACTGGCTACATGCGCCAGGGCATGATCTTAAATAATCCACGCATTGCCAAAAAATTTGGGGCCTTTTTTGTCGCCTGTCCTGACAATAACAGTTTACCTAAGGCTACAATTCTTGAGCGCGAGACACGCGGCTTGCAAGAAAAGCTGCGCCATTATCATTTGGTCATCCAAAATTATCGCTTAATTAATAGTGCTAAACAGGTTTTGTGGCCCAAAGTAGGACCCAAACATACTATTGCTGCAGTCGGTCTCACAGCACATGGTGACATTCTCTTTCTCTACAGTATGCACCCCACAACCCCCTACACATTAGCGCAGGAGCTCTTACGCTTACCCCTTGATATTGGTACAACTATGTATGTGGAAGGTGGCACCCCAGCAGGCCTTTTTGTCAATCACCCAGCTTATCTTGCGCTTAATCTCCCCTTCCTTTTTCAGTCACCCCTTGCTCCACAACTTCCCAATGTGCTAGGCATTAAAAGCAAAACACCATCAAATTAATTTCATAGCTGCAGACGCAGATAGTTAAGGCTAGCAAGATAAATACTTTTCTTAATGCCAAAGTAAATTAGTAGGCGCATTAAGAGTACGCTTTAAATATGTGTAACTATGAAGAAATTGGTTCTAATAAACTCATAATTACTTTCTATGTTTTGCTTGGGTAACATATCACTTTGTGGCTTAACAGAAAATCTTGACCTGCATAAAGATAAAGTATATGCGTTTAGATGATACTTTTTGTAAAATGCGTAAATATAGAGAAAAAGGTTCCAACTAATAATTGCTTTCTATGTTTTGCTTAGGTCACATATTACTTTGTGGATTAAAAGAGAATGACAGAAGCATTGAAATATCTAAAAATAAATATATACTTCGTACACACTTTTTAAGTTAGAATATTATGCTGCAACTATGGTTGCATATTAGGGCAGCAAGATATTGAAAAAAATGCGCATACAAAGATTATCTAGCTCTCTTAGCTTCCTAAAACATTTTTTCTAATCACATGATGTAAATTTGTAGCCGTCAATTTATCGCTAGTTTATGTGCAGAACGCCTTATGCAAAATAGATGGCCAAAAACACGACCTCCAAGCTAATTTTTGTGTGCAAACAAGCGCTCCATTATGCAAGTCTCGCCTATTTAAAAAAACCAGACTCAAAGATGCCCAAGCAAAGCTTGGCCTTGCGTTTTCTCGCCACTTGCGCTACGCAATAGAAGTAGTTCTGCGCAATTGACAATAGAGTAAGGAGTCTTTATGCCCAAATCCCGTGAAGTATATAAATGTGAACTTTGTGGCAATATTATTGAAATCCTTCATGCTGGCAGCTGTGTCCCCACCTGCTGTAATCAGGCCATGAGCCAAATGGTCGAAGGTGCTGTTGACGCAGCCAAAGAAAAACATGTCCCTGTGCTTGAAAAAATCGACTCTGGCTATAAAGTTACGGTCGGCTCCACAGCCCATCCCATGGTTGAGAAACATTACATTGAATGGATTGAATTGTTAACCGACACGACCGTGCAACGCCAAGATCTAACGCCCGATGCAGCCCCAGAGGCCGTCTTTAAAACCGACGCTACCAAAGTTTGCGCTAGAGCTTACTGCAATCTCCACGGCTTATGGAAAGCTGAAAACTAGCTCTTGTTTGCGCCATATATCCTTCAAACTTTGTGATACTTATATCATCAAGTGGAGCACACTATGAAAAAATATGTTTGCAGCATTTGTGGTCACGTCTATGATCCCGCTGAAAACGACAATGTAGCTTTTGAAGATTTGCCTGAAGATTGGGTCTGTCCTGTCTGTGGTGTTGGCAAAGATCAATTTGAACCTGAAGAATAAATTGTTGCGCTACAATTTTTGAAAGCAAAAGCGTCACTAAGGCTTTTTTGGGGGAAGCACTCTTAGCAAATCGCCTTAAAAAGAAATTTTTAAGGCTGAGCACCCCAAAAAAGCTTTTTTACTTATTGCGCTTTAAAGCAATATTGGGCACAATAAACTATTAGCTTACTCTTAAAATGCTTTTTTCCAAGCTCTATGATACAAGGATGCCGTCTCATAGAGCTATTTTTGTTTGATACTCTTGGCTTAAGTTCCGTATAGATTAACAGGTCTTGGTCTAACTACTTCATTATGTTTTGCTAAAACTTTTACATAACATTGCAAAATGTAATCGTAGTTCTTGCATATTGTACAAATATAAGCCTGTACGTAAACTTGTATACGCTCTAAAACTACTGTTGGAGACTTGAATGCGTCCCATTGAAATCAAACCTGATGTCTTCTGGGTGGGTTGTGTCGACTATGATCACCGTGATTTTCATGGTTATTCAACATCGCCTGAAGGCACAACCTATAACGCCTATCTGATCAAAGATAGCAAAAATGTCTTAGTAGACACTGTCTCACCTGGCTGTGCCAAGACCTTGTTATGTCGTTTAGCCAAAACCCTTGATCCTGAAAAAGTGGATTACATCATTTGTAATCACATGGAATTGGATCATGCAGGTTCCCTCCAAGAAATTGTGGAGCGCACCAAACCTGAAAAAATCTTTGTCTCGCAAACCGGGTTAAAATCATTACAAGGCTACTATCCCAATAACAATTGGCCAGTTGTAGCAGTCAAAAGTGGTGAGAGTATCAGCCTTGGCAAACACACTGTAGTCTTTCAAGAAACACGCATGTTGCATTGGCCAGACAGCATGGTTTCCTATATTCCAGATCTTAAGCTGTTAATTTCCAATGATATTTTTGGGCAAAATATTGCCAGCACATGCCGCTTTGTGGATGAATATAATAAACAAGATGATTATGTGCACCGTATCAAAGAATATTTTTACAATATTGTTTTGCCATATTCATCTATGGTCTTAAAAGCTCTACCTATTGTCGAGAAACTTGATATTGATATGGTCGCTCCAGACCACGGTTTAATTCATCGTGGAACAAAGGATGTCAAGTTCATCATTGACATGTATCGCACTTTGGCTGAACAAAAACCGCAAAAACGGGGTCTTGTGTTCTATGATACCATGTGGCATTCCACAGAACATATGGCCTATGCTGTAGCTAGCGGCTTAGAAGACAATGATGTGCCTACTCGTGTGATGAGTGTGAAAGCTAATCACCATAGCGCCATCATGACTGAATTAGCTGATTGCTGGGCAGTCGCTTGTGGCTCACCTACGCACAACAACACGATTTTACCCTTAATGAGCGCCCAACTCACCTATATGAAAGGCTTAAAACCCTTAAATCGTGTGGGCGGGGCTTTTGGCTCTTATGGTTGGTCAGGCGAAGCACCGAAATGTCTGCAAGAGATGTTAAAAGAAATGAAGATGGAGCTGCCTGCAGAACCTGTTAAATGTGCTTGGCGGCCTACGAAGGATACTTTAAAAGCTTGTCATGAGTTAGGGAAGACTCTGGCTCTTGCTTTAAAAGCCAAATGTGCGCAAAATTAGTCTAGATCTCATGCATAAATTGACTAATATATAACAGCTAAGTGCATGGATGCTAAATTAAATCAGCTTATCATAAATTTTTATAAATTTAGTATAGCTAGAATATATTATTTACTTTTGTCATATTATAGCATCTATCGATTAGTTAGCATTTTATTAAATTTAGACATTTAATTTTAGACCGCGTACATCATTACGTTACATCTAATAATCAACAATATTCATTTTACATCTCATAATATAGTAAAGTGTATATATTTCAATAATTTAAGATCAAAAAGCATTGTTTTTTATTCTATATTCTCTATAATAGATTATGTTGCTGCATTTCAGCATTTTTCAATCTACATGTATACATAAATCTATTTTACATTGATTCTTATATCATATTATAGATGTATGAAGTATATATGAGTGAGATCTACATAATTTAATATACAGAAATAATAAGAGGAGTAAAGTTATGACATCAAATAACTTTACTCTTCTTTTTTTATATCCTGAAAAGACAGTCTCAATGCAATGTTATTACCAAAATTAGATTTTTATTATATTATATTTGAATCTTTGTAAATAGATTAAAATTTTTATCTACCATATTATATATGATTAATATTATGATAAATGTATATGTTTTGTATGGAGTTTATGCAAATATTCATCAAAAAGAAGATAAATTATATTCTAATATTGCAAATCTATTTACGATAACAATTCTGAACAATACGTCTACAGTTTATTTGGCTAATACATAAGAATCGTTCTGTACAAGCAGCACGTTGGCACGATAGAATCAATCGCTTGCCCAGATAATGAACTGATGCTCCAAGCGATTCAAGCTTGTTAGAGATACTTTCAACACGAACAAAAGAGCCACAGTTTTTGCATGCTCATTTTTTAATATGTAAAGAATATATGTTCTTGTTATTTTTTATTTAATTATTGATAAAGCATTATTGTTATATTAAATTTAATAAAAAAATTATAAATAATATATTTACATTATGTTTGAATAATAATAAAATTTTATTTCTATATTTATGTCATTTAAATTCTAAGTAGGATGTTTTATGGACAATTTAAAATGTGTGAAAAACCAAATTACAGGAAAAGAATATCCAATCGTTTTTTTGCATAAAGATAGAAATTGAGTGTGGAAACATGAAAATTGGATAGGTGATCTATCAAAAATCGCTCCTCATCATTTAAAAAAAGCAGAACATCTTAGTCAAAAAATTGATGAATTGAATAAGCTAGCTGGTTATGAATATTTTCAACAATTAATGACTGATTTATACGCAAAAGAGCTTGAAGCTAGTTGGAGAATCGAAGGTGAATATTTGGATAGTTTTGCTTTACGTTCTGCATTAGTTAAAAATTATGTCTTAATGTTCCAGAATGGAGCAAAAATAGATAATTAATACGTGACTATCGTGAGAATGCAACAGTGGCAGCAGCTTTAAAATTTTTGAATTCAAAAAATGTTATCTCAATTAAAGAAATTTGTAATATACATGGCTTGCTAGGTACTGGTGATGATAAAAAAGTTCAAGGAAATTTTGGAGAATTAAGAACAGAAGGTGAAGTTGTTGGTAGAATTAGAAATAATAATTACGAAGTAATCTACGAAGCTCCTCATCCAGATGATCTACATCAATTGATGAATGAATATTTAACTTGGTGGAATCAAAGCAAAGAAATTTTACCGACGCCATTAGGATCAATTTTAGCCCATCTTTATTTTGTTGAAATTCATCCATTTTATGATGGTAATGGAGGCATGGCTAGATTACTTGCAGATAAATATTTTGTCCGTAATCAATTTGAATCGTTGAGTATGAATGCAACAATAAGAACACATAGATGAGGAACGATAATTAAGTTGTTAAATTTTTAATTAAGTCGTTAAAAAAGGTTGTTTTTTAAAATTAAGCTGTTAAAAACAGGAGGGCGTTTTAATTAAGATGTGAAATTAGCAGGAGACACC
>JAFTDU010000031.1 GCA_017454005.1 Desulfovibrionaceae bacterium | reverse complement strand
CGTAGCTAGTGCAGGATTAAAACAAGCGCATAATGTGGCGGCAGATATTACGCCAAAGATGAGGGAGATTTACGCAAAGGTAGGAAAGACACCTGAAGAGGTGGCTCAAGCTGCGCAAGAAGATCCGACAGTTAAGCAAGACTTATTGTCGGTCAATAGAGATGTGCCTGAAAAATATATTAGGGAGATAGAAAGGGACACAATATATAATGACAATCGAACTGTAAAGTTTGAAGTTGTAAAAGGGGATACTGATTTTTCTTTTACAAATAGGGAACAAACAAAAACCTATCTCGATAGTTTACAACCAGAAGATATCAAGGCCCTTAAGTATAATAAACCAAATAAATATTTGGAAAAACTAAAAGAAATTGTTAGTAATATTTTTCCAGAGGGTGGTCAATTAAGATTTAGAACAGAAAATGGGCAATATGACTATGAACATTTTTTAAAAGACCCTTTGCGTCAAGATTATATAGCATCGCTGCCAAGGACATTAAAAGACCACGATATAAAAATAGAGTTCGCATCTCAAGAAGGAAAACAAAAAGCATACTTAATAAAAAAATATTTTGACACGGAAACACAAAAAGATATATGGGATTTAATGGTAATAAGGGATAGTACTATCACAACGAAATTTGCAAGAAAAGGAAAGGATGGGAGAAGGTATATCACGTCAGTGATTATAGGTGCGGAAGGAGAAACAAGGGGGGTAGAGAAAGGGCAGGGAAAACTTGAGGAAGGAAAAAGTGGGCCCGACCACGAAGTGCCTCGCTCAGGCTTCACCGATGGGAATACGGAGAACACTTCCACCACACCAGCGCTACCGTTAGAAAGCTTACGGCAAAAACAAAAATTTGTAAAGCAGGGAAATGAAGGCGAATTAAGACAAACTTCTGATATTGGCGCTAAAGAGGAAGTGGACAAAATTGTAAATAACGATTTTAGCCAACGTCTTAGCACGGGCGGCTCTACGGAAGTGCCAATTGATCCTAATAAGCCTGTGGTGCCAGCCAACGGCAAGCTAAGGCACGAGGATGCAGTGGCTTTATCAAGCGTGGTAGAAGATCTAGCAACTGCCTTGGATACGCCGATCCGCGTCGGCAAACTCGGTAACGTTGGCAAAGGCGTGCTTGGTATTTTCAAAGAAAAGCCTGAAGTGATCCGCACCAAGGTTGCGAATGATATCACGACAGTTGTGCACGAAGCAGGACACGCCATTCAAAAAGCTTTATTTGGGCAGATAGATGATACTCCATTGCAACCATTTGCAACAGAATTGCTGCCTATGGCTACTTCCCCTGGTAAGGGACAGTCAGCTCTACCCGAAGGCTTTGCTGAATTTGTGGCCAAATATGTCTGTAATCCTGAAGAAGCTAAACAAATGGCGCCCCAATTTTACGCCCATTTTGAGCAGCTTCTGCAAAGTAAGTCACCAGAGTTTTCTAATGCGCTACTCAATGCTCGTGAAGTTGTGCGTAAATGGGCCGAGCAACCTCACGCCCAAGAAGTGCTCTCACATATCAATATTGAAGGTCGTGAAAATGAAGGCCTGCTTGCGCGGATGCTTTCCCGTGATACTTGGGAACGGCTCTACACCAATTTTGTCGATCGCCTGTACCCCTTAAAAAAAGCTACAGAATACTTAGCCGATGGTAGGGAACTGCCCGCAGAAGTAAATCCCTATACTTTGGCCCGCACGTTTGCTGGTGCTAAAGGCAAGGCAACGCATTTCCTTGAACATTCGCCGTTTAAATATGGCACTTGGCAAAATGTCGGTAAGCCATTAGCGCAAACTTTGCGTGCTGTGGAAAATTTAGATGAGTTCAGATCCTTTTTAGTTTCAAGAAGAGGTCTTGAACTAGAAGCCAGAGGGATTAATTCAGGCGTCCGCAAAGAAGCTATGGAGGCTACCGTCCAACAATTTGAAGGCAAATATGGCGCTTTAGCTAAGGAGCTCGACGAATATCAAGATCACCTTGTCAATTATTTAGTTGATTCTGGCGTCATGAGCAAAGAAAGCGCACAGGCTATGCGCGATTTAAACAAAAGCTATGTGCCATTTTATAGGGTTATGGAGAAAGAGGAAGGCTTTCTGGGAGGCGCTAAAAACTTTGCAGCCCGTAATCCTATTAGGCGAATCCATGGTAGTGGTCGAGATATTATTGACCCGCTCGAGTCTATCATAAAAAACACTTATGCCATCATTGAAGCTGCAGAAAAAAATGCTGTAGGCAAAGCTTTAACCAATCTTGCAGAAACTAAAGAAGGCTCCGGCTGGCTTATCGAAAAATTACCTACACCGAAAACGGCTGTTAGAATTAGTTCAGAGCAAGTGAATAAGGCTTTCATGGAGTCTTTAGGAACACTTGATCCAGCTACCAAAAAAACAATTGAAGACGCAATTAAAGCCGGCAACGCTGATGAGATGGTGACCTTTTGGCAAAACTCATTCTTGCTTGATAAAGAAAATCAAATCGCAGTTTTCAGGGGCGAAAAACGCGAAGTCTATCAAGTAGATCCAGAACTCGCAGAAGTGATGAACGGCCTAAGAGCAGAACAAATTCCTTTTTTATTTAAGCTCATATCCATTCCTGCGAAAATGTTGCGTGCTGGTGCCACGCTGACACCAGACTTTATGGTGCGAAATATGATCAGAGATGCTGTTTCTTCAGGAGTCGTCTCTAGATCAGGATTTGTGCCAGGTGTCGACACAGCAAAAGGATTAAAGCATGGAGTGTTACGCGATGAGACTTATTGGAATTGGGTCAAGGCGGGTGGCGATCAAGCAAGTGTTGTTAGCATTGATAGAACAACGCTGCAAAAAAGGGTTAATGATTTAGCAGCTTCTGGTTATCTGGAGCGTGTTTGGAATGTAGTCAAAAATCCAATGGAGTTGTTACGTCTTGGATCTGAACTATCTGAAAAGATGACTCGTCTTGGCGAATTTGAAAAAGCCACAAAAATTCATGGAACTAATAAAAGTGGTTTAATGCAAGCGGCATTTGAATCAAGAGATTTGATGGATTTTTCACGGCGAGGAAGATTGACAGGTACATTTAATGTCATGACTGCATTTTTTAACGCCAGCGTTCAGGGCCTAGACAGAACTGTGCGCGGCTTTAAAGAAAATCCTAAACGCTTTGCCTTACGCGCAGCCGTATATATTGGCATCCCATCAGTAATCAATGCCATCAGCAACTATGGCGACAAAGATATTGAAGAAATCCCTCGTGCTCAAAGAGATATGTTTTGGTGTGTACCTATAGGTGAGGGAAAGAGTAAGACAATAATCAGAATTCCAAAGCCTTTTGAGCAAGGTGTTTTATTTGGCTCTACTATAGAAAGAACTGTTGAGTTTATTCTCGATGCTTATAAAAACAAATATGGCAGTATCGATAAGG
>JAFTDU010000030.1 GCA_017454005.1 Desulfovibrionaceae bacterium | reverse complement strand
AAGAAATGGTAGGCCTAATTTGTATTGGATCCACAAGGCTGGCGTACGCGTGACACAAAAGGAATTCCTTGTACTTAGAGCTAACTCAAGCTTTAGAACCATCCTTGCAACGCTTAGCAATATACGAAGAGGAGTCGATGGTTCCTCTTTTTTTTAGCACAAGGTGGCATTAAAACGGCACCGCAGCCCCATAAGAAAATTTCCAAAATTGGCGGGGTAATTTGGGTCAGTTTTCAGGGGGTGTGAGCGGTTACAAATTTTTTTCAAAACTAACACACAAGTATGTTCTTGAAGTACTTTTTTTAAGCTAAGTACAAGGATGTCTCGCTAGTGCAACATTGCTCCTTTAAGATATATTTAGTCTTGGCAGCCAAAAGACGGTGTGGGCTTGCTCAAGCGAGACCTTTTTTCTAAAATTTGCGTCTATCATCTTGACTTGCCACGGCAAGTCTTTTGGGGAGCAAATTATTACATGCAGCAGCAATCCTTGGCACATCGCACTTTACAGCTTGGATTAGCGTTTATCTTTGGCTGTGTACTGACCCTGTGGGTTTTTTGTGCCTGGTCCATGGATGTGACACCACCTAAAATCTTATTATTTAATACGGTGGAATTTAAACGCCCTTTAGAGTCTTTGCCTGCGTGGTTGCAATTATTAGAGCGCAATCAACGTGATCCAATTTTTGTTCCAGGTCGTAAATTGAACAGCACTACCACTTGGGATAGTTTCAAAGCAAAGGCCAAAGATAAATCAGGTTTAGCCCTATTGCGTTATGTCCATAATTTTTGGAACAAATGGCCCTATTGTGAAGATATGAAAAATTGGGGCAAACCCGATTATTGGGCCATTCCTGCTGAATTTTTACGTAAATCAGGCGACTGCGAAGATTACGCCATTATAAAGTATTTCACGCTGAGGGAATTGGGGATTCCTGCTGAAGATATGCGCATTGTGGTATTACGTGATACAGTACGTAATTTGGCGCATGCTGTGTTGGTAGTGTATTTGCAGGGTGATGCATACGTGTTAGATAATTTAAGTAGTTCGGTTTTATCGCACACACATTTCAGGCACTATCTGCCGCAATATTCTGTCAATGAAGTAGGTCGTTGGGCTCATCTTAAAGGGCGTCCTGTGAAAACTGCCTCAAAAGCCAGTAGCAAGTGAGAGTCGCATGGAAAAAGAACAGCAAACGCAGTCAACTGTTAGCCAAGAGCAGTCGCAGTCAGAGAGTGTTGATCAACAGAGTTACAGCTATTCGCATAAGCTGCTGAATATCTTGTTAGGTGCATTTGTAGCGGCGGTTGTGATAGTTGCGGCGCTGTTATGTCAGGCGCGTGTGCAGGTTATGGAACGTGACTTTTTGCTTGAGCAACAGAAGTTAGGTCAAAGCTGGGTTGAGAACGCCTTAGAAAGTTTGGGACGCTGGCGCGAGAAGGCAATTGAAACAATCAATTATGTGAGTCAAGCTGAGATGTTTCGCCTCTTTATCCATGATTGTGAAGAGGCCTGTGGATCTAAAATAGACCTGTTGCAAAGTCAAGAAGTACGCCTGGATGAAGCGATCCCTTACATTCTTTTAGTGAACAATTAGGTTATTTAGCAGATCTGTTAGCAGACATTGCTGAGCGGCGTGGATGGCAAGCCGTACACATTGTGACACGTGGGCAACAGAACCTAATCAGCTATCCCAAGGATGCGCAAGTTGATGCTGCCAAGAAAGTTTTGATTAGCCATGCCCAAAACAAGCAGCGCATTCTTCTTGGAACTATCTATAAGCAAGAAGAACAATTGGTGCTAGATATTGTTGTTCCCATGTATGCTGTGCAAAGTGTGGGCGAGAATGTCATAGAAGGCTTTATGCTGGTCACTTTACCCATGCAGAATGTGCTTGCAGACATTTTAGCACCTAGACATCTCCCTGATCCGAATTTTGTGCCCTTAGTGCTAACTAAATTTCCGGATGGCTATACTGTAGCCAGCATGCAAGATGAAAAGATTACATTAACCCCAAGTGAAGTACAGTTAAATGATAAAAAGGTGCCTTTTGCCAAGCGCATTTCTTGTAGAAATATTAACCAAGCAGAATATAGTCAGGGTGGCCATGTCCATAATACGGGGTGGTATGTCTTGCTTGAGCAAGATGCTGCATTAGTTGAGGCCAAGATTGCGGCTAAAGCCCGCAATATCTATGCTTTAGGCGTCTTTGGCACCTTGTTCATTGCCTTAATTCTTGCCATCATTGTGGGCAGCTGGATTGCTAGAACCAGGGCCCGTGAAGGTCAAAAATGTATTAGTGGCCTTGTGCATGCCATTGAATGTGCCCTAGATGGCGCAGATGCCAAATTTAAGTACCTCCAAGGACGTTCCCAAAAGGTGGCTAGATTTTCAGGACGCCTCGGGCGCATTATGAAGTTATCAGGTGAAGCCCTTGAAAATATTCAATTGGCTGCCCGGTTATCCCAGGTGGGTAAAATCTTTGTACCCCGTGAAATCATGGTAAAACGTGGCTTGTTGACAGAAGATGAACGTCGTCAAGTACAGCTGGCACCCTATCATGCCTACAATGTTTTAAAAGGTGTGCTGCCACGGCGTGTGGCCCGCATTGTCTACCAAATGGGGGGCAAGGTTGTGGACGATCCTGTCACTGGTGCCAACCATGAACTCACCACCAAGGAAATGCTCTTGGAAGCCAGGGTCTTGTTAGTAGCCAATGACTTTTGTGCTATGGTGAGTCAGAGGGGCACACGTCCGCCTTTACCCATGGCCGAAGCACGGAAAAAGTTGGAGCAAAGAGCCCTCTACGATCGGGATGTAATTGCTGCTGTCAACACCTTATCAGATGCGCAGTTGGCCGAAATTTTAGAACTGGATCTAAACCCAAGTAACTCTGCAAGTTAGTTTGGCTTAAATTACCATGGGAAGCTACAGCAGCTTCCCTTTTGTTGTTTTTTTAGGGGGACAGAGTGGCGTCTCTAAGTGCTTGCTCACCCAACAAGGGAGCAGGGAAAAGCTTATATTAGGATGTAGGCATGGCGAAAAAACGTATAGTGTATGTCTGTGACGCTTGTGGCAATGAAAGTATGCAGTGGCATGGTCAATGTCCTGCTTGTCAGGCGTGGAATACATTGCGGGAATTTCACCCAGGACCCAGTAGTCAGACTAATACTGTGGCCATGCAGCCTCAACAGACGGCCACACCCCTCGAAACGGTTGTTGAAAGTACCTTGCAGCCCTATTCAAGCGGCTTAGCTGAATTAGACCATGTGTTAGGTCAGGGCTTAGTGCCAGGGGGAGCCTTTTTAATTAGTGGCGAACCGGGAATTGGGAAATCAACACTTTTATTACAAATTGCTGGCAAGGTGGCAGCCCAAGATAAATATGTGCTCTATGCAAGTGGTGAAGAGGCCTTAACCCAGCTTAAAGCACGTGCTGTACGTTTAGGTTTACTGACAGCGAAACTCTTGGCTGTGTCGACGACCCACCTTGAAGATATCTTAAGCAATCTTGCGCAGCTTAAGCCTGCCTTAGTCATTGTGGATTCTGTGCAAACCATCATGAGTACACGTGCTGATGGTGTACCTGGCAACATCACGCAGATTCGCTGTGTGACAGGCGAGCTCATTGAGACCTGTCGCACTTTGGGCACGACCTTAATTTTGGTGGGACATGTTACCAAAGATGGTGTCTTGGCAGGTCCTAGATTACTAGAGCATATGGTGGATACGGTCTTGGCCTTAGAAGGGGATCGCCGCCAGTTATTTAGACTCTTAAGAATTTTTAAAAACCGTTTTGGGCCCACAGAAGAATTACTTGTCTTACGGATGGCAGCCCAAGGTTTAGAAATTATTGCCGATCCCTCGACCTTTTTTTTAGGGGCTCGCAACCCTGAACTTTCCGGCACAGCTGTCGTCATGGCTGTGGATGGACAGCGGCCTTTAGCTGTGGAAGTACAGGCCTTGGTCGCACGGAGTTTTTTAAATATTCCCAGACGTACAGCTTTGGGCTTTGATGTCAATCGTTTGAATCTCCTCTTGGCTGTCCTTGAAAAACGTTTGCAGTTAAATTTTGCCCAAGTGGATATTTATGCCAAGGTTGGGGGCGGCATGCGCTTGCAAGAGCCAGGTTTGGATTTGGCCTTGTGTGCGGCCGTGTTGTCATCGTATTATGATCAAGCGCTCCCGCCTAAAAGTATTTTTTGGGGGGAAGTGGATTTAAATGGCCAAATTAGGCCGGTCACAAACCATGAGCTGCGTTTAACCCAAGCCCAGCGCTTAGGGTTTCGACCGCTCTTCTATCCCCAGGCGCCTGGGCAAGAGCAGGGGGTTAGTCAGTTGCAGAGCTTGCAAGTAGAACTCTTTCACCGTGGGGTGGAGGGAGACAATGAGTCTTGAGATCGAATGTAAATACCTCCAAGTGGATTTCAGCAAGTTAAAAGCACGCTTAACCTGCCAAAATGCTCAAGATCTAGGCTTAGGTTTTGAGGACAATCTTATTTTTGATACAGAAGATGGTAAGCTAAGACAGGCACATAAATTATTGCGTCTGCGTATCCTCCACACCCCTGAGGCTGTAAACTATATTGTAACGGTTAAATTGCCGCGTCCTGCTAGCCAACATTGTAAAATTCGGGAAGAATATGAAGCGCAGTGTGTGGGGGGCGAGAATCTAAAAATCATCTTTGAAAGTCTAGGCTTTAAAGTTGTCGGAAGATATGAAAAGTTGCGGCACACATATGTTTTAGCTGGCGTGCATATTACCTTAGATAGGATGCCCTTTGGCGATTTTGTGGAACTTGAAGGCGAAGAAGCTGCCATTTTAGACTGCGCCCACGTGCTTAATCTTGACAAACACCCGCAGAGCACCAAATCTTATGCTGAACTCTATCTTGATTTGCATAAGGAACTAACTAAAGCCGATATTTTGCAGTGTGTATTTAGTGCAGAGCAACGTGCCGCGTGTTTAGCACTTCTTGGCGCAAAGTGTTTTTAGAGTAAGACCGATCTTGTGCTGTTTTTTAGTCTGGGTTTCTTGAATGTTACGTCAATGATCTAAGATATATTTTATATTTTAGTTTTCTTAAGGAGGCGGCAGCCCAAGCATTTGGTGCTAGCCTAGATGTAAGTTATGCCTAAATTACCTTATGCGGATCAGGATTCTGATTCAGAGATTCTTGTTGCCAAGAAACTAAAAAAACCTGATCAATATCGCGTAATTTTACTTAATGATGATTATACGACCATGGATTTTGTAGTTGAAATTTTATGTCGCATTTTTCATAAATCGATCGAAGATGCAACGACAATTATGATGAGTGTTCATAGAAATGGTCGTGGTGAATGTGGCCTATATACCTTAGAGATTGCCGAGTCGAAAGTGGAACAAGTGCATTATACAGCTCGTAATGCCGGCTTTCCCTTAAAGTGCATTATGGAGAAAGTTTAACAGATGCGTGGGAGTTAGCATGTTAAGTAAGAATGTCCAAAGTATTTTGCGCGATGCTTTGCTCGAAGTGCAAAAGCGCCGACATGAAATGCTAACCATTGAACATGTGTTGTTTGCAATGACCAATAGCACTAAAGGGCGGGTGATTCTTGAAGGCAGTGGCTGCAGTGTGCCGACCTTGCGTGAACAATTGGAAGGCTTTTTTCGTCAAGAAATGCAGGTTGTAGATACGGTTGCCAATCCTCAGGAGATTGCCCAAACTTTAGGCGTACAACGTATGCTCGAGCGAGCTCTGGCGCATATTCGTTCTGCAGGTAAAACTGAAGTGGATGTTGGAGATTTGTTGGTCTCCATCATGGAAGAAGAGAGCTTTGCAGAATATTATTTGCGGCGTCAAGGTGTAGATCGACTTGATGTGCTAACCTTTATTTCGCATGGTCTCGAAACTGAACGTGTCACTTCTGATGGCGAAGGTGGAGACTCTGAAACCAGTGGTGATCTCTTAGCAACCTATACGACAGAACTTACAGAAAAAGCTCGCGAAGGAAAAATTGATCCGTTAATTGGCCGTGAAACCGAATTAGACCGGACAATTGAGGTCTTATGTCGGAGACGTAAAAATAATCCCTTATATGTAGGTGAGCCTGGTGTAGGTAAGACAGCCATGGTTGAGGGGTTGGCTTTGCGGATTGTGGAAGGACGGGTGCCGCCCATGTTTAAGGATACACGGATTTATGCCTTAGATATGGGGGTAATGCTGGCGGGTACTAAATATCGTGGTGATTTTGAATCAAGATTAAAAGGTGTAGTAAAACAATTAAAACAGATAGAGAATGCTATTCTCTTTATTGATGAATTGCACACCATTGTCGGTGCTGGCGCTGTGTCTGGTGGTTCTATGGATGCTGCCAACCTGTTAAAACCAGCGTTAGCTAGCGGCGAGATTCGCTGTATTGGTTCGACCACTTATGAAGAATTCCGCAACCATCTTGAAAAAGATCGGGCGTTAGCCAGGCGTTTTCAGAAGATAGATCTGCATGAACCATCATCTGAAGATTGCATCGCCATTTTACAGGGATTGCAAGAACGTTATGCCACCTTTCACCATGTGGAATATAGTGCAGAAGTCATCAAAGCAATTGTGGAATTAGCTGCAAGGCATGTGCGGGATCGTTTACTACCTGATAAAGCCATTGATGTGCTTGATGAGGTCGGAGCTGCAGTACATCTTAAGGCTAGCATGGCAGAATCTACTGAGGCTGTGGTAGCTGTAGAGGTGCAGGATGTTGAAAATGTGGTGGCTCGCATGGCAGGCATCCCAGTACGTACGGTATCAGGTCAAGAAGAACAACGTTTAGCCACTTTGGAGAGTGAGCTCAAAAACCAAGTCTTTGGCCAAGATGAAGCTGTTGAAATGACAGTGCGGGCCATTTTGAGATCTAGGGCAGGCTTAAGCCTTGAACAGCGCCCTCAGGGTTCCTTCCTCTTTTATGGACCTACGGGGGTGGGCAAAACTGAAATTGCCCGCTCGCTTGCCAAAATTATGGGTGTGGAATTTTTGCGCTTTGATATGAGCGAGTACATGGAGAAGCATTCCGTGTCGCGGCTCGTGGGTTCGCCCCCAGGCTATGTGGGCTTTGATCAGGGTGGCCTCTTGACTGAGGCTGTGCGCAAGGCGCCTTATTCTGTGGTCTTATTGGATGAACTTGAAAAAGCGCACCCAGATATCTTTAATATCTTGTTACAGGTCATGGATTACGGTACTCTGACCGATAATACAGGGCGCAAAACCGATTTTTCACATGTTATTTTGATCATGACTTCAAATGCTGGGACTTTTGAAATGGCAGCTAGATCTGTAGGTTTTGGGCAAACAGGCCTTGAGGATGCTGCCGACAAAGCCTTAAAGGCTGTGGAAAAAATGTTCTCGCCTGAATTTCGCAATCGGTTGGATGCGCTTGTACCATTCCATAATTTAACCCCAGCCTTAATGGGCCATATTGTCAATAAGTTTTTGGCTGAAATTATCTTGGCTTTGAGTAAACGCGGGGTTACAGCTGCTTTAAGTGAGGCGGCAATTAATTGGCTCGCTGAAAAAGGTTATGATCCAGCCATGGGGGCGCGACCTCTGAAACGCCTGTTGCGCAATGAAGTGGAAGATAAATTGGCCACTGAATTGCTCTTTGGCAAATTGAAGCAGGGGGGCAAAGCTAACTTCGATGTCGTGGATGACAAATTGGTTTTGACCTGCAGAGGGAAAAAAACACGCAAAAGCGCAACACCAAAACAAGAGAAAAGCAAACGTGCGCAAGCAAAAAAGGTGGCCGTAGATCTAGCAAAAGAATCGCCAACAGAAGATACAACTAAAGATACTACTAAAGATAACACTCTCAACACGCCGCCAAAAGAATAAATAAGTATGTCTATAGCCACATGCACTAGCCTGGAGCTAAATCCGACTTTGATTGAACTCTGTCGCCGGGATTTTCCCCATTGGTCAAAGGGGGTCGCGGGTGGCCTCCTGTGCCATGGTGGTGATCTGAGTGCAGAACGTCTTCTCGCAGCCTATGCCTCAGGTATTTTTCCTTGGTATAATAATCCGCCCATTCTGTGGTGGGCGCCAAGCCCAAGATGCGTGTTATTGTTGCAAGATTTTCATTTGCCAAAGCGTAGCCTACGCTATATCAAGCAAAAAAAATTTACATTGACTATAAATCACGATTTTGCAGGCGTTGTGGAGGGCTGTGCTGGGCCCAGAGACGGCGACCCTGACACCTGGATCACCCCAGCCATAGCTGCAGCTTATGGCACCTTACATGGCTTAGGCTACGTCCATTCTATCGAGACCTGGCAAGACGAACGTTTAGTCGGAGGACTTTACGGGGTAGGTCTTGGTGACGCTTTTTTTGGTGAATCGATGTTTCACATTGAGAGTGAGGCCTCACGCTTTGCCCTCTTTGGTTTGGTGCAATTTTTGCGACAGCGCGGAGCTCTGTTTTGCGATTGCCAACAAAAAACGGAGCATATGCTCCGTGCTGGGGCCACCATGGTAAGTGGTGCAAATTTTCAAAAATTGCTGGAACAGGTGGGTTTGGGACAAAAAACAAGAGTTACAAAGCTCTGGGAGCCGTGGAAAACTAACTACACTTGGGATTCACTTAGTTCATCTTGGAGATTAAAATCGAAATAGGCACGCACAGCAAAGTTGAGTGGATAATTGGGGGCCTGATCAAAACAGATAAAGCCAGATGTAGGTGTGGTCGGCAGGGCCGCTAAGGGGCCAGCACCTAAGGGGACAGGGAGCTCTAAGGGCGCAATAAGAATGGTCTCAAAGAGATCGGCATACCTGTCTTGACAATATTGTAAAAATTGCTCAGCTTCGCTTTCGGTAAAGTTTTCAAGCACGTAACGTAAGGCCCCCTCTTCGGTTGCACCTTGTAAGACTTCAGGTGGTACCTCGGGTTCAGGGGGGCCGACTAGATCAAGTCTTTTGACCTCTTCAAGTTCAGCTGCTGTTGCGCCTGATCTAAAGAGCGTAATTTCTAGATGTTGACAGCCCTTGAAATTTTTCACGATGGCATCAATGCCATAGCAGCGGGCATAGCGCGGATTTGGAATTTTGTCGAAAGTGATATTCATAAATTTTTTAAGTGCTTAACCTAACACCTTTATGATATTAGTAAGCACAAACCTCTTTGAAAATTAAGAATAAAGGCAAATACGAGTGCCTAATCTTTATGGAAGAAATGACATTGACTGCAACAAGACAAAGCAAAGTAAGTTACAAGAATCTTCTTGAGTTTGATCGAATATTTGCTGTGTATAACCATGATACTATACTAACGAAGAATTTTTGATGCTATCTAGAGAATCCTAAAACAAATTTACTATTCATAAATAAAACATAAAAACTGACTTATATAATATCATACCATATGCGATAATCAGGATAACTAGTAAGAACACAGAATAATTTTGTTTTGATTAGTCACTTAACAAGATAAGCTTGTTTAATTAATACAGAAAGCTTAGATAATCACAAAATTTAATTGCAGCATCTTTTGATCATACTAAATATCGATTACTGTGAACCTTTTACATAAATTAATTGACGTATTTTCCGCATATCTAGAGGAACAATTGAAAGTCAAGAATGTCTATAAAGCGATATATATTTTTTATTGTTGCCGAATAGAAGAGTTATAATTAACATCTATTTTGGTGTATAGTATTACCTTTCACGTCAAATTCAAGAACAGCGTAGCGTTTTGCAGAGGCCCACGTTATCAGTCTATCAGCCTTGTTTGGTGCTGTGAGACGAAATAAGAAATATCAAATAATATTACTGATTATAAAAACTCGAAACATACTTATAAATGTTCACGAATTTAGCAACAAAAGTAATAGTTAGGATAAAACGGTATAAAACTTACCATTTTATCCTATTTTTTTTACTTGACAGTCGCTTGGTACCTTTAAAACTTTACGTAGTTTCAATTACTACATGCAGATCTTCGATGAGATTAAAGCCCGTGGAGTTTAAGCTGTACTGTTCATCAGCATGGATGGCGTGTAATGGATTGAAGATGGTGCAACATCAATTTTTACTAACGTCGTCGTACAAAGATGTGTAGTTCACATGATTAGAAATTTATTGAAGTATATTCAAAGAAAATAATTCAAAGATTTTACAGATAACCTAAAAGAACTTTATGAAGCTATCAATCTACAGACGGTAAAGGAAAACTTTGAGGTATTCAAAGTAAAATTGTGTGAATACAAGCCTGCAATTAATATCTGGGAAAATAATTGGAGGCACGTTAAACAGCTCTTCCACTATGGTAGTACTGTAAGAAAGGGTATGTATATAACTAATTCTATCGCAGCAACCAATTCTAGTCTCAGAAAAGTGATCAAAAAAGGTGCATTTCAGGGGTATGAGACAGTGTATAGAGCATTTTATCTGAAATTCAAGAGTTGACTAAGAAGTGGACAAAACCCATTCACACTTGGTTCACTGTTGTTAACCAAGTGCTCATTAATGATGAGTTTCGCGCAATACTGAGCAAGTACACAGAATGTTAAGTACGCTTAGTTGCCCTTTGCTTCAGCCTATGCGGCTCAGCATTAGGCTGCAGCAAGCTGCCGTAGGATAGAGAAAGCGATCCTGTTGGCTCAGATCAGCGTCACTCACCGCTATAAAATTGATAGTTTTCTTTACGTTTAGAGCCCCTATAATTGATTTTTTGTCACTTTTGCATACAACAGTATTACCTTTGGCGCTAAATTCGTGAACAATATAAATATTTTTTAATTTTTTATCAGCGCAATTGTTGGATATTTTTTTATTGCGCAGCTGAAAAAAGTCTGATTAATTTGGGGCTTCGCAGAAACTATAATGTACATAAATTTGCAGTAAAAAGTAATGATAACCAACTACTAGAAGCTATTTTCATGTTTATAGTGTGCTTCATAAGTATCCAATTGCTCGAGATTAGTTTCGATTTATAAATAAGGATTTATAGTTGAAATTATGTATATATGTAATATTGATACCAAAATATATTTTAAATTTTTGCTCAATCATTACAGCAGTTGCACTTTACACACTTCACTTGACACTACATTACTACATCATTTTATTTAATATAATATGAGAAAATATCCTATACTAGAAACAAAGTAATAAAAATAATAAATTATTATTTGATAGTAATAATTTATTATTTTTGCAATATATCCTTTACTTTTATCTTTAAAAAATTGTCTCAGAACTTATCTGACTATAGAAAATATGGTACCATCAACTACTCAATCAATATGTCTCTCTATTGACATATATAACACTATCCTGCACTTTCACATATCTTACTAACTTTTCTTCGTAACAATTATTACGTCTTCTACTTTTCTGTTTATCTACCTTAACTAGAAGTTTCTAATTTCTTGTGTATAGTCACAATGTAATCAGTAACCTGCTATATCGTAATAGATATACTGACTTAATATATAAGTTAAACAATGCTAAATATAGTATTGTTTGAAATCTTTATGCCTTATGAAAGCTATATAAGAATTAATATATTAATGATATTATTAGATAGGGTTAGAAATCACAGAATATTATAAGTTTAGGCCCGCATAAGTGATGATCATGCTTGTGTATGATATTCGTGCAAGATTTTTTATCTTTTAACATAAATGAATCATATTTGAATATGTTCCTATCTTAACTTAAAATGCATACAGGATGTTTGTGATCTTGCAACAAAGATGCAGAGATTAAGAATTTTAAGAGATCATATATAAAGGTTAATCTTGTCTTCTATTATTAGCCAATTTATTAAGTTTATAGACAATGTTGATAGCGCCTTACAAGCCAAGAAGCTCCACGTGATATGCATGGCTTGCGCCATCGTCAATGGGAGTAGAACTGAAAACCTATTTTGCAGAATGCGGAGCATATTTACAGGCAAAGTACAATAGCTTATTTATTTTTTAGCATAAGCCAATAATATTGAGTTTTTCTAGAAAAGATAAGCACTATGGTCACAGCTTTGGCCATGCTTTAGGTCTCAAGTTTTAGCGTTTTTTGTTCGATAAGAAACGTAAATGTCCGCTGGATGCGGTATAAGGAGTCGACCATGGATGGAATGATGGAAGTTGTTGGTATGGCGCAAGATATGCAAGCTCAACAGATGCAGATGCAGCAGGCTGTAACAGGCGCTAGTTTAACTAAAGAAGCCTTAGAATTTCAAGGCAGTATGGTCAATGCCATTATCTCAAGCGGCACAGATGCAGCAAGAAATGCCGGCTTAGCCGCACAAGGCATTGGCACAAAGATCAATACAGTAGTGTAACAAAGTATCTTGTAATGTTCAAATTCAAAAACATTGTGTTTTGCTTATAAGATTGTGTGAGCAGATTATAACACTGAATTTATGAATTAAAGTGCATGCAATTCATAAATTCAGTGTAATTTTTTATGCTCAAAATATATTAGTAATGTTGAATAAACGGGTTGGTGAAATAATAATTTACTTTAATAAATGTGAGTAAGTATTTAACTAATAATAATTTTGATTATACATAATATAAGTTACATTCTGTAAATTATAATGCATAGCATACAAAATATAATATAAGTTACTTACAATATTAAATTATATTTTTTACAAAAATGATGTAATAGTTTTTAGATATCGATGGTATAAGTCATAAAGTAAATTTTTATAATATTGTATATTTGATGTAGATGTTATTTTAAATTTGATTTATGCATTGAATAATTATTAACATAAATATTATGTTATTTAACATAATGCCTGTATGATTAAATTCAAAAGTAGAATTTTTAATTTGCATAGACATCAGTAATAAGATTAATCATGTATCAATATACTAAAAATGTATTACAATATTTGATATCACATTTTTATGTATAATAATTGTAAAGTTCTTATACATATATTCTAATCCGGTAATAATTTATCGTATGTACAAGAAGATATGATTGTATTCATTTATATTGTATATTATTTGTATATAACATTTCGTATAATTTTATAATAGTGTGAATAATTTTCATAGTAGGAGTAGTTAAGCGTATGCATAGTTTATCAAATATGAAACATAAATTTTATTAAAGCATCCTTATCTTCTCTTAAGAGTCTGATATAGAAGATAAACTAGTATTTATAATGCATATATATGCATTATAATGCAATTTAAATTTTTTACTAATAATTTGTTATGTATTTATAGATTGTTAGTGCTATATCATTAAACATATAACTGTGTTATAAATAATAAGTATGAGTTAGTATAAAATATATTTACAAATCGAATACAATCAATCACATTATATATAAGACAAAATTTTACTAAATATTGATATTATTATTTATATTATAAAAAAATAAATATTATTATTTTAATAATATATTATAAATAAATCATTTATAATATATTAATATTTATTTCATCTATTATATAATGTTAATGGATAAAAATGTTTTATATTCATTTAGAACTAGATAAAAGAATATATAATTT
>JAFTDU010000029.1 GCA_017454005.1 Desulfovibrionaceae bacterium | reverse complement strand
CCTGTCAATTAAATATATGTAATTTTTTGGCAGCCATAGAGAAGAGGGTACACCCGATTCCATGCCGAACTCGGAAGTTAAGCTCTTCATCGCCGATGATACTGCATAACGTCATGTGGGAAAGTAGGTCGCTGCCAAGCCTTTTTAAAGCCTCAAACATTTGTTTGAGGCTTTTTTTATTTAAAATTTTAAGTGTGTGCATATGTCAAGTTATCCTATTGACCGTGTTTGTGCTATTCATGATCTTTCAGGCTTTGGCCGCGCCTCATTAACCCTAGTTATTCCTATTCTTGCCACCATGGGGTTTCAAGTGTGTCCTCTGCCAACTGCTGTACTTTCCTCCCAAACTTCTGGCATGACAGATTTTTCTTTTTGTGATTTGACCGAGCAAATGCAACTTTTTTTGCAGCATTGGCAGAAGCTTGGCTTACAATTTGCGAGCATCTATTCTGGATTTTTGGGGAATCCCAAACAAATTGATCTTGCAGCCCGCTGTATCCATGATTTTTTAGAACCAGGCGGTTTAGCTTTTGTCGATCCAGTACTTGGAGATAATGGCTTGCTTGATCCAACGCAAACAGAAGCTATGGTAGAGGCCCAAAGACATTTGGTAAGTTTAGCCAATATTATTGCACCGAACCTCACTGAAGCTGCTTTTTTATTAGATGCTCCTTATGATGCAGATTTATCTATCAAGGAACAAAAAGAATGGCTAAAGGCTCTAGCAGATTTGGGACCAAAGATTGTTGTAATTACTAGTGCTCCAGCCTCATCCTCGCACTACTGTGCCGTGTTAGCCTATCATAAAAAGCAGCAGACTTTTTATAGGCTTGAGCATTTGCGCTATCCTGTGTTTTTTCCTGGCACAGGTGATGCCTTTTCAAGTTGTCTTGTGGGCTGTTTTTTACAAGGTGATACAATTGCCAATGCCATTGCCAGAGCTGCATACTTTATTACAAAAGGTATTGAACGCACTTTTGAAGCCCAGACAGAACCTGTGGAAGGCGTATTGTTAGAGAGCACTTTACATCTGTTACGTGATGATAATACAGGATGGATGACTGTGAAAAGTTTTTAATTTTTAAATATATTGCATTATTTATGACAAATATCTAAATAAAGTAGTTTATCTATGATATCAATCTAAATAGATATAACAGTATATGATCAAAATTATCATGCATATATATTAAAATCAATCTTAGATTATATACAGATATCTATTTAAATATAATATATTATGATTATAAAATAGAACAACTATTAATTTAATATGTATTATATCTAGTTATAGCACTATGAATATATTTTGATTATAAATTATAATGATATTATTCTAAAAAACTTTATTTATTTTTTAGTTTTAATTTTTTGAAATACAATGTTTCTACAATATATTTTAATTGAGAGAAATTTTATATTATCTAGATAGGTATAAACTATTTCAAATTTATGATGTATATTATGTTGGTAAAGAAATAATATATTTATCTATAAATATTTTAAAAGCAGATTTTTCAGTGATGCAACTAAATATTATGTCAATAGTTTAGCATATTTTGCAAATATTATTAAAAATGACCTTTTATGTTTACTAATATCACTATCAAATAGATTTCATATATTGTTATTTTGTATTTTTAAGAGTGAGTCATTTAATATGATAAATGATTTACAGATTGAGCTATAAGTAGTATGTTTATAAGATGAAATTTTAATTGAAATTATCATCTCAATAGACCTCTTGTTGTATTTTGCGAGATCGAAACTCTAGCCATTTTTTTAATCTGAAATTTTGATCCCTTGGCGAGGGCTTGGGAAGGCCCAATAAAATTGCAAAACTTGTTGTTCCGACGTATATTGATTCTAAATACGCTTTATTTGTGCATGGCGTGTAATTTGTGATCGAGAGGAGTTTTCGAGGTTCTTATGCCCATCAAATTGCTTTTGTGTCTTTTGATCTGCTTTGGCTTTTTTGCAGGAGATCTGCCTGAAGCTAAAGCTGGCCCCGCTTACAAGCGATTTGTCTTTAGTAAACCTGCAAATCAGCATTGGAGTGAAGGTATTGAGATATTTTTACAGACTGATGTAGAAAGGTGCAAAAAGGCATATGGTGATAGATGGCCGAGTGAATGTGAAGCCCCTTGGCCTGGCAAGGAAGGGAGTCGAGTTGAAGGCATTACCTTGACCCCCAATGTCAATGGCGTCTGGCGTTGGAATTCAACATCTTCCCTCCAGTTTAAACCGACTAAACATCTTGCGCCCAACACGAGCTACACCATTTCCTTAGAACAAGTGCCGATGTCCTCGCGGATTCAGACAGCTAAACGCTTTGTCTATGTTACCCCGCCCCAAGCCGTGCATTTGGGTAAGCAAACCTTGTGGATTGATCCATCTGTAAAAAGTAAGCATGTTCTGAGTGTCCCCTTAACCTTTATTTATCCAGTTAATCGGGATCTCGTTGAAAAAAGTATCACGCTGTCGGCACCCCAAGGTGTATTGCGGTTGGGCGAGCCCCAATTTGCTTGGAACGATCGCAATGATTTTGTTGTTGTCAATGTTCCTGTTTTGCAATTACCCAAGAAAAATACTGCTGTTAACTTCCAAGTGCGCGGTTTTCAAGAATGGCATTATGATAATGGTAACCGGGTCATCCAAGCTGCCAATAAAGCTAAAGTTGTCTCTGTGGCCACAACCATTACAGGTGCTGATAATCTCATGGATGTGCGCGAAATGCAGATTCGTCCCATCTATGATGATAATTTAAATCGCAGTTTTGAGCTGGTAGTCACAACAAGTTTACAAACAAAACCTGCCGATCTTTTAGAGAAGTTAGATCTGCTCCTTTTGCCGCAAAAAACTAAGGCCCATGCAAGTCGCGATTGTAACTGGGAAGCTATGCCGGCAATTTCAAAGGACGATATTGCTAACTCGCAAAAGATTAAGGCAACTTTACTGCAGCCAGCCCAAGAAGTTGCCACAGAAATTCATCTGAAATTGCCTGTGCCAGCTGGGCGTGGCATTTTGGCTGCTGTGAAACCTGGGCTTAAGGCTACGAGTGGTTTGAGCTTAAATCAGGTACGGCGATTTATTAAAAATGTGCCGGCGCTGACACCTGAAATTAATTTCTTGCAGCCTGGCAATATTTTACCCTTACATTCTGGGCAAAAGTTAGATTTACATACTTTGGGTGTTGAACGCCTTGAGTGGCGTGTGCAAAGTATTCGCTCACCCTTTTTGGCGTTTTTGGCGCAAAAAGCTGATTTTAGTAATGTCGAAGATATTGATTTTGATACTTTAAGTGAAGCAAAGACTGGTACTGTCAACCTCAAAGCAGATCTCTATACACCTAATTATACGGCTTTAGATGTTTCTAGTTTGGGAAGTTCCAAACAAGAGCAGAGTTCTTTGCTCTATTTGGAGCTTAAAGGCTATGTCGGCAAAGAACAAAAATGTAGTGCCAATCGATTGATTTTGATTTCTGACATAGGTTTAATGCTGAAGAGTGCAGCAAATGGCACCAAGCATGTTTTTGTGCGCAAGCTCTCTACAGCCCAGCCTGTAAATAACTGTGCTGTTATGCTGTTAGGCGCAAACGGTATGCCTGTGCTTAGTGGCACGACTAACCAAGATGGCCGTTGTGACCTACCTTCAACCTATGGCTTGAATCGGGAAAAGCGTCCGGTCGCCATCGTTGCGAAAAATGGCAAAGATTTAGCGTGGTTGCCCATTGTGGATGAAAGTACTGCTGTTGATTACAGTGACTTTGACATCCAAGGACGTCATGCAACGGAGCAAGGCTTATTAGCATCTGTGTATAGTCAGCGGGGCATTTATATGCCTGGCGAAACCTTGCATTTTGGTGCGATTGTCACCAACCAAGATTTTCATGCTGATGCTAAAAATTTAGCCATTACAGGTGTGCTCTATGGGCCTAGTGGCAATGAGTTGTATCGGGAAAAGGTCACCCCAGGGCCAGATGGTTTAACCACTTTTGCTTATAAAACACAAGAAGATTGCTCAACTGGTAATTATCGCTTTGATGTAGCATTGGCTGTAGATAAGCATCATTTGTCTGTTTTAGGTAGTACCCAAGTACGTGTTGAAGAATTTCAACCTGATACTTTAGCCTTACGTATTGCATATGACGGAGTAAAGCCTCAAGGTTGGATTAAGGTAGAACCTAAGGCAGTAGCCAGGATTAAAGTTAATTTAGATAATCTGTATGGTGAACCTGCCCGCAATCATCGCATTAAAGCTAAGTTGCAAACCGATGCCAGTAGTCTTGTCTTCCCGCAGTTTAATGACTACACATTTGCTGACGTAGAAACTAAAGGTGAGTTCCAGGAGTTAGATTTGCCTGGAGCTTATACAAACGAGCAAGGTGAAGCGTTTTTGGATTTACCTTTGGATAAATTAGCCTTAGGTACCAGACGTGGCATGGTGTTGATTGAAGGTTTCGAGAAGAGTGGTGGTCGCGCTGTCAGTCGCAGCATGAATGTATTGTTCTCAGCTAAGCCTCATGTGTTAGGCTATAAACCAGAAGGTGAAGCTAACACATTGAATTACTTGCCTGAAGGTAGTAAGTCGTCTTTGCGTCTCCTACTTTTAGATAATATGCTGAAGCCTACTCAGTTAGGTGATGTACAAATTAAGGTATCAGCCCGCAGATATGTTACAAGTCTCGTTAGTGATAGTCAGGGACTTTATCGTTATGATGCGACACCTGTTGATACGGAGTTGGGTAGTTCTACCATAGCCTTAAAGCCTGAAGGTACTGTTGTTAATTTAGACACAAAGACTGCTGGTGATTACTTACTTACCATTGTGACTGCGAATGGCGAGCAGCTTGCATCAATTCCTTATAGTGTAGCAGGAAATAAGTTGGCTAAGCCTGGTGAGGAACCTGTGCTTGTCAATGGTACATTGGCATTGAAGCTGGAGAAAAGCACGTTTGCCGCAGGCGAAACAGTGAATTTCCGCATTTCTGCGCCCTATGCTGGCACGGGTCTTGTGACAATTGAACGTGACACTGTGTTAACGCATGCGTGGTTTAATGCAAAGCCAGGTGAAAGTGTCCATAGTATCAAGCTGCCAAACAACTTTGCTGGGCGTGCTTATTTAAATGTGTCATATGTTCGCAGCATTGATTCTCCATCTATTTATATGACGCCACATTGTTATGCTGTAGCACCTATCACATGTGACGTGCAGAAGCATGATATGGGGTTAGCCCTCCAAGCACCCACACGTGTACACCCTGGTGGTGAAGTACAAGTCCAAATTAAAACCCAAAAACCTGGACGTGTACAGATCTTCGCAGTGGATGAAGGTGTGTTGCAGTTGACAGATTATAAGCTGCCCAAACCCTTGAACGATCTTTTGCTAGACCGTGCTCTTGATGTGGAAACCAGGCAAGCTTATCATTTACTGATGCCAGATCATGAACGCTTACGTGGGCGTATTCCTGGATTTGGTGGTGGTATGGGGTCTGCTGGTGGCAAATTCTTAAATCCCTTTAGACGCAAAGCTGAACCTCCATTTGCCTATTGGAGTGACATCTTAAATGTCCCTGCTAGTGGTACAACTGTAACCTTCAAAGTACCTAATTATTTCAGTGGTGCTTTGCGTATTATGGCAGTGGGCAGTGCTGTGGACAGTCAAAAGTTAGTAGCCGCAAGTTCCGCCCAAGCGGAAGCTAAGGTGCGCGGTGAACTCATTGTTAAACCAGAGTTGCCCTTGGTCGTGTGCCCTGAAGATACTTTCAGCGCAGCTGTGATCATTGCCAATACAGTGGAAGGTAGTGGGCCAAAGGCACAGGTTGAAGTGCAATTAGAAATGCCTAAAGGTCTGACTTTAACCTCCAAGCAGACGACATTTGTCTTAGACATTCCTGAAAATGCCGAGCGGGCAGTTAATTTTGATGTTCATGTGGGCGATCTCTTAGGTGCACATAAGTTGCAATTTAAGGCGAAGCTTGTGGCAGGTGGTCATGACGCAACCAGATCCCAAGAAATTTCCATTCGTCCGCCTCAGCATAGATTGCATACAGAACACAGCGTAACTTTAGCCAGCTTACCCAAAACTCCTGATGGAGCAAGCTATATCGATAGCAACAGAGTTGTCTATCCTTATGAAGCTAAGAGTACCTTAGCTGTAAGTGCTGCTCCTATTTTGACCTTACGCTCTATTGTCCAACGCTTAGATGAATATCCTTATGGTTGTACTGAACAGCATGTCAGTAAGGCTATGCCGTATGTAGTTTTGTGGGATCAACCCAAGTTGCGTGCTAGTGTCTTACGAAATGCCAAACGTTCTGCAACCAAACAAGGTGAGCTTGGCGAAAATTTAATAGGTGAGGCTATTGCTGCCATTCGGGCATCATTAAGTTATGATGGTGTCTCTTTGTGGCCAGGAACAGGTTCGAGTAATCTCTTTATGACCGCCTATGCGGCTGATTTTTTGATGACTATGCGTGAGCATGGTGCAGGGTGCCCTGAAGATTTGTTAGATCGTCTATTACAAATCTTAGAGGAAAAGGTTGCTGAGCAACCTGATGGCGTTGAGGATGGTCGTAATAAGATCTATGCGACCTGGATCCTGCAACGTGATGGCCGCATCATGACTAGTGTGTTAACCAGTTTGGAAGATTGGTTTACCAAGAATGCCAACAACTGGGAAAAAGATGTACTCACAAGTCTGTTAGCTGATAGTTTTGCCACATTGCGCTTGACACGGAGAGCTGAGGCACGTTTGCCACGCCAAGATGTCATCATCACCACAGATCCTTTGTTTTCTACAGGTATGGCACGGGCTCTGCATGCATTGATCGTATTGCGTGATTTCAATGAAGTACGTAATGCAGGTCCCTTAGTCGAAGGTTTGCAGGATGCTGTGTTATTACCATCGGCTTCCACAGTGGATCTAGCTATGGCAGCTAGAACCTTAGCTTTCTTGGCATCCATGAAGGATGTTGGTGATAATTTAGGTGTGAAATTAGATTGTACTAGCTATCACCCTGAATTTTTCGGCCCGCAAACAACAGGTAATATCGAAGGTATGACCTTTGTAAGTGCTCCTGGATGCAAACGCTATACAATTAAAGCAAGCGAAGATGCCCAAGATTTAGCTGTCCTTTTGAGTGAAGAGGGCTTTGAACGGCGTCCAGCTACTGCTAAGAGTAAGGGCTTTGAAGTAGAGAAACAGATTTTAAACAATCAAGATATGCCTGCTAAGCAGTTAGAACTGGGCGATGTGGTCACTTGCCAGATATGTGCCCGTTCTTTGGGTAAAGATGTACCTAATGTAGTTATCTTGGACTTAGTACCTGGTGGGCTCGAACCTATCATTGAAAAAGAAGCCTTAGAGCAAGGTGAAGGCTTTTTACGCTATGAGCGGCGTGAGGATCGTGCTTTGTTCTTTGTGGATTTAACACCGCAAGAACGCTGTTATAAATACCGTTTAAGAGCAACAACGAAAGGCCAATTCGTGGTGCCAGCTACACAGGTAGAAGCCATGTATTTGCCGGACTTGAATGCGACAAGTGCTGGCTCAAGCCTGACAATTCGATAAATGTTGACTGAAGCACAACGATTGCGCCCAAGTCACAAATTTGGTCGTTTGGCCAGATTTGTGGCTTGGGCCTTGAGCTTTTTAGGGGTCGTAGTATTTGCCTGGCTACTTTTGGGCTTTGTACCCTATACAGATCCTTTGGCGAACTTTGACTTTTCTACGGTCGTGACCGATCGGCATGGACAGATCTTGCGTATTTCTTTGACGAAAGATCACAAGTATCGCATCAGGATGCACTTAGATGATTTGCCTGCTTTTGCCCTAGAACATGTTTTAACCTATGAGGATCGCTGGTTCTGGTGGCATGTGGGAGTGAATCCCTTAAGTTTGGGGCGTGCCTGTCTTACTATGTTGAGTGGTGGGAGACGTCTTGGTGGTTCTACCATTACCATGCAAACGGTACGTTTAGCCTATAAAATACATAGTAAGACCATTTTAGGCAAACTTAGGCAAATGTTCTTAGCGCTAGTCTTAGAGCGGCATATCTCCAAAGCAGAAATTTTAGAAGCCTATTTTAATTTGGCGCCTTATGGAGGTAATGTCGAAGGATTAGCTGCTGCAGCGCAGGTCTACTTTCATAAAGATGTAAGTAAGTTGACTGTAGCTGAACTAGAAGCACTGCTACTGGTTCCGCAAAATCCCCTACAAAGAAAACCTGCTACAGATAATGAATACTTACGCGCAGCATGTAAGAGACAGTGGTACAAAGATAATGAATATGCACCAATCCGTTTTTTTAAGGTGCAAGATTTACCCTTTAAAGCCCCACATTTGACGACAGAATTATTGGCTTTAAGGGGTGAAGATACGCCCCACGTGATGCGTACAACCATAGATTTTGCAAAACAAAGGTTGCTCGAGCAGATAATTACGCGTTACATTGCCCGTCGCACAAATTATGGCATTAACAATGCATCAGCTCTGTTGGTACATTGGCCGACCATGGAAGTTAGGGCTTTAGTGGGTTCAGCCGATTTTTTCAATAAACATATTGAGGGACAAATTGATGGTACACGGGCTAGACGCTCCCCAGGCTCAACCTTAAAACCTTTTATCTATGCTTTGGCCTTGGAACAGGGCTTAATTCACCCATTAAGTATCTTAGCTGACACGCCGCGTAGTTTTCGCGGCTATGACCCAGAAAATTTTGATCATGGTTTTCAGGGGCCCATTCAGGCAGCGCGGGCTTTGCGGGCTAGTCGCAATGTGCCAGCCTTAAATTTGGCAGGGCGCTTAAAAAATCCCGACCTCTATACTTTTTTGCAAGAGGCAGGCGTGCAGTTTTTGGCCTCGGCCGACCATTATGGGTTGGCTCTAGTTTTAGGTGGCGCCGAAGTAACCATGCGGGAGTTGGCTACACTCTATGCCATGTTGGCCAATGATGGACTCGTGCAGCCTTTAAAATTTGTGCCTGACAAGCGCCCAGGTCCAGCAAGAAGCCTGCTTAAACCAGCAACAACCTTTGTGACCTTGAGTATGCTGTATGATGAAGGGCCTGATTATATAGCCAAGACGCGTACAGGGCGCAATTTGCCGTTGCGCTTTAAGACAGGCACCTCCAATGGCTTTAGGGATGCGTGGTGTTGTGGAATCGTAGGCCCCTATGTGTTAGTAGTTTGGGTTGGCAATTTTAATAATCATGCCAATCCCTTATTTGTGGGCGGCTGGACGGCTAAACCATTATATCTTGATGTTGCTAGGGCTTTAGCTGGCGCTGAAGATCTTCGAGATAGTTTTTTAACCCCCAGGCACGGTTTGGATGTTGAGAAAATACAGGTCTGCCGCAATACAGGGGATTTAGATACAAGCCTGTGCACAGAAACAGCAGAAACCTGGTTTATTCCGGGCGTCTCCCCAGTTAAACCCACAGGCATCCTTAGGCGCATTCAAATTAATACAGCAACAGGTTTGCGCCCGTGTATACCTACAGAAGAAGGCACAGAGCAGGTTGTGTGGGAGTTTTGGCCCAGTGATTTGGCTAAGATGTTTAAAGATGCAGGGCTACCAAAACCTCCGCCCCCACCCTTTGAAGAGGCCTGCAGAAAGCCAGTCGTAGGCCAGGTACCAAAAATTACGCGGCCCAAACAAGGTTTAACCTTCTATGTGTCCCTAAAAGGCCCAGGAACAACACCTTTGCTACTCTCAGCACAAGGGGATGCCGAGTGTGGACAACTTAATTGGTTTATCAATGGGCGGTTTTTGGGCAGTAATTTGCCAGGAGAGAATCTGCTCTTTGAGGCTATACCAGGTAAATATCAAATTATGGTAAGTGATAATCTTGAGCGCACCACAACCCAAACTATTATCGTGAAATCAGTACCTTAAATTACATAATGTATCATGTTTAGTATATACAATGATGCACAAAGTTATAGCATGATCATGTTCTCTTGGAGATACAATGTCTTTTCTTGTTAAGATAATTTTGGTCATGTGTATGGGTGTAAGTACATTGTTTTATTCTAATATTGCTTTAAGTCAAGAAATTTATTTTGCTGGAGGCTGCTTTTGGGGTGTGGCTGAATATTTTTCACGCATCCCTGGCGTAACAGGAGTCCTTGCAGGATATGCCAATGGCAATAAAGATAATCCGACCTATAAAGAAGTCTGTAGCGGACGCACAGGTTTTGCTGAGACTGTCAAAATTGACTATAACCCTGAGCAAATTAGCTTACGCACGTTAGCTGAACAGTTTTTTAAAATTATTGACCCTGTAAGTCTGAATCAACAGGGCAATGACATAGGTACTCAATATCGTACAGGAATGTACTACACTGACAAGAATAGTCAGGGAATTTTAGCGAGTGTGTTAGAACAAGTTCAGCAACGTTATCCCAAAAAATTAGCTGTTGAATTGAAACCCTTAAAGAACTTTTTTCCTGCTGAAGAATATCATCAAGACTATCTGAAAAAAAATCCCTTGGGTTATTGTCACATTAGTTTTGCAAGTCTTAAAGATTTAGAAGGCATAGCATTAGGTCGCATTGATCCGCAAAAATACCATAAACCTTCTGAGCAAGAGCTGAAGGAAAAATTAACTTCTGAGCAATATCTTGTAACCCAAGAGGCGGCAACAGAACATGCCTTTACAGGCGCGTATTGGCAAAATACGCGACCTGGAATTTATGTAGATATTGTTACGGGTGAACCCTTATTTTCTTCACGGGATAAATTTGATTCGGGCTGTGGGTGGCCAAGCTTTAGCAAACCCATTGATCCTAGTGTGCTTAAAGAGCATGTAGACACAAGTTTGGGCATGGAGCGCCTTGAAGTAAAAAGCCGTGTGGGCAATTCGCATTTGGGACATGTCTTTAACGATGGTCCAAAAAAACTTGGTGGATTGCGCTACTGCATTAATAGTTCATCTTTGAGATTTATTCCGCTTGAAGACATGGATAAGGAAGGGTATGGCAATTTAAAAGATATTGTAAAATAGAATAGTTGTTGAATAGCTATAGCAAGACCACCGTATGTGCTGAGCATACGGTGGTGTGCTTTATTGCATCTCTATATGGTTAAATCTGATCATCTTTTACATTGAGCATGCATTATTGTATGAAGATTCGATATGCTTGATACAGTATTTATGCTGTATCAAGCATAGTATCTTTTTTACGTAGTACTATGCTAATATATAGATTATTTATAAACTTATTTTTCTGTATGTTTGATAGGCTCTATTGGAATGCCAACTTTTTTAACATGTCTAAGGGTAATATTTTGTACTCTATAAAAGCATAATTTCGAGATTAAATAACGCAAAAATATTTTTATACAACGATTTTATTAGATTGTTGTATAAAAATTAATCTGAATATGTTATATTATAATACATATTATTTATATGTACAATAATTAATATATTATCATAATATAATATGTATCATAATAGCATTTGTTGTGTTTTTATGAATAATAGAATTGTTCACGAAATTTAAAATAAATATAATCATTTCTGCCGCTTAATGTATATAATATTTTAATTTTTAGAATCACTATTTATTGTTTTTGATTTTACGTTATACAAAATATTATAGATAGTGAAACTCTATTATAATAAGACGATCTTAATATTCAAAATAATATTACATGTGATGTAAGATTTATCAAAGTTTTGGGTAATATAGATATAAAAATTATATAATACTTTTATATTGCGATAATAATTTAAGTAATTGTGTATAGGTACATGTCATAAATTGTATAAGCTATTTAGTTATACTATGTATATTTTCACCAATTCAGAATAATTGAATAGATCGCTAGCTTATATATTGTATGCAAACTTTATATAAATAAATACAATAAATTAGATTATATCCTTTAATAACATAAGTTTATACTCATTTATCATCCACAATGTTTCATTTTGTTTATGATTAGCCCTAGAAAATTCAGGTATGTGCATTGTACTCGAAATATGTTTTGATATTATCATTTGCAATATGAAATAATATCTTGTGATTGCGCGTGTGCTGCATACTGCCTCTAGGCACAAGTTTTGCATGGATAATGTTCCCGAGGAATCAATTCTTGGCCAAATCTTCAACAAAAGCTTGAAGGCAAAATTGAGTTTTTTTGTAATGTTCTTATAATTTGGCGAAGTAGCTAAATGCAGTTAAATTCGGATTTGGGCCTTAGGCATCTGCCGCTGCTAAATTTTCTAGCTCCTTTGTTTCTAATGATTAAATATCGGCGCAGATGATTCTCATGCTCCAAAAAATAGACAACTGCAACACAATTATCTGAATTCAACATTTGCAAAATTTGCAAAATTTGTGTTCATGGTCGTTTTGCTTCACGGTATTGAGTGTGTGCATATTGATTATGTCATCCTGTGTTTCAGTATCCTTCTATATTTTTATATTGACTTTACTTGATTTAAATTGAATTTCTAATGATAATTGATATTCATTACTTTGATAGATGATAATTGTTTGTGCAATAAAACTGGAATTAGAATTTAGTTCGTGTTTACTGTTGTGTCAAGAAATATATAAATTTGTTTTATAATGTTTGTTAGATAATAGTATATGTAATTTTATATTTTATTTATATTTTATTTATATTTGGAATATATAATTTTATATAGAATTGTATTGTTGGGGTATATATCATTAATCGAATATTTTCACATCCGTATTATATGGATATTAGTTTATAAACAAATGGAGTCTTTCTTATGGCGGATGTTAGTATTACTCAACCTTCAGCAGGTGAACGATTAATAATTACTAGTGGTCCTGGTGATCGTTTAATCCTAAATTTTCCAGCTGATCAAGCTACACTTGATAGGCCAGAAGGCTCCGATAATTTAGTTTTTACCTTCGGAGATGGTTCGGTCATAGAATTAGAAGACTTTTATAAGAAGTATTCTAAGGATGAAATGCCCGAATTTGAAATTGATGGGCAGTTGATCGCTGGTGCTGATTTTTTTGAGGCATTTGGACCAGATCTTTCCCCAGCAGCTGGGCCTGCGGCCGCTGCCGCTGTAAACGGGCACTATAATGAATTTGGAAATAGTAGCCTAACCGAAGGGTTGTGGCATGAGGGCGGTTTAGATTTACATTATGACAATTCTGCTGCTCCTAGTCGACAAGAAGAAGAGACGTCTGTCGACTCTTCAAATGCCGCCCAGAGCACTGTGACTAATGATTCGTTCTCAGCCGTAGATAGTGCTGAGAATGTTGATATCGCAGAGCCAGATCCAGCGCCAGTAGTGGATTCAGAACCTACGACAGAGCCAGAACCAGAGCCAGAGCCAGAGCCAGAGCCTGCGCCCGAGCCTGCGCCCGAGCCAGAGCCTGCGCCGGAACCAGAGCCTGCGCCGGAACCAGAGCCTGCGCCGGAACCAGAGCCAGCGCCCGAACCAGAGCCAGCGCCCGAGCCAGAGCCTGCGCCGGAACCAGAGCCTGCGCCCGAGCCAGCGCCCGAGCCAGAGCCTGCGCCCGAACCAGAGCCTGCGCCCGAACCTGCGCCTGCCCCAGAACCTGAGCCAGAGCCTGCGCCAGAACCTGAGCCAGAACCAGAACCTGCGCCTGCCCCAGAACCTGAGCCTGATCCAGAGCCAGCGCCGGAACCAGAGCCAGAACCTGCGCCCGATCCAGAGCCTGCGCCTGATCCAGAGCCTGCGCCCGAGCCAGAACCAGAGCCCGAGCCAGAACCAGAGCCCGAGCCAGAACCAGAGCCCGAGCCAGAACCTGCGCCTGATCCAGAGCCTGCGCCCGAGCCAGAACCAGAGCCCGAGCCAGAACCAGAGCCCGAGCCAGAACCAGAGCCCGAGCCAGAACCTGCGCCT
>JAFTDU010000028.1 GCA_017454005.1 Desulfovibrionaceae bacterium | reverse complement strand
TATATTGAAATAAGTATTTTCTTGATCATCTATAGCAATATAATCAATCACGTACAAATAACAATATATAGATCATGATTAAAATTATCAAGATAAGCTATTATCTAGCACAACAAGTTTAAAACATTTTAGCGATAATAGTGCACTTGAATAATTATTATTCTTCCAAAACATGTCTTTTAAGACTTAGCTAGTACAGGTAGATAAATATAAATACCTAGAATATCAGGTTCACCTTTGGGCGTAACTGAATATTTCACGCCTTTAAGTTTTGCTGCATCACGCACACGCCTGTGTGCTGTGAGGAACTGTTTCGCCTGTTGCTCGCTTTCAGCTTTAATATGCGGGAGCAGTAAGTCTATAGCACTTGTTACTTTGCTTAAAAAATTAGTTTTGGTGCTCGCAGCAACATTTTGCTTAGGGGTTGCAGAGAGTAATTGCTGCGCCTCTTCGTGACTTAACCACTGAGCCTCCTCTGGCGCCCCAGAAAAAGCAAGCACAGCACAATACTCAGTTAGGTCAGTATGGTTGATGGCTTTGCCAGAAGTGACTAATTCAAAGCGAAATCTGCAGAGGATAATAGTTGTTCTAATTGTGACACTATCTGTACGCATGACACCGCAGCGGCTAGCTAAAGGTATCATATTTGGATCCATAGCAGTTTCAAAAACATAATTGGCTAGATTTTCAACAAATGGATGGGTGCGCAGAATCAATTCTTGATCTGCTGCAGCTGGTTCTTCATAAACGACATTGAGTTCTGTGGGTAAATCTAATCTTTTATGCGTTTCACGGGTATGTTGATCAAAATAGAAAGTCACAGCAGGATCATGCTTTTGCATTCCTCCGCCCAAGCGTTCTACAGTTTGCGCTAAAAAATTGGCTACTGTGTTAGCGTCGCCGCCTGCAATCCTAGATGCAGCTACCTCTTTCGCCACCTCTTCTACTTTGATAGCCTGCTGCGCAAAAATTGTACGCGAACGTTTCTGTTCTTTGGCTGTGAGTTTATCCCATTCAAATTCAAGTTGTTTTCTTTCAGGTTCGCACAATTGTTGTAGACCCGGCAAAAGTTGCTGCACTTGTTTTTTATTAGTTGTGCCTTTGCGCAAAAGTACACTTTTAAGTATGGCCTGCATGACATGATCACTATTTTCAGGAAAAGGTACTAAAATACCAAGCGATTTTCTAATTGCTTCATGTTTGCGCAAAAGCACATCTAAAATATAGCCATCGATGGGATTATTTTCGCCATATAGTGTTATGACCTTAACTTGGGCACTTGGTTGGCCAAATCGATCAACTCTCCCTTCGCGTTGTTCATGCCGTGTAGGGTTCCACGATAAATCATAATGCACCACAGCATTAAAGGCATCTTGAAAATTGATGCCTTCGCTTAAGCAATCGGTACAGACAAGTAGACGCTGAGTTTTCTTTTTTAACTCTTGCACGCGGTTTTCGCGCTCTTCTGGGGGCAGTTGACCTGTAACAGCAGCAACCGCAACTTTGGGAAATGTTTCCGCTAAGATCTTGCCCACATATTCTGCTGTATGAATAAAGCGGCAAAAGATAATGGGCGCGAAGCCATCTTCAAGAAGTTTCTTAACAATTTCAACAAGTTTTTTGAGCTTGGAATCATTGGCTAAGCCTTCTAGTTTAGCCACATCTACTAAGAGTTCTTGATACTGCTTTTTTAATTGACTGCGGGCATCATTAGGCATCTCCATTTTAACGGAACTATGATCTGATCCAAGTAAGGTATCGGTTACATTGGCATCATCTTCTAAGGTCTGGTCAAAGATGATGCGTTTAGCTTCCGCATCTAACAAGGCCACATCATTAATGTCATCGTCTAAGCCCAGGGCACGATTTTGCAACGTGGCTTTTGATGCAGCAGGACTAGAAGAAGCAGCTCTGAGTAAAGCTAAAGCCGACCACCAAAATATTTGGCGCGTATAGTCATTAGCACCTTCTGACAGTGTGAGACTCTCCTGGATAAGCGCTAGCACCTTTTGGAAAAAAGCATTTTCTTTTGTGGAAAATTTATAGGTCATTTCGCCTGATAGCTTACTTGGGAAAACAGTTTTAGTATCCATGTAGGCACTAATATCAGCACGGCGCCTCTGCACAAAATATTTGGCAAGCTCTTGCCTCGATCCTTCATTTTCCTTTCCTGCTAAATCATCAGGCAAATTTAAAAATTTCGGATCGAGAAACGAGAGGAGCGAACGAAAGACATCATCCTTGCCACTGTGAGGAGTTGCCGTAACCAATATGATATGGCGATCATGTTCAGGATTTGTGAGCTGTTGCAGGAGATTATAACGTTGTTTAGAGCTTTTGGTGCCGGCATTAGAAGCACACGTATGTGCTTCATCAACTATAATGCATTCAGGGCACACCCGTAAAAATTCTGCGCGATGCCGTTCAGATTTGATATAGTCAAGGGAGACAATGGTGAAAGGGTATACTTCGAAAAGGGATGCGCCAACCCCTAAGCCTCGTTCAAGGCGGGCTACCGTTGACGCTAAGACAAGCTCACAATGGATGTGGAATTTGCGATCAAGTTCCTGCTGCCACTGTTCAGCTAGAGGTGGCGGACAGAGCACGGCTAAGCGCTTGATCTCACCCCGATCTAGGAGCTCGCGGACAATAAGTCCCGCTTCAATGGTTTTACCTATACCCACATCATCAGAAATTAAAATGCGGATAGTTGGTTGCTTCATGGCCATAAGCAAGGGCACTAGCTGATAGGGGCGTGGTTCCACTGCGATATGACCAAAAGAACGGAATGGACCTGTGATATTTCTAAAGCCCAAGCGCACAGCATCGTGGAGCAGGGCACAGGATTTGGCATCCCCAGGTTGTGTTGGATCAGGCAGGGCAAATGAGGCTGGAACAATCTGTTCAAGTGCTTCAGCAACACAGATCTGCTCGGCTTTGGTGCCGCCTAGAGGTTGCAGAATGTACCAATTTGGGGGCGAGGGTTGAACCACCCAGGTTCTATTTCGCACATTAACCAATGAACCTACAGCGTATGTCATTTATGTTTCCCAAAAATTTCAGGTTCGCTATTTAAAATCACCTGCCACTGTTGCCAATCTGTAAATCGCAAAACCGTAACACCCTGATCTTCTAAACATCTCTCCTGGGCGGCATCCCGTTGGATTACATCTTCACACTCGTGAAGTGGGCCATCAATAAAAATGGCAACATCATTGGCTGCATAGTAAAAATCAGCGACAGCATTGCAAAAGTCAAAGCGAAATTGCGCAAAAGTTGGCAGTTTGTAACCCTTCTCAAAGACATAGGTCAACCAATCTTTTTCAAGGGCAGAATCACACTTTTGCTTTAGAGCCTCAAATATTTGTAATTCTTGATCATCTTTTGAATTAAAAACTTGCGCTTCCTGTAATCTTAATAATATATCTTTGATGCAATGACGATTTAATTGTTTATGATAACGTTGATTAGCATAACTTAATAAACAATCATAACAAGCAACTATGCAATTTTCTTTGGCATACGGTGCTTTGAAGAGGTCATTCCCAGTCTCTGGATCAAAGTGACAAATTTCTAAAGCATTCTTAGCCACAATAGCTAAGGCCTGTTGATCTTCAACCAGTCTACGTAAAACACCTGCCCCACCTTCAGCCGATTCTACAAACAAAAATGAATTAGGATTGCCTTTTGAAGGAAGAACCTCACAAGATAATTCATTATCTTCTAATTGATACACTTGCTGAATAGCTTGTTTTAGGGCTTCTTTAAGAGAATAGTATTGGTCAGAATTTAATTCTAGGTTTTCATTCGGCACAATGCGTAAACAATTTTTGCGATCCTGCACATAAGGAATAACCCTAATATTGGATTTATAGTCGTCAATATCTTCTAGATTTTCTTCAACTTCTTCAGAAATACCATCTTTGACCCAAATACCTTTAGTTCTATTTAAGAGAAAGCCTTGGCCGTGCCCTTTAGGAGTTAAAAGCCAGCCAAAATTGATCCGCCAAAGTTCTGCGCCCTGACCATACTGTAAGGTAAACAGAGTGCAGCCATTTTTATCTGTGATCTGCGCATCACGGTGACTTTTTTTTCTGCCATGTTCAACAAAACGAAAACCTGTTTCAAGTCTATAACCATAATGCAGCCGCTCTTCTTCATCGGAGCTAATACGATCTTTCTTGATTGTTGAAACATTGCGCATGCGAAACATGTTGGTCATAATTTCCATGTTGCTTGATCCACACAGTTCACACTGATCAACACCGTTATTGCTATTTCGGGGATAGTGAATATACCCACAATTTTTACATTGTTGTAAACAGATCGTGATTGCATTATCTTCATTATCAACATCCATCATGACACGATGTATTTTATAATGCGATCCTTCATGATAGATAATACTGCCAGGTCCAAATTCTGAAATTGCTAAAAATCGCGCACGACTTACATAATCATTATTTTCTTTCTGTGATCCATCACGCGTTTTAGGGATATAGGCAGAAAGAGGCAAACGCGGGAAATTATATCCTGGTAAAAAACCTTCACTGGCAAAATAGCGATAGGAATAAAAATCTGATTGAAACGCATGTTTGCTATGTTTATTTAATAATAAAAGTTCAACTTGTGATTCTGCTTCTCCCCGTAAATTTTTGGCAATCTTTCGTTCAGCTTGCGTGACATTAAAATTAGTAGCAATAGCATTTTGTACTTCGCGCTGATGTACGGCAGCATGAAATAACACGCGCCAGCGCTCACAAGCTGCGTCAAATTGTGCGGGAATGTCTCTAACAGTGTCAGCTACCCAATGGTCGGAGTACCAACTACAGTCGGCAAGTTCATCTTGGATGCTTTCAAGAAGAATATTGGCACTATGAATGGTGCGCGTTTTTACTGCGTCGTCGGCAAGATGCGCGGAAACGCTTTCTTGAATTTCAAGGGATGGGGGCACACTTTCAAGGTTTAGCAATTGCGCCACTGACATTTTGAGATCGAGTTTTGAGTGGGCGAGCCATATGGCATGTATATGGGCGCGGATGAGATCTTCGTTCGCCAAATCAATTTTTGGCGTGGACACAGATCCTGCAACCATCTCCTCAGGAAACATGAAAAAATGCTGATCATGATAATTGCCGTGCTCACAAAAAGTCAAAATCAGTGCAGGTTGCCCGCAGGGCTGACGCATTTGGATAGCAGGAGTAAGACCTCTCGATTTTCGAGGTCAAAATTTAAGGTGCCGCCTTATCCCTGGGACAGTGGGTACCGACTTTCACCCTCCCGGACCATTGAGACAAGGTTTGTGGCGATAAG
>JAFTDU010000027.1 GCA_017454005.1 Desulfovibrionaceae bacterium | reverse complement strand
AGTACTGTGAGCTCTATCAGTAACGCCTACACCACCTTGAGTCTGCATTTGCTGTAGACCTTGTAGTGCTTGCTGTACTTTCTCAGACTCGAACGCAGAGCCAGTAGGATGAACGCGATCTGATACACCCACCCCTGTTTTCACGTGGTACACGCGCAACCGGTTTTGCTCCGTCACCAGATCGCTTAGCTGCTTTAGTGCTGCCACAACTTTTGGATCTGATAGGGCTGAACCATCGGGCCGTACATTATGGGTTGCCCCCACCTGCCCCGCTTGCTGTGCAGCTTGCTGCATTTGCTGCAAGGCAAGCTGCACTTTGTCGTTGTCAAAGGCCGAGCTGGAACGGTGCGCAAATTCAGTTTGCCCTACGCCGCCTTGCTGCGGATTAGTCTGCATGTTCTGCAGCAAGGCTTGAACTTTAGAGCTATCAAAACTTGAGCTGGACTTGTGCTCTCTATCTGTCACGCCCACGCCAGCCGCTCCTGGCTGCCCTAAATTGGTCAAAGCCTCCAAGGCGGCCCTAACCTTAGGATCACCTAGTGCAGATCCATTAGGGCGCAGGAACATTGACGCGCCTACTGCGCCCTGTGGCGCCGGCGTGGTAAACAATGCTTTCATGGCCGCTTGAACCGCAGGATGGTTAAATGTGCTCCCGTGAGGATACGGCGCGGTCTGTTGCCTTTTCTTTGCCATGCGGCACTATCCTTGTGATCTAGATGCTAGGATGGATTCATCCAATGGCACTCGTTCGTTGGTCTCTGTGGAATCAATCGCCTGCGCTTGTGCAAGTGCAAGCTGATACATTTGCAAAAGACCTGGCGTCATAGAAACAGTCTGCGCCGACAAGTTAGCAATCTCTGCAGCGATTTTGCATGACACAGCATCAGCAAAATCATCAGGCCATCTATTTGGTTTTGAGGAGAAATCTCCAATGTATCGTACATGGCATGGAGAAACGTTAGTGTAAATAGCTAAACCCGCAACTGCAAAACGCGCTTTTGGCGCCCTTAGGTCACTAGATGCTCGTACATCTAAAACCCGCAAACATGCGTATTCTGGATGATCCTCCGTTGCCTCAGGCAGTCCATATTTATAGGTAAACCCGTGATTTGGTGCACTACTTTCGACTGCTAGATTGGCATAACGCATAGCGAAGCCCCACGCAAAAGACCGCAAAGCCTGCTTTGCTACAGTGTCATACACTATAGTTGCATTCCAATCTGCGTCATCTAGTGTCGCAGCTAAAGGTAGCCCAACTTTTAATAAAGCATTATTGATAATCTCGAGCTTGGTTGCCATCCTGTCCCCCTTGCATCATACTGTCTATAGATTGTGCAGCACCTGCTAGATCATTAATTCCACCAGCTGCAGTCGCTGCAGTTTCAGCCTGTTGTTGCATCATTGCCTGTTGCTGCATCATTGCCTGTTGCTGTGCTCGCATTTGCCGTAGCTGTTCTACATCGCTGTCAGCGCGGATCACTTTGCCAGGAACGCCAAGGCCTGTTGCGAGCTCATCCACCACTTGATCTATATCGACCTTGTCTAATACTTGTGGATCAAGCTGCGCTAGTGCCATGACATCCTGAATAAGCGCACGCGTTGTCTCAGATGCAGTTTGCCGCAATGCATTAGCCAAAGGTGAAACGAACTGCATTTTCATGATAATTGGATAGCTTTCTAGATCCGGCGGTGGCGGTGGCAATAGTGCCGCTCTATCCAGCGTGGCTGCAGTACGCTCCAATAATGGCGTCAATACATTGGGCTCATAGGCGCTAATCACAGGCCCAAGTTGTTGAAGAGCCTCGCGTTTACGTTCTAAGAACTCAGTTGCAGACATATCTTTAGGACGCTGATCCAATGGCATGCTAGCGAAAATGCTTGCCATAAGTTCCTTTTCCAGCCGTTGCCCCACGTTTTGAATCTCTTGCTGCAGATACTGCAGGGACGCTGAATAAGGCCTTAGATCCATAATGGGCGTGATTTGCACCTGTTGCGGCACCGGCGTCATGCCACCAGGCTCAAGGCGCAGTCTGTCTTTCATGAATTGCGGATACTGCACAGGAGGCCTTGTGAGCTTAGCCAAGCCCTCAAGTTTAGTATGCTCCATCATGTCTATTTGCCTGGAATCTGGCATTGCCTCATCACCAGGCCCGGTGCCGTACGCTGTCTGTCCCTCGTGCCACGCAGCAAAGAAATAGGGCATCTCATGGTAGCCGCCCTCATGCAGAAAATCGGTGCCGCCATCCTCCCAGAAATAGCTCTCCCATGGCATGTTTTGTTTATCCACTTTGCCAGGGTCTCGGATGTCACGACGGCGTACACAATGGGTCACGCGCACGTAGTCATAGGGCGTCTTGTCTAATTTTTGCCTTGTGCCTTCACACATAGCATCGCGGCCAAATGTCTCGGCAATGCGAGCCGGCGTCCATGCCATTGTGCGCAGTACAGCGTCCAACCTGCCGTCAGCATCAAGCTTGATATAGAACGTGCCGACCTGTACGCATTCAAATCGCAGCACGCTTACTGGTGACATTTCACTATAGAGTAAGGCGCAACCTGCCCACAGCAAGTCTGTATTAAACGACTGAATAGCCTGATAAAAGCCGCCGTCAGCCAAAACGTTTTTCATTCGACGGTCTACCTCATCCAGCCACACACGCGCCTCAGACACTTCCGCCATGTCTGGCGTATCAAACTCTGGCTCAAACCATGATATATTGCGTGGCGTCATGCCGCTAGTGATGCCAGAAGCACCTCTAAGCAGTGCTTGTGTTGTGGTGCTCAAGAAAGCCTTGTGGTTTCGTCTAGTGCCTTTAGGCGCTAGATCCTCTCCTTGAAAGATGCCACGGTATGGGCAGATCCATCGCGAAAGCTCCAGCCACTCTTCTTCTCTGCGCGTCCGCTCGCCTTTTATATGTTCGGCAAACGACTGCACGTCAGCCCATTTATTCATCACAACCTGCCTAATAATCCGCCCTTGTTTCCTGTCACGCCTAGGGGCGATGTCAGCAGCGTACCACCCATTGCTCGTCTACTTCTAATTTTGCGACGTTCTTCCTCCCGCACAGCTTTAGACACGGGCTCTTGTGTCTCCTCTGCAGAAGGGACAGGCGTAGTTTCTGGAACCTCTGGTGCCTCATACCCACCACCAAAAACGCTCCCCATAAATTCCCCCTTAAATGCTTACAATGTTATATACCTTTGTGTAGTCTCTGTTATACTCTAAGATGTACGGCACTTGTGCGATACGGCACAGCTTAGCTCTCAACTTAAATGCATTTGCATGCCGCATCATGCCAATATATGAATTAATCGATGCTAGTAAATGTTTATCAAAAGGCGCCTTATGTAACGCTTTGGCAGCCTGTATCGCGCGAGATATAGTCATCTTTCGCGGATACGTTCTAAATGGCAGGATGTACGCACCGGCAAAGTTAATGCCGCCAGATAATGGCTTAATCGTAGTTTTACTTGGCGACAGCATGATTTTACGGCGCGTTTTAAGCCACTCTTCTATTTGACCTAACCACTCTTGCAATTGTGTTTTATCGTGCGCAAGCAGTACACCATCGTCTACATAGCGCACATACCACTTGCATTTTAATGTATGCTTTACAAATTTATCTAGGCCATCAAGATAAACGCCGCTTGCGCATAGCTGACTTGTCAGATCTCCAATAGGTAGACCACAGTCTTTAGGTGCGAACCACAGCGATTTATGTTTTGGCACAAGCGAAAAGTTTGTGCCAGGCTTCACAATACAGCCTTGAGTTGGATTATTGAAAATGATTTGTTTTAATAGGCGGGATGTAAGACTAGTTTCGCCAATATCTTTTACCAGTATCTCCCACAGCACACTGCGATTAATACTCACAAAAAAGTTGTGTATATCAAACTGTAAAGCCCAAGCAGTCTTTGACCAGTTCTCTGTCGCCTGTCTGCAAAACTTTGTGAGATATTCAGTCGCATAGAGCGTGCCGCGCCCTTCAATGCAGGCGCAATTGGTATTGATAAATCGCGAATGATAAAATGGCGCAAGATCTCTGCACACCAGATGGTGTACTATGCGATCCCGGAATTGGGCAGCCCAAACCTCGCGGGGCTTTGGGAATGTCACCACAAAGCCGCGCGATGGGCCGATTTGGTAGGTATTAGAATTGATTTCGTCTAATAGTTTACGCAGCTTCGATTCAAAATTTACACTAAACGCAATAGCTGTATATGTATTTCTCTTGCGTTTAGTGCAATCTAAATAGGCTTCCAAGATGTCTTTGTATGTGTATTGATCTACGAGGCGTGGCAACATGAAGAGCTCCCTGACGGGGACGCACCCGCGCACGTTGTTCTTGTTGTTGTTGTTCGCGTTCCCATTCGCATTCACGTTACGCTCGTTGTTACTGTTGTACTCAGAGGACGAGAAAACATACGAGGAACATGCCATACACTTCACGCCGGAAAACCTGTAGCCAAGTCTTCAAGCTTAATCTGCCTTATAGGTGGTATGGCCGAGCTCTTAGCACTCTACCTATCCTACATTGAAAATAGATACTCTGGCTTAAACGTTGCTATTTAGCGGACTGCGCAATTGAGTTGACCCAACCTGCAGCCTGCTTTTGGATCGATACACAAAAATTAATAGCTTCTACAAAATGAGCTCGCCATATCACTCTGCAATCATAAGCTGCTTGCAGCATAGAAACTAGCATATCGCATGTGTCACCAATCTGTCGTGCGCGGTTTAGTTGTTCTGGAATATTGCCATATGCTCTATATGTTCTAGTGATCACCATAGATAGTGTAAGGCTGAGATGTAAAAGCTGGCTCCCTGTTTGATATCTATAACGTTTATCCATCTGCGCAACGGCTTTTACAAGAGATGCGTTTAGCTGTCGTGCTGTATTATAAATCGGGCTTTTGTCTACCGGTCTAGGCCGCGATTCATCCGCTTCTTTCTCAGGAGCCTTTTTGTTTTTATCTTGTTTCGCCATAATAATTTTGCATCATCTTCGTTTCGGAGCCGCCTCGAATGGCGGCTCCCTTTTTAAATACAAAGGTTTAAGGCTTCAGACTTTATAGCTCCCTGACGGGGACGCACCCGCGCACGCTGTTCTTGAGGGTGTAGTCCGCGTTCCCACTCGCACGCACGTAACGCTCGTGGTTACTGCTGCTCTCAGAGGACGAGAAAACATACGAGGAACTGCTACTAAATGTGAACCATTTGCCACTAGGATTGGCTGGACTCAACAGGTACATATTGTAGTCTGTGTTGTTCTTATACTTGTCGAGATTGTCCAGAGCTGCGCCTTCTAGTCTTAAAACCATCAACTCATACTCGTTCGGGATGTCGCAGCCGTCAGTAATGCCTGAAATAGATATGCTGCGTGCGTGCTCTACTTGCGGCACACCTGTAATAGCAGTACTTGATTTGTCTGTTTGACCGACGTAGGTAATCCATACGTCACAGTTCTCTCGTGCAGATAAGTCGCTTGCCCCAGCTGGCCATAAATATTGCAACGCTGCATCTGTCATCACTGGCGCATCACCAGTTTCGCTTATAGCAGATGAGCCGTTGATATACCAACCGCCGCTACGATTAGCTGAATTAAAGTTCTGTAACGGCGTATCTACACCATAGCAGCCCCATGCAAGTAAGTTGCGATATTTGCAGTCAGGAACAACTACATGGCGCAATGTGCCATAGTCGTCCATGATTACAACTGTGCCTTCATCGGAGCTATGCCGATATGTTGCACGCCCGCTAGCCGTAATCGTTTTAGTTGTGATGTACAAACTGTGAATTTGGCTTAACTCGCCAGCACCATATGTCGTGCCGATGAATTGAACACGTACTTTGTAGGTTGTTTCTTGACTCAGTGCAGACAATTCAGACGCGCTAAATGTATGGCTGAGCAAGTCGGTTGTATTGTTCAATGAATATACAACAGCTCTATCGTCACTATCATAAATCACCCAGCTTGTAGCTTGGTGCGTATCTTCGCCGCCTACTGGCGTAAACGCAGCCACCGTTACTGTCAGCGATGTATTGGGCGCAATACAAGTCGGCATGTCAGTAACTAGCGGCGCAGCAATGTAGGGCGAACCTACGGCCAGCAATAATGGCTCTGACCACTCCGACCATACCTGGTTTGTGCTGTCATAGTAGCGCACAAAGGCGTAGCGGTTACCAGATGTTAAGGTATCAGCCGGTACGGTAATACTGCGCAGGTTTGTCGTATCGTTCAGAGATGACCACTCAACGGTGCCAGATACTGAATCCGATTTACATATCTTCCAATCAGTTTTTTCATGGTTGCTGGTATCGGCGCCAGTAATTCTAAACGCGCTACCATTCAAGTTGAACGCTGTGTTTGGATAAAGCGCATTCACGCTCTTTGTCAGCGTGGCGGCAGCAACTACGGGCTGATTCACTGTGATAGCTAAGCCTTCGCTCCATTCGCTCCACAGTTGAAGCTCGCTGTCATAGTAACGCACGAAAATATATTTACTGCCTGGCGTCAAACTATTTTTGGCAAGCACTAAAGTTGTTCTATTAATTGTATCATTAAGCGATGCCCACTCACCAGTGGCTGCGCTGCTATTAGTTGCGCAGATTTTCCAGTCTGTTTTGGAATGATCGCTAGTTTCGGAACCTGTAATATCGATTTCTGATCCTGTTAATTCCAGCACCTCGTTTTGATACATAGATGCTTTATTTGCTGAAATAACAGGAGGCCGTACCGCAATAACAGGGGTAGAGATTGCTGTAATTGTTTTGCTCACAGCGTTGCTTTCATTACCCATGCTATCAGTTGCGGTCACTGTAATGGTAAACGTGGCGCCTACGCTTGCATTTAATGGAATAGTTAAAGTTGCTGTGCCGGCAGTATTAGAAACATTTACAGTCTGGGTGCCCAAGTCGCCTGTGATGTTATAGGCAACAATGGCGCAATTATTTAAAACGCTGGTCGACGTCATACCAAGAGTATAGCTGTCGCCGATCACGGCTTGGTTTTCACCCTGCAAAACGGGATCTGTCATGACTTTGAGGCCGCCAGTTGTACTTGCTGGCAGTGTGATAGTCGATGTGCTGTTGTCGCCCTTTGTAATGGTCAATGTGGAACCGCTAAGGCTGATGCCCTTAAGATAGTCGGACAAATCGATATGAGAAGAGCCCATTGCGGCAAAAACACCGTTCTCCCACGTGTAGGTATCATAGACGCCCGATGTCACCGTCGGGACGAGATAGATCACCCCTTCTGTGCCAGTAGCTGGCAACGCGTTGACGATTTGCACCAGGCCTTGGGAGAGTGATGTCAAAGATGCCGTGGTAGCGTAGTTGGCAAGCTCAGCTTTAGTGGCAAGAGGAGTTAAATCGGACTTAAATGCATAGTCACCAGCTGCGCCTTGAGGGATGCCAAAATTAATCAGATAGCCGTCGCCGCTAGCCTCCAAAGAGACAGTGGCATTGGAGCCTGCAGCGAGTGTAGTAACGGTGCCGATTTTCAGTGTTGGTGCATCACCTTTTTCACCCTGCGGGCCTTCGGGGCCTGTGTCTCCGATTTCACCTTTCTTGCCCTCAGGACCTTCAGGGCCTTCAGCACCTGTGTCACCTTTGTCGCCTTTAGAGCCACGAGGGATGCCGAAAGTGAACGTGTTGCCACCGCTACCATCGGAATCAAGTGAAACCGTTGCGTTTGCGCCTGGCAGCAATGTAGCAACCATGCCGATATTGAAAGTCGGCGTAATGCCAGGCGCACCAGTGGCACCTGTTTCACCAGGGGCACCAGTGGGGCCTGTAGGGCCAGTGTCACCCTTTTCGCCTTTGAGGTCAACAAACCCGCACAAGTCGCCGCTATCATTGCCGCGTTTAAATTTGAGTTTTGTGCCATCCCATACAGGAATAGGGGCGGCAGCATTGCTTGCCATTATAGTATCAGCAGCAGCGGCGATATTGGAGCTAATCTGCACGACGGTTTCTTGTGCATCCTGTAACGCGCTAGCTGTTTCGACCATTTGAGTAAGCAGTTCTGCTTCGGTCACGGTAGCAGTGGTGGTGTCGTCTGCCATTATTTTCTCCCGTTAATTTTCATTTGAAGTCTCATAATCGCTGGGGTCGAAGCCTTGTTGTGCGGCCCACGATGCAATTTTTGTCCAGTTGTCAGTTGCACGTGCTAACTCTGCAATTGCTTGGGTCAAGGTCAATTCTAGGCCACTTATGCTATCTTTGTTGTCCTTAGTGACCGTAGCACAGCGTTGTACAAGTAAGTGCATTGCTGTAACCAAGTCTTGTGTATCATTTGCCATGCCCGCCTCTCTATTCGTAAAGGGGCGCTAAATGCGCCCCAAGATAACTACGGCATGGCTAGATTATGCGCCTGCATTTGCAGGTTCATAAATACCATTGAACTCACTAACAAAATCAATATTGGTCAACGTACCGATAGCAGTTTCTAACGCGGTCAAGTCAGCGTCACTAGCACCACCGATGTTTTGGCGGGCTTGCTCTTGCTCCGCGGAAGTCAGAGTCTGAGCAACTTTTACAATGGCATTATTAGATAACGTGGTAAAGTCTGTGCCGCTAGCGGCATCAATATTAGTACGAGCTTGAGTCTTTTGAGCCGTAGTAATAGTGGAGGTCATGTCGGACAGCTTCACCACATTAGCGTCATCTGCAGCAGCGATATTGGTGCGAGCCTGTTCCTTTTGTTGGGCCGTTAGAGTCTGGGCTTGGCCATAGCTAACTAAAGTAGCAGCCTCCAGTGCTTGGAGCATAGTGGCGTGGCTGTCGAGTAAATCAGCGAGTTCTTTGAGAGTGTCGTACTGTTCCCCGGCACCACCCAAGATCTCAGCTTTTAAAGCGGCAGCGGCGTCACTAATTAATGTGGGGACTTGTGTTTTGTAGGCGGTTAATTCACTGGCAGTCGCTTCGTTAGCTGTTTTTAAACTGTAGCAAACGGCAGCAACGCGTTGATTTAATACATGAAGTTTGGACATTAAGTCGGTGGCGGTGTTTTCATCAGGCATTGTAGTATCTCCTATATATAAAAACTACGGATGCAATACCTAGACATCTAGGCATATGTACGTAGGGGTTGCATTAATTAATCGCCGTTGTTTTCGTCAGTGGTGCCAGTATCAGGCTGTCCGCCTGTCATGTAGGCATAGCTAAACTGGTCGGCCAAAAATTCATCCGACGTCGGATCATTGCGATCATCAGTCAACGGGTTGGTATCATAGTCAACTGTATCGCTTGCAGGTTGCGTATCACCACTAGTCTCAGTGTCTTCTATGCCCAGCTCAAGACGTGTTACGCGGTCAGATAGCTTTGCAAACTCTTCAGTCAATGCGACCACGCCCAGCTTCGCTGAGACGCTTTCTTCGGTTTGCTCTGCATAGTTGCGGGCCTTGATGGCATAACTCTTAGCAGTGTTGACGATACGCTCTTGCAACGCCGCTTCCACTACTTCGTCAAGTGCTGCCATAATGTCGGCCTTGATGTTTCTGACTTCCGCCCTGATCGCGTTCACAATCAGCCTATCGTTTTCACATGTGACAGCATCTTCAGCGGTCGCATTCGCAGAGTTGCGGGCTTCAGACGCACTAGTGGACGCGGCGCTCTCTGAGGCTGCAGCCTGAGATGCACTAGCCCCTGCGGCTGTAGCGGACGCTGTAGCGGATTCTGACGCGGTTACCGCGACATCCTTGGCATCCTTGGTCGCGGCAAGGTCGGCTGCCGTAGCAAGAGCATCCTCACTAGCCTGAGTTGCAGCTTCGTTGGCTGTATCGCGAGCGGCCTCTGCAGCCTCTCTGGCAGCTATGGCAGCGTCTCTGTCGGCGGTTGTGGATTCAGCATCAAGCGCAGTCTTAGCTGCGTACGTTTCAGCTGTGCTTGCACTAGTTGCAGCCTCTGTAGCTGATTCAGCGGCAGCTGTGGCATTTACGCGTACAGTTTCAGCATGAGCTGCAACTTCAACGAGAGTAGTGGCTGCAGCCTCGGCGCTTTCTGTGGCTGCATTTGCCGCAGTTGTGTATTGGGCCTCAAGACCTTCGACAATAGCTCTGGAGGCCTCGACAGCCTCTTTATTAATCACAGATGAATTGCTGGCAGCCTCGGCGGATTGTGCTGCACGCTCCGCAGCATCTTGGGCGGCGTCGGCTGCGTCTTCACTGCGCTTAGCATTGATTGCGCTCGTTTCAGATGCACTAGCACTAGCTGCCGCGTTGGTCGCTGATACGTTGGCATTGCCCGCACTGGTTGCTGCTGAATCTGAGGAGCTGGCTGCGCGTAGTGCTTGTGTGGTGGCAGTCTCGGCATCCCGAGCTGCAGATTCAGCGACAGCTTTTAATGGGGCTTCAAGCTGTAGAATAACGTTCGCGGTTTCTTCTGTTTGCGTCTTCAAGGAGGCCACAACCTCTTTGTCAGCAGCAGCGGCGTCAGCGGATGCGCTTGCACTTGTCTTAGCTTCTCTCGAGATTTCAGCCATTTGAGACGCTGTAGTTGCGCTGTCAACGGCTATATTTGCATATTCAAGGGCTTTGGCTTCAGATAGACTCGCTTGGCTCGCGCTGTTAGCGGATGCGGCAGCTGATTGGTCACTTACAGCTGCCGATGCACTAGAAGCCGTGGCTTGCTCTGTAGCCGTTGTGGCTGCAGCTTGAGCATCACTACAGGCCTTTTGACTTGACCGTTCCAGTGATTCCACAACTGCGCGACTGTTACGTACTGTCTGCTCATCAGCGGCTGTAGCGGATGCAGACTGCGATGCAGCAACAGCAGACGTGCGAGCATCAGTGGCGCTTCCAGCAGCGCTGTCGGCAGCCTGTACAGAACGCGTAGCACTAGCAGCGGATGCAGCAGCACTATCAGCAGCAGCACTAGCATAGTCGCGAGCCTGACCCATAGCGGATTCGGTGGCAGTTTTTGCCACGTTGGCTTCGTCAACATACTGTTGGCACGAGTCGACATGCTCTATGATCTCAGCGTGCGCAGTTTGTATTTGCGCTAAGGCTGTGGTGCAATCTGTCTGCGCCTGAGCAGCAGCACTGCGAGCTTCGGCCACAGCGGCTTTATCTGCAGCCACGATATCTTTGTCTGCAGCCATTTGCGCCTGGTAGCGCTGACATGCAGCTTTTGCGACTTCGATATCGCTGGCACTAACAGCGGCTTGCTCCGCATAAGTCTTTGCTTCAGCAGCGGCGGCTTTAGCTTCTGTGGCCTTTGAGTCAACTGTTGTGAGCTCAGCCTTAACCTCTGCCTGCTTAGTATTCAGAGTCTCAATGGTATTAGCGGCTAATCGCTGGGCTTCATTGGCTGAATTGTAGACAGTATGCGCTGTATTGCTGAGGGTTGTGCCAACGGCATTCAATTGGTCGACATAAGACGAGGCAGTGGTCTCGATAGTTGCAATGGATGTTTGCAGTTTAGTGTCGACGTTGCTGATTGCCTGTTGGCCGTGCAGCGATGCGGCGTCTTTGATGCGCTGGATTTGGCTGTCGCACTCTCGTGCACGTTCGATAGCTAGACCTTCGTCAAGCTGCTTCTTTAAGTGCAGGATGTCTGAGGACATTACACCTAAAAGACGGTCAGTAAACGGATCACCCATGGGTCGTATCGGTTCTGTAACGGGAGGAAGTGGAGCTGCATTGGGCCCTGGGATACCAGCAAAGGGCATGCCTGGCATACTTTGGAGCACTGCGTCAAGGCTTACTTTCAGCCAGATCTCGAGCGTTTTATTTGCTGGCATAACGCATACGACATTGCGCCCTTGGATCTGGTAGTCAATGCCATACACGAGCTCGGTCTCAATGCCAGTGTCTTTTTCAATTGATTTTACGCCTACATCCGACGTTTGAGAAAACGGGAATGGGATTGGCCACAGCACGCTTTTCCCGTCGGATGTATATTTTACGTCTGTTTGAAACATCTGTGCCATTGCTCACTCCTAGCGCACAGAACGTGCAAGACCTACGTCAACGGTGCCACCAGCAAACACACCTGTGAACGTTATTTTTGGAACGCAAAACGCCTTCTCCATGGAGCCTATGTAAACGCGGCAAACCTGACAATCAGGGTCAAGGTTGCGCTCATTGACGTTGGTATAGGTCACTTCGTAGCCACTTTGCTCAAACAGGCCGTCTTCAGTGTCACACTGATACAGCGCAACTGTGATGCTAGATCCAGCGGGGCAGAGGAGCGTACCAGTGTTGCTGTGGCTGGCAATGATTACAAGGTCGATTGAGCTCTGGGTTGCGCCCACTCTCAGTGGTTCAAAATTCATGATATCCAGCGCACCCGTAGGAGTGAGGCCTCTCGCAAAAAATTGGTCACCCCAAATCAGAGGAGCCTTTTCATTGCCTCTGTACATGGGCCCTGGGCCGCGCCCTTGCTCAACGCGTAGGTCACGAGCTTGGCGCAAACCGTCGAGAAATTCTTGACCTGTGATTGCCATGGCATCCTCCTATTTCACAGTGATGTGCTCGATTTTGTCGGCGATGTTGTAGGATGTAGTGATACTGATGCCGTTCCATGTTTCGATGCGCGTTTTGGCATCAGTGTCGCCGTTGGAGAGCTGTACATTTTCGTGCTTATACGGATTGATGCCATAGATCTTGCCGCGTGGGCCCATGAATAAATGCGTATTGCCAGGCTGTGCACGAACTTGTGCGAGCATGTCGTCGATCTGATTGATTGTTGGATGGTGCTCTTCGTCTATATTCACAATGGCTGCAACGGTACGCTTAGCGTCCAGCATTTGGTAGCCAAAATGGCTGCGATATACGACAGAGTAGCCAAGCACGCCTTCGTACATTTTGCTACGTAAATAGTGCTCTGCGCCATCATACGGGAAAGAAATATTAAACAGGCGACCTTGCGCGAACTGGTCAGGATCATAGAGGCCGACGTTCAGCTCAGGGTCAAAGCGGCAAGCCAGGATAAAGTAGCCTTTGCCACTTCCACCAGCGTCGTACAAGTTCTTTTCTGCCATGGCGCCACGCATTAGGTTTTGCATAACGATGACAACCTCTGTATCCATGCCCGCTTTCTTCAAGATGTAGTCTTGCTTGCGAGCAAAATATTTCATGGGGCCGCCAAACTTCATAGCACGGTCGGTCGGCACTTCCATTTCACCACCCATCTTTTGGAGGTCGGTGGTCACGAGGTCGGATGTTACACCGATGCTAGGCAATGGAGAGTCGAAATGTACAAAAGCAGGCGCTTTAATGTCATTAAGCTTCTCAGCCACGTTCCATAAGCCATGTGTTGCTTTCGTCCATTTGATCATCTTTAATATAGGTGCGTCCTCTGTGAGAGCGTCAATCATGCCAGGTTGTTTCTTGGCATATTCAACGCTAATCTCATGTAGGGTTTGCATCATTCCACTCATAGTCTTTTACCTCTATTTTTAGCCCATTCTGCCTCAAGGCCATCTAGCGCTGTTTCTGGACGATTGCTCGCGTTGCCCGCGCCGCCTTTGCCCATTGTGTCCTCTGATACGCTCTGAGCGATTAGGAGAAGACCTTTGCATACATCAGGGAAGCAGGTTGCGCCGCAGCTATTCAAGGCTTTTGAAAAAGCGTTGTTGCCCATTTGCCGGTCGATGTTAGCAATCAGTGTCATGACAGATTGCTGATATTCACTAGCCTTGGCGCCCCAATCTCTCTGTAATGTCTTGACGCCATGATCAATGATAGCCTCTCGCTGCCGTTGAATAGCAGACACCTGAAATTTGACTAATTCCTGTGCCTGCGTTTGTGTGAGGCCGAGCTTGACAGCAGTTTTGCCAAAGTCGCCCAAAGTTTTGTCATCAATGGGCGTGCCTTCGGGGACTTCGATTTTAACCTTGCTCCAATCCTGAATAGGCTGCTCTTTATCTGCCTGGTCTGCCTTGGGCTCAGGGCTATCAGTTTTCTGTTTACTATCGCTAGGAGTCTGTTGTGGAGGCGTGGGGTCAGCCTTGTCTGACGTTTGCGTTTGCGCATTTGATTCTGATTTGTTGCCTGGAGTCTGATTTGCGCCTGGTAGGCTTGTGTTCGTTGCGGCATCCGAGATGCCAGAGGCAGCAGGTTCAACGGCTGCGGGGGCGTCTGCTACGGGGACTGTTAGATTTTCACTCATGCTACACCTGTAAATCACGTAGACGTGCAATTAGGTTAAGACATTGTTTGGGGGAAGCTTGGCCAATGTCATCAAGCAATCTCTCGCCAAAATTGAACAACTCAACGCTCTCGCTATCATTAGGAACCATCTGACATACACCTAATCGGCGCAGGATGTCGTGCAATACGTAGACGCCAGACGACGTCTGCAATACATCTGCAAGACAACGTAAATAGAGGTCACGCGCATCTAAAATAACGTCAGGGTCTTGGAAGTCTGCCCACTCATCATTGGTGTCCATGCCGTAAATCCTTTTGGTACATGATTGCATCCATTATGCGATTGTTTCGCATTGTGAGACAAGCGGCGCCTGGTATGGTGCTGATGCGCACAAAACCCATGTCCTCGATCATTGCGCGGATGTGCCTAAATGCCACAGGAAGGAAGGCTAAAAGACTATCATAGTGGTACGGCAAAACGTCGCGGATCCAGATATTGCCGATCGCTTCAGACTGCCAGCGTGGGCCTGTAGATGCCATGTGGATGAGGCCGCACCGTGAGCCATATGTCAATGGAATCACCCATGCTAGGCCTAAAAACTGCCCATTGACCCAAGCTGCACAGGCTACATTCGCTAATGAGACGAACCTAGCCAGCGTTTCTGGGCCGTGCTGATCTGCGGCATCCCAAACCATGTAGCGGCGCCTGTGTGGTGTTAAACCGTGCCAAAGTTGTGGCACTAGGAGGGCGGCCTGCGAGCCTGTGAGGCCTTTAACTCGTACGTCATCTGTCATGATTAGCCTGCCCTGCGAACGGATCCCAGCGCTCATCACTAGCCTCATAGTCCAAAACAAAATTACGCATTTTGGAGGCTGCTTTCACGCCGTATTTTTCACCCCAAGCTGGGAATAAACTGTCGCGATCTGGATAGACTTGTACTGCGAATGTGAGCGCAAGCGCGTCCGCTAGGTCGGTTGAGCGCCCATCCAGACGCTGTTTGATAGTTTCTTTAGCTTCGAGCTTGATGCGACCTCGTGCGTCATATTCATATGTGGGCGCAGTCAATTCAGATTTGAGAGCTGTGTTGTTAGGTAGTCGACCACCACCACGCAGCCAGTCTCTGATTGACGTCCACATCTCAGCACGCCGGTTGACGAACATCTCGGCCTTGAGGGCTTGTGAACCAAACGGTACCTCTATGATATGCACTGGGCTTGTCGCTGTAAGGCCGCGCACTAGGTCAATGACACCGGTGCCTTGGCCCTGGTCGATGCAGACATACAAAGGCTTAACCTCAGCAATGTATGCCATGAGCCTGTTCGCCACATCATTGTTTGATAGATGCGTCAGAACTACAGGCTCATATGCATACATGCCACGGCGTGCGAAAAACACTGTGGCATCATCACCAAACCGCGCCACGTCAACGCCAACAACTACGGGCCAATTTTGCTGCATTTCTAGGTCAACTGGTGCTGCGATAGCTGCGTTGACCTCATCAATCAGTATGAGAACGTTGTCACAGGATGCCGAGAAATCGCAGAGCATTTCCTGCCTAAATGTATTCTCTGAGAGCTCCGATTTGAGGCGCTCAACCTCGGATGCCGGTAACGCATTTGTTTCGGTTACAGGAAATGATAGGGCCAGCCAGTTGGCATCGCCTTTTGCTTCGCGCTCTGCAGCCTGCTCATAGAGGTCAGAGAATAGATTGATGCCTTTTGGCGTGCCGATGAATAATGCCCAGCCGTGGCGATCGGAGAGGGCTGGCTGCACTGTTTCGAACCACACCTCTGGTTTCATCTGAGCGACCTCATCTAGAATGATACCGTCGAAATAGAGCCCCCTGAGTGCATCAGGATTGTCTGCGCCGAAAATCCTGATCACAGAACCGGAGGGGCTTGCATTGCTTGGCAGCGATATTGAGAGCTCGCCCTCGTTTATTTTGCGCAACGGGATAGTGACACTGTAGTGTTTTAGGTAGTTCCATGCTACAGCTTTAGCCTGGTTGCGTAGTGGGCCAACGTAGGCAAACAGGCCACGTGGTTTAGTGCACAGCATGGCCTGTTTGATCAAATGATTTACGCTTAGCACTGTCTTGCCGAATCGCCTGTGGGCAACTAGTACTGTGAATCTATGAGATTCTAGCGCTTTATGTACATCAGGATATCGTGGCGTATATGGGATTTCTATTCTTGCCATACTATCTCAATCTTAGCATCAATCTGAGTTGTGTCGACCTTATCGAGCCCCCATGCCTTGCGCTCGCCTTCCTGCCGTATTTTGATTGTCTCTGCAGTGATTTTTGCAAGCTTGGCGCGAGTGAAATCGTCGTCGGCAATGGCACTGTCAACTAGGTGCTGATGTTGCTCCCATTCAAACTTATGCCGTTGGATGACAGCGGCCTTTGCTTCGGCTGCAGCCTGCATAGCTGCGGCCTTTTTTTCGGGGTTGCAGCCTGCAACTACGCCTGCAACTTTTGCTTCGGCCAATTTATTAACTGCAGCATTTATGTCGCCTTGGAGCCAGCCCTCCGCTTTGATGTGTTTTTGGATAGCGGTGCGACTGATTTTGTATTTGGTACTGAGGGCGGATTGGCTGGCGCCTGTCTCATATTCAGCACGCACCGCTCCCCAATCACATTTAGCCATTATGAATCCATATCCTGTTTGAACTGACAGGAGTCGGTGTGCTGTTTGCGTAGTTCTGGACTGAGCATGTTTCTGAGCTCAGACATTTGTCGTACATTATTGATGTCGACTACAGCCATGCCGGTTTTGGTCATGCATACGCCATAGACTGTAGCGATGTGCTTAATTTTGTTGTCGAGCGCCTCACGATGGGCGCGACAAGTCTCCTTACGTTCATACTCCTGCAACTCTGCGCGGATCTCGTTTCGTAGGTCATCGATTTTTTTGTCTGAGTCGCGAACCTTGTTCCAGATGGCTTTTACCCCCCACCCTATCACTGTTACTAGGGCGAGTATGAGGGGTTGAATCAACTCTGTCATTGCTAGGAGGTCATCCATTACACACCTCCAATAATATTGAACATGCGCTCGATGGTCTCCAGGAGGTTGCTGGTATCTATGAGACTGGGGAAAAATAGGCCCAGTATCAGCAATGTGCAGAACAGCACTGAGAGGAATATCATAGCGTATTTGAAGAGATACCGGGGAGTGAGCTTGCCTTTTCTAAAGGCACGGGCTTCCTCTACTGCGATTTGGGCCTCGGTTTTTGCTGTTTCGGGGTCGACGGGAAGAGCAACTTTTTTGAATAGGAGCGCGAACAGTTTGGCTATAATTTTCATAGTTTCCTATTTTTATAGATTTATACTCAATTTTTTAGATCTTTGAGTAGCAGTCCTTCTAGACGGCGCCTAGCTGCATACGCGTTGAATCCGTGGATCAATTCCCTGCAGGCATCTTCCCATTGTTGATTAACAAAATAGCGCCACGTTTTTGGTGCGCCTTTACGTGTTCCACCAACGCCTTTTTGATAGCAAATAGAGAAAATGGCGGCTTGAGCTTCCTGGGGGAGGTCATCAAATTTTATTTTGGATTCTCGATCATATGCAGGGCGTACATAACGATTTAAATAACCGAGATGCAAACAACTATCTAATTCATCTGCTTCAACTTTAGTTATGGTTAATGGCAGTTTAGACAACTTATGAATAGCTCGTGATGTTTTTAAGCCAATGTACGGCACGAGCTTATCAATTGTAGCTTGGCAAATACCATAGCCTTGAAGCGAAGGCACATCGGTTTGCCCTAGATCTACACCTGTTGCAATAGTTACACCAGAGACACCAATAGCAGTATATTTATTGGGATCTTGTGTTGGTTTGCCGTAAAAATTGCCAGGACGACAGGGGATGTAGCCACGTGTTTGCTGCGGGCCTTCTACGCCGTCGCGATTTAAAAATGAATTTATAAAATCCATATGTACAGGCATAAGACTTACTCCTTGATGCTGCCGTGATCTGCAGGGTCGTAAGTGGGGCCGCGGTCGGCTACGCCTGTAAATTTTTGAGTAATGAGGGATTGTTCAGAGTGCGGCATGTTATGACCCCCTAGGTTTTAGGGGATCATAACACATGGTTTGTGGGGCCTATTGGGATGTGCGTGTAATAGTGGGTATTTAGCTGCCAATAGACATGTTTTGGAGGGGGTTTAGGGGAGTTGACAGGATTTTGGACGTACGCTGTAGTTTTTTTCTAGCCACAGTATTAGGTGCTCATAGATGCATTGATAGGTGACCCCTACGCGCCAGATGGGGGCGCCTTCTTGGTACCAGTGAGCTATTCGTTTAGTGCTAGTGGCGAAAGCTTTAGCAATTTTTTGGAGGCCTATTAAGTGGGTCATTTACCAGTTCCCATGATATTCGCCGTATTTTTCCTTGAGGACAGCCTCGACATCTGGGTATGTTATGTCATAATCACCAATGCGCGATACTCTTTTTTTGTATAGTCTATATAACGCCTGATTGAATGAAATATCATTTTTATACACAAGATGAAAATAATTGGCTGCGCTGTGGAATGAAGAAAAGTGTGTAACTTGTTCGCCGTTAGTCGCGATAACTTTTACTGCCATGTCTCTATCTATTTGCTCTGGAGATGGTATTGTGTTGCTCTTGTCTCGATGTTGCTGCCTAGTCAGAGTCTATTGCATGTGAGTTTGGTGCTCTCCGCGTAACATGCGCCAGGCTACGACTATTAGGTCGATTAATGCATTTTGCATGCGCCGTTCCCAGCCAGGTTTAGATTTTGTAATCTCGCGGGCGACTTCTCCATGCTCTTCGTCTAGAAAACCTAGGGCATGATATATACCGTGTGCAAAGTCGGGATGCAATTTTTCTGCGCGAGCTAAAGCCTGCTGTATTGCGATTATTATTTCAGCGTCTTTTGTATGGTAGTCCATTGTATTTGCCTCACATGTGTTTCACGCGGTCATTGAGCTCTTGTCTTTTAGCATTGTTAAAGCGGTCTATAGTGCCTACAAGATAGCCTGTAATGCGCCGAATGCGCTCGAATTTAACGCCTGCACCAATTAATTTTTGACCTTCTTGATCATATTTTTCTTTTTCTCTATGTACCATTAACATGATTTTGCTCCATATTTTGCGGCGATACAATCGAATTCATTTATGATTTTGTTGTATTCAGAGCCATAAATGATAGTGACGATTGTCTCGCCGCGTTTTTTAGAAGGGTCGGGCTTTAGCCATTGCGGGAGAAATGACTTAACTTGTGAGTCATCGTCCCAGACATTGCCTTTGGTTAAAGCGTCATTGATAGCTTTGATGTAGTTGTCTATATCGCGACGGTGGTTGTCGGGAGGGCGTAGATATATAATCAGAGCAATAGGGCCTGTTATTTTTGCCCTGGGCAGTTTTTTTTGCCCGCGTAGAGACATAATTCTGTAGGCGCTAGATAGCTCGAATGCGGCGGTGGATTTTGTTATGTGAGTATTCTTGCCGCATCCAAGCCATCTTTCGTTTACGCTGGGAGGAAAATCTAGGTAGATTGTTCGGATTGGCATGTTTCTACCCATTGAGTAGGCTTTATAAGTAGAATTTGATATCGTAAACGATGAATTATTTAAAAAGAATATTGATAGGATTGTGGATTTTATTAAAGGAAAAATAAATTATTCACTGAACTGTTAAATCAAAGCGATTTGCACTTCTCGATATTTTGCAATTTAGTAGTTAATAGCTCTAAAACTTGATATATTACTGAAAAGCGTAGGCCCTTAAGAATCATGAGAAAAATCCTGGTAAGGTCGCCTTCTGTAAAAAATGTATCAAATGTATCGTCGGCGTCATTGTCGATACGCGTTATTCTATCTCCAAACATTGCGTCGTAGTAATATGCTGTACAGTGATAAGCCTGGGCTATTAATTTAATTATATCGACATCGATACTACGAGTCTTTTTGTTCCACGTTCTTACAAACACAATAGCATCACTGCTGCTCATTTTTTGCACAGCATTTGATAGTGGTGCTATAGCGGTGTCATCGACATTTTCGGTATTAAAGTAGTGGAACGTAAAACGGCTGTCATCTTTTGTTATGCCTAAATGGAGGCAAATGTCTCCTGTGATTTCCGCTTCAAAGCTGAGCTTTTTATCACTGGAGACAGGATTGCTATAAACTGTGATATTCATCAATAAGCCCTCGTAAAATCCTAGTGCTGTAGACAGGAGGATATCATTGCTTCAACAGAAAAAGAAAAGAAGAAAAAGACCAAGGATGACAGATGATGAGAAAATAGAGCTTATAAATAAATGCATTGCCATTGACAAGGATGTTGTACTTATTCTAGATGCTCAAAAAATCAAGGTTACGCCGTTAAACATTGAGCATGATTTGCTATTTGGAAAATATGTAACTTGCTTAGATACTGATAAGATGCTTCGTAAGTTCTATTTAAACAAAATCGTCATCGTCGAACTCATCGCATGAATTTTTGATAAGGTGAGCATGTGCTGTGATGTCGCGATTATCTACTGTGGCAAGTTGAGGGTATTCGCCGAGACCAAAGGCGCAATCGAAAGCGATGTGCAAAGCGTCGCCCATTGTCATGCCGCGCTCTTCTAAAAAGATGGCAAGCTCTTGTAGTGCTTCTACTCTAGGAGATGCGCCAATAAGAGGTTTGAGCGTAGCGTTTTGTTTTGCAGTGTGCTTCTGCACTTTGGCCCAACAAAGACGATATTCGGCTTCACGTTCAGCTGTTTTGTTACCTTCTGAGGACGCTTCTTGATAGTGATTGTGATAGCGGCTTTTTAGACCGTAAACAGCTTCAACTATTGATCTGAGACTAATAAGGCTTGATGCGCCATTAAGCTCTGCTAAGTCACATAAGTCTTTTACTTCCTGCAATTGTGCAGATCTTGCTAACATAGTTTAGCACCTTTTCATGGCTGGCAGTATAAACGCGATTGTACTACGTGTGTAGATCAAGACTACATTCTTGTGATTGGTACAGAGTAAAAAAAAGTATCCGCCACTTTTTTAATTAAATCACCTTGCATTACTTAAACCTCTTGCGCTATAAGTCAACGCCTAGAAGTATGCTCACTTTAGGAGATACTATGATTGTAAAATATTATTAATAGTATTTTTTCTATGTAATATTATTTCTAAAGAACTTGCCTAATATATTTTCATTTAAAAAACGACTGTCTTGTAATACATTTAACCTAAATTGCCAAAATACTTCAAGATATGTCAGTTGACGCTTACTTATGGCAATATCTAAAATTTTTCTTCTTAATACTATAAGGCCTCGAGTATCTTTTAGACTTCCATAGTAACTAAGCCAGTCTGATTCATTTTGCACAACTTCTAAAGTTGTTCTTTTATGGTCAACAATTCTACCTATAAATCTAACGTGATTTTCTCTTTTAGTTCCATTTTTTAGGCAATGTAACTCTTTAGTATTAAAGAAATTTTTCTTGCCGATGTAAAATTTATTGCCTTGAAAATGTATGCCATACACAAAACCATAAAGACTATTTACTGATAAATTAGCTATATTAGCTATTTCTTCAATAGTAGTTACAATTTTGTTTTGGTAAATCCAGCTAGGCAATAGCACTTTGTTTTTCATTTTAACGATATTGTTTTAATGTATAGTTTCATAAATTATTTGCCTTGCAACATTTCTTACAAGTTTAATTTGCGGACTTGAGTTATCAAAATGGATAGCTAAATTTGCTTGCCGTCTTTTTTCATGATCAATTATGTGTTGCCACTCGTTAATTCGTTTTGCATCATTTGGAATTCGACCATCTTTTTTTATTTTTGCCCATACACCTTCCAAATGGTGCAAATTTGTATGCAATTCTACATTACAAGGTTTGCAAAGCTGATTTAATGCATAATAAATGACAAGCATTTGCCCTTTAATATGATCAAATTTTTTGTCTACATGTGCTAATTTATTATGAAATAGTTTTTCATACTTTGGAGTTCTTTCTACTGTTTCCATGAGGAAAGCGTATGCACACATGCCATTTTCGACTTGTGCATTCGTATAAACTTTAATTTTTTCTAGCTTCATTGGGCACCATTAGTAGTTATAGTTTACATCGTCATAGTGAGAATTTTGATCATTTGAACAGTATGTTTCTATGTCTTTTATAAGCGATGTTCTTTCTTTCTCGGTAAAATATCTTTTTCCTTGTGAAAGTAAATAAGGGATTTCTTGCTGATAGAAATATCCATTTTGAAGCTTATAAAAATACTCGCGCCCTTCAGGGTTTTTCCCATCAATATAATTTTTACACTTTATTATTTTTGCGCTACCAATAATTCCATCATGTAAACGACCATGGCAAAATAATGATATAGCGAGACGCGATTTTTCTATAGTGAACTCGCCGCCACGACCGAAGTCAGCACCACGTTTTTTTTGAATCGCAATAAATGCTACACCGGTAGTCAATCTATCGAAAATCTTTTTTATTTTTTCTCCTATTGTATAGAAATTGTCATAAACTTCCAGAAAGTCAATTATGTTGATGCCTTCTGGGTCAACGATGTCGTGATAGTTTTCTGTGCACTTTAAAAAACTTACTTTTTCGTTGAGACTTTGCTTATCCACATATGCTTTTTGTATTCTCTCATTTATTTCTAATGGTGTCATTTCTGAAGTAATATATTTGAACCTATGTCTTTGATAATTGTTAAATAAAATGTTCAATAAAAACGCTGTTTTACCTGCGTTAGATTCTCCGGCTACAACTATAATATTTTTCTCTTGTATTTTTAAATTATATTGTAAACTAAATGGTAATATAATATCAATATTTTTTTCGTGGTAGTCTTGCATCAAGTCGATGATTTCAACTGTAGTATTTATTTGTCGATACGTATCGACTCGCTGCATATCTTGCTCGATGAAACCTTTATCTAGTAGTTTTTCAATATATTCCTGCGCCCACATTTTCTCAGCCAGACCCTTGATGGTTAATTGCTCAAACATATTGTGTAAAGTAAATGGTGCTGAATGCTTTTGCATAATCCATTTCTCTATTGAGCCATTTACATTTATTTGCATTGGTTGATTTTTTGCATGCGTCTTATAGATGCTATTTACTATCGCATCTATCTGATCAGGAGGCAATGGTGGCGAGCAATATTGATTGTTCACTGCGTGTGCCATCAATAATACTTCATCAAACATTAGGCGTTTACCAAAGAGCCTACCACAATAATTAGCTAGTTCAACGTTGCGTTGCCCTTCTGGTATTTTTTGCAGCATTGACTTTGGCGCACCAGTATTAAGAATGATACTCGTATCCACAGAGTTATGTTGCTGAACCTGTGGTGTGCTTAATCTGTCTAATTCATCTAAGACAAATTGCGGAAAAGTAATCAATTGCGAAAAATCAAAAGCACCGTCAGCCAGATGAAATGCTTTATATTTAGCACCAGATGGATGAATAGAAGGCGCTGAAACAATATAGCCTCCTTCGCCTCTTGTATCTAAATGCTCACAAAGCTTGCCTGCAGTACTTTTTAAATTTTGGTGCAGTCTATAAATTGCATGAAACTTTTTAAAATCGCCAATTTTGGAAGTAGTTTGAAAATAGTTTGGGGATGCAGTTGGCGCTATGTGTTCACTGAAATAAGCATGTGCTATTGGATCATCAATATCAATAACGCCTATTTTAGAAATTTTGCCTGTTACAAGGCCGATGTTTATCCTACCATTGTATGCAAACCATCTATCAACTTCTTCTTTAGTCGGGTGTTCTTGTTGAAAGGGTGCCCAAGATGCTTTGCCGTCAACCGTTGGCAATAATGGGTTGCACGGTATTTTATTTTGTGGCTGTAGTGGAATGATTGAGCAACCTTGATCTAATAGCCAGTGCGCCATTGAATGCATATCGTAATTTAATTCTATAGCCATGTTTCCTCGCGAAAAGAAATTAGCACCATTTAGCGCCTAGGTTGCGCATATCTTCATAGAAGGATTCCTTCATTTCTTGCGTATATTGATCAGGGTGGGCGAATATATCGTCCCATACTGCTTTATGCTCAGGGTGTAATGTTGTGAAAAAGAGCTCTGTATTCATGTAGGGATCATCGTCGCCCCATTTTTCGATAGCCCCCCTGGGGGGGGTGGGGGGAGGGCTTTTTTTCTCTTTCTTTTTTTCTTTTTGGGTATCGCAGCGCAACCACTCTGGTTGCGTCACGCTACTAGGTGGTTGCGTCACGCTACTAGGTGGTTGCGTCACGCTACTAGGTGGTTGCGTCACGCTACTAGTTTCATATGTCTTTAGGAGTTCAGGATTTAAGAAATATTGATTACTTTGATTTTTTGTTTTTACAACTTTTAAAAAATTATGTTCTTCTGCATATTTTATAGCTCTAATAATTGTTGTTTTTGCCATGCCTGTATCACGCATCAGCCGCTGCAAAGACGGGAACGATTTTCCCGTTGTTTTATCTGCTCGAAAGGCCAAAACAGTTAAAACATGTTTTATTGATGTAGGAATATCTGACAGATCAAGAATCCACAAAGTCGCATCTATGCTCATTTTTTTTCTTCCCTGTTGCGCGTTTTAAAATTTTCGCCTGGGAAAGAATATATTTACGCATAACCTCAGTAATTTTATACCGCCCAGTTCTAATTTTCTGATAGTGGCCACTTGAAATCCCTAAAAATTTAGCTGCCTTTTTATGCGTACCAAAAAAAGCATAAAGCCGATCAAAGGCGTTAATCATGCAATCGTCAACCGTCATTCTTTGCACCTCCTCGCCTAAAGAATAGATCAATTTGATCTATAATGCAAACCAAAAAGAGCTACCATAAAAACTGATGCCAGAAGCCAGCTCGTTTTTGTATCCTGTTGCCGATCAATTTAATCGTTGGAAGGTGCGTATGGATGCAGAAAGCAAAGACTATTTAGTGGAGCGTGCTTTCGTTGCGTTGGTTGTTGGGATGATCGAAAATGGTCAGCTCGCGCCCAGGATTCGAAACCACAGGGAGTTCGCTACACATGCTTTTCCTCTAAAAGGAGAACGACTTTGGAAAGCGATAAGGATTGGCAGCTCTACTACGGGCAAACCGCAAGAGGTCTCAATTGAAATCGCGTTGGCTATGGCAAAGGCAGTCGGTAAGCCGTTACTGAGCTTATTGGCACGGGCTGAATACATGGTGGAAGACGAAGGTTGGGATCTGGATCAGGATCCGATTAATAATCGTAACCCTCGAGGAGGGGCAAAAAAAGTTCAGGATGTATGTGATCCCCCACAAAAAGATCTTGCAGTAAGCCCAGAAACTACAGCTTAAAAAACATTAGAACCAAAAAGAGAGGCGAGCAGTGATTCTGCTCGCCTCTCTTTTTTTATTAAAGGTTAATTTGATCTATTTAGAGGTTGACTCACAGATCAATTTGATCTATACTGCATTTGTCAGTTAAACGAAGGGCCGCTGAACAGCACCCAAGGGTCAAAGTAGGCACAAGCACTTCATCAGACTGACTCTCCTTAGGCAGTAGGGAGGCGCAGTAGCGACATTGAACAATGCAAGGGACGTCAGCCGTAAACACTCGGAGGCAACCCTTGGATCCAATGAAGTGAAAAGCCTGGAACGAAGTCTTCTAAGGGAGATGCAAATTGATTAAGAATGTTTTCCTTAATATAGGCTTTTTTACAATTAGCAGCTTGCGTAGTAGCACGGTAGAATCTTAGCGAGTGACGTCGTGTGAAGGCAGCTGGGATGCTTATTAGATCTATAGCTGTCAGCAAGGGCTTTCTTGTTGACAGCTATAGATTCTAACAGTATAGAAAGATTTTCACGAATTTTAGACAAATGTAATATCTATATGCATGATTGCATGAATGTCTTCCATTCTCCATCAGTGTGGTGGAGTGGAATAAGCCATTTAATAGACATGATGTGTCATGCCTAACAAATTTGGAGTAAGCTATGTACGTCCATATTGAAGACCCGAGCCATTTAACTGAGGCAGAAAAGAATTTTTTTATTTAATGGCGAAAGATTTTCATTTGTTGATCTTAAAGATATAGACTCTGAAGTTGATAATGTATTAGAAGAAAGAATTCATAATCAAATATTAGCCACTATGTAAATTTTAAAAATAATATGCGTACTAATAAAAAGGACTAGGCGTCACAGCTTAGTCCTTTTTTATTAGCTAATTCAGTAATTGAACCAGAGGCAACAATGGATTTATCTACTAACGAAAAAGTACTTGTCTATGCAGCACGTGCTATCAAAGAGATTGATCCAGACTTCGATATTCATGAGTTTAGTTATTTAATTTATAAGCTTGGCTGTAAGCATAAAGCAATGCCAGATTTTTTAGAAACCATTTGCAGTTGGGGAGACGACCTAGAAGATGAAGATGTTGCAGTGTTGTTAAACAGACAGCAGAGCTATCTTATGCGTTGCGCAACGGAACGCTTAACCAAATCTCTCGTAACTGTTTGTCGTGCGGATTGTAGCCAAAGGTAATCTCAAGAAATGTCTGATGAAGCAAAGTAGGGTGACATCTTGGAGCTATCTATTAACGAAGAAATTCTTGTGCATTTAATAAGGGAAGTAAAGGAAGTTGATCCAAATTTTGATCTTCACGAGTTGGCAATGCCTCTTTACATATTAGCTGAAAAACACGGCGCTTTGTCGGATGTGCTCGGTAATATTGGAAGTTGGGGTGACACCTTAACCGATGAAGAAATGCTAGAAATGATGCGCAGCTAGGACAGCAAAAGCGATGTACTTATAACTTAATCCAAATGTTTGGAATCTTCTTATCTCCAAACGGGTTATATCCGCTAGGAATGTATGTAAATTGCTTGGGCAAAATTTTGAGCATTATGATTTTAGCAACAATCATCAATTTCCAACCAGGAACTTTACCCTTTGTTGGACCGCCTTGCTCTTGCCAGCAACGAAGTTTTGCTACCTTACCGTCATCTCCAAGAGCACACGGTATAGCTATGCGAGCTTCTCCATCGTATAGAAAGCTGACATATTGTTTTGCTTCAATAGCCTGCCAAAGAAGGTCTTCATTCTCAGTCATAAAATGCTCCTATTAATTTGGTTAATTGACCGCATTGCCAAAGACATAGGACTTGCGGCTCCAATCTGGCCGAGATTGGGGCCGCATCACAATAACTACTTTTCAGGATCGAGTTCTTTGAACCATCCGAGCTCATAGATAACGTCAACGCGCATCGCTACAGCTTTTTGCAGCAAAGTCTCATAAGCCTGAGCGAGCTCCTCTGTATTGTATTTGCCAGTGGATGCCATTGACGCAACGATGTTTGATACAGGGGCCTCTAAGCCCTCGAGAAAGTATTTGAAATTCATTTCCTTAATCCTTTCTATGAGTTTCATAAAATCTCCTTTGCTAGAAGGTTTAGCATTGAACGGGTTCATCTCAATGTCATAAGCTTTCTAGCAGAGGCAAAGCAAGCTTTTCGCCTCTGCTATGGCAAAATGCGATCCATCTAAGTTTGACACGTCGTGCTTAGTAAAGACGCCCTACGATACGCGGGCCAAGATTCACGAATTTTAAGGCAAATGTAACAACTTACGTTTAGCAATTTCTTCAATCTTATCACGAATTTCAGTTCAAATGTAACAACTTCTACGAGTGCATAATAGCCTCTGACTCAAAATTGAGGAGCTGACAATGGATAAATACGAAAAGCACATAATTGGCGACGAGCTTTTGATTCTCGAAGATGCCCTTGAATATTGGCAGCACAATATGCCATCGACTGTATGGTCAGATGACATATATAATCGCATATATGATTTAACTGAAGAACTGAGAAGCAAGAAAAGCGAACAGTAATATTTAACTTTGCTAGAGGAGTTAAGCTAACTCCTCTAGCAAAGTCACTTCACGAACTTTAAGACAAAAGTAACACCATGCAGTAAGTTTGCATTATATTGGTTAGTTCACGAACTTTAGCGCAAGTGTAACTTAATCTATTCCCAATAATAAAGTATTTTTTTCGAATCAATTTTATTCTTATGTTCACGAACTACATAACAAGAGTAACTTCTTTATCCTATCTACAAAAAAGATCATTTTCTAAGTTTTCACAAGGAGACATCGGGACGCAAATGCTACGATTCGAAATACTAGCGGCCACCGCTCTAATATTAGGCGCTATCATATTGGGCCTTGGCATTAATGCCATTGAGCAGCGTTATGAATCTCTCCGCAATGAGATGGGGAGGCTTGAAACATCCAAGCAATTAATCGCACGACAACTGGAACACGTTCAGGCTGAAAATCAAAAACTGAAAATAAAAATGCAGTTTCTTACTGCAGGGAATTTATCATGCAAGTAGTCAGAGCATCTGGTTTATCAGATTTATTAGATTGCCCAGCGCGTTGGGAATCAAAATTTGTCAAGGGGATGCGGCTGCCATCTAGTGCAGCATCTCAATTAGGCACAGCCGTCCATGCCGGCACAGCAATCTGGGACAATGCAGTTATTAATCACAAGGAACCTTCCCTTGAAGAATGCGAAACGGCAGTCTCGGAAACGATTTTTCACCCGCAGAATGAAGTTGACTGGGGGGAGGAAAATCAGAGTCAAATCGAAAAGCAGGCGCATGCCTTGCTTAAACTCTATTGTGAACAAATTGCTCCAAACCAAAATTATGTCGCTGTTGAGGTCACGTGCGAACCAATCGATTTAGATGAGCTTGGCATTTCTCTTACTGGTACAACAGACAGGATCTATCGCGATCCGTTGACCGGTAAGTATGGCATCGCTGATTTGAAAACTGGCAAATCAGCAGTAAGCGCCGACGGTACCGTCAAAACAACCGGCCATGTTATACAATTGGGCGTTTATGAAGTGCTCTCAAGTGTGGCGCTTGGTGTGAAGATGGAAGCACCAGCATTAATTGTGGGATTGCAAAATGCGAAAACACCTGCAGGCCGTCGTGTAGGTATCGGTACAGTAGAAAATGCCAGTAACGTTTTACTCGGCAATCCTGACGCTGGTACAAAAGGCGTACTCGAAGTTGCGGCGCAGTTCCTTAAAACAGGATTGTTTTTCGGCAATCCAAGATCAAGTCTCTGTAACGTTAGATACTGCCCCAACTACCATATCTGTAGTTGGAAGTAAGGAGCATACAATGGCGATTAGCACAACTTTAGATGCATTGCGCCAAGGGCAAGTTTCAGTACAGACGCAAACACAACCGTCCCCTGTGCCAGTTCAGCAGCAAACCACTACACAGGTGCAGCTTTTAGATGTAGCTCAGCCTGTACCGACGGCTCAACAAGTACAAGTGGGGTTTGACTCTGTTGCAGGATTTGAATTCTTACAGCGTCAAGGCAAGTTGTTTGCGGCCAGTACGATAGTACCTAAGCAATTTCAATGCAATATGTCAAATTGCTGCCTTGCTATTAATATGGCAGTAAGATTAGGTATGGATCCGTTGGCGCTAATGCAACAAATGTTTTTCATTCAAAACAAGCCAGGGTTTTCTAGCAGTTTTATGATTGCGGTTTTTAATAAGTCGGGCCGTTTTACTCCCTTGAAATATGAATTCGACGGTCGCGAAGGAACCGACGAGTACAAGTGCCGTGCAAAGGCGACAGAAATCCTTAGTGGTCAAGAATTCATAGGGCCTTGGGTCAGCATACAAATGGCCAAAAGTGAAAAATGGTACGCACATAAGAAAACTCGAGAAACGGGGGAGATTATACCCAGCAAATGGCAAACCATGCCGGATTTGATGCTCAGATATCGGGCTGCCGCGTTCTTTATTAGAACAACAACGCCTGAACTACTCCTTGGGCTCCAGACGGCTGAAGAGCTCCACGATGTTTACGATACCCCGGCTGAAGTAATTCCAGCACAAGCGCAAGTAGTTGACGAGTCTATACATCCACTCCCAGCGCAACCTGTCAAGAAAACAAGAAGGGCCGCTAAGAAAGTTGAAGCTGCAGTTGAACAACAGCAACCCGAAAGCCACACTGTAGAAGTGGAGGCCACGTCAGTGCCTGAAGCGCCCGTTGCTGATACTCAACCTGCCCCGCAGCCAGTAGCGCAGCCTGCTCCTCAAGCTGTGCAGCAACCCACACAGCAGCCCACAGTACAACCTACACCACAAGCTGCGCCGCAACCTGTAGTGCAACCTACACCTGAGCCTGCAGCACTAAATCTTAATGTTCAGATGCCTGCAGGATGGCAGACTTCCACACCAACTACGACAGTTCCAACTAATATCAATGTATTGTTTAGCGACTTGTGTGAGGATGCTCGCGTAGACTCAATAGCTGCATCAAGCGTAGTTTCGCATTATGCCGATGCTCACCACGTTAGCATAGAGGATGCCAAGAAGTTTTTTTTATCAAGTAGGGACGCGTTCCTGAATGCAGTTCAGCAACAGAGGCAAGCATCATGAATGAGATCTATATAAGTGGACGACTCGGTAAGGACCCGCAATTGTCATATACACAAAGTGGCACGCCATTTTGTCGTTTTTCCCTCTGTGTTGAAATGGGCAACAAAAACAATCCTCAGCCCATGTGGTTTCAAGTTGTCGCATGGGAACGAACTGCAGAAGCGTGCGCAAAATATCTCACCAAGGGCAGGGGGGCTGTTGTTACCGGTCCTCTTTTCCAGAGGCAGTACACTGATCAGCAAGGGCAGTTGCATGAATTCTTAGAAGTGCGAGCACGTAAAGTCGAATTTATGGGTTCACCACAGCAAAACCAGTACCAACAAGAATACAATCAGCAGGCTTATGCTACGCAGTCAACCTATCAGTACGATAACGCACCTAGTGAGACGTTCTACGCGCCACCTAATCAGCAACAACCGCAACCACAGCAGCAGGCATATACATCACAACCTGTCCAACAGCCAGCACCACAAGTACATGCTGCGCCTGCTTCGACGCTAAAAGCTCAACAACCTATGCAGCCGCAACAACAAGCTCAACAGCAACCTCCAGCCTGGGGCAATGGTTCTGAACAACAGCAACTAGATCAGCTTCCATTCTAGCATATGGCGCAACCCATAGATCTAAAAAAAATATGGGTCGCACTTGTAGAAGGTGGCCTTGCCGATAGGCCACCTTCACAATGGAATCGTGAAGAGATATTGCAGCTCACCAATATATGTGGTGAAACATACTGCAAAGCTCATTCGTACCAAGTGCCCTATATAAATGACGGCTCTTTATATATTCCTGAGGGTGCGCCAGATGAAGTCAAGTTTTGGAAAAATAATTGGACAGATAAAGAACGCTACGATGTCTATAAAAATAAGCTTGGCCTTGATGATGAAATGCTCAAAAAATATATGTGCCAACGCTCTATAGATGTCGCTCTTGGTAAATGTGATATTATGGGAAGGCCTAAAAAATAGTAAATAGTGAGGCTTATATGTCTTATATATGCCCAAAATGTAGTAGTGTAGGGAATTTTATCTTTAGAAACTGTTTTATATAAAATGGAAACATATATGAAAAAAATAATCTTAATTATTTTTATAGCATTGAGCTCTTATTTTCCAATAAGTGCTTTAGCTAAAGACGTTATAGAAATACCTCCTAGCCAAATAGAAGAAGAAATTAATATTGTACAATCTCTAATGAGTGATAATATTAAAAATTTCCTTAATGCAGACACAAGGCTCCAATTATGTGTCATATCATTATGGATTGCTGGCAATATGAAAAATGAACAAGCATTCATTAAATTTGTTGAAAAATTAGGTTTGCGCAAATTTCAACGAGTGTGCACTGATATATTGCTGGAGATGAAAGCAGTGACCAAAGATGTACAAGGCATAGGCGATTTACCTGCCTTCTCTTTTTTCATTATGTGCAGCAATAATTTAGTGCAAAAATATGCTTGGTTATCATATGTCAAATAAGTAAAACACGAAAAATACTAACAGCCAAGTCAATTGCACTCTTTGGTAGGAGATTTAGTGATGATTTCAAAGAAAGGCAAAGTTACTTATCATTGGCTTTGTATACCGGAAAACTTGCCAACACTTTTTAATGAAGCAAGTAGGCAGTACCTTACAAGTGACAAATACGAAATTAAGATTACTAATAATATATCTTTGCAAAATATTTCGCGTGATGCACATAGAAGTTTTATTAAGGCACTTTATAAGGGTAACGCGAATTATGAATTAGAGATATTTTGTGCAGATGATTATGATGATAGTCATCTATCTCAAAAAAACTATTTAGATCCTTTTTTCTACAATCCTTCAGACTGGGCATTATGTATAAGATATGTTAAAAATACGAATTATCTTATAGAAAATATTGAAGATCTTTGTGCTTTAGGGCCGTACATTTGTTGTGAAATACAGCTGTCAGTCAATAATAATACATATATTTTATTTTACTTACATCAAAAATATAATATTTCTGCATATAAAATATCGGAACCATATTTTTTTCATGTATTAGAAATCTCTGACCCTGAACTTAATGTTAATAATAGAAATAGGTATTTTATTTTAAGGGATAGTTGCTATACAGAAATAACCAAAGATGGATTATATACTTTATTTAGCTCTGCTCAGAGCTTTGAAAAATATAAGATGTGCTTATAAGAGTATACTGTATTAAATATGTAAAATAGGAATTAACTATGAAATATTCACGAGCAATAGAAATAGCTTTATTATGCATAATACTACTTATGACCTGCGGCGGTTGGTACATTATAAGCAATAGTATGCAGCAATTAAAACAAGATGTCTGCACTATCAAGCAAGGCACATCAAAAAAACAGCAGAGCTTGCCTTTGCAACAGGCACAACCGCAAGCAAGGATGCAACGCCTGTCAATTGTTCCTGGAATCCATTCAGGGCAACTGAAGAGCATAATCAAAGCAACTTTAAGCTATTTCAGTGTGCCGGAAAGCCAACTTGCAGATTGGACGCGCTTACTCTTACTGACGGCTGTTGCCGAATCAGATAAAGGGCGCTTGTTAAAGCAAGTTAAAGGTCCTGCAAAAGGTCTTATGATGATAGAGCCAGAAACAGAGCGTGATACTCTGAACTGGCTTAAAGCATGCAGACCTGAGTTATACACAAAGATTAAAGATATTAGAATACCAGCTAAGTTAGATGTGCATGAGTGTGAGTATAACTTAGCGTATAACTTTGCGCTATCATATAGCGTATATCTGATGCGCAAGGTTAATCCTATCGACAAAACTGCCAAGCAATTAGCTGAACTGTACAAGGCAAAATATAACACCATTTACGGCAAAGCTACCGTAAACGGTGTACTGAAAAAGATAAATGTCATGAATATTAAAATATAGGATTTGTTATGTATCGACTGGATTTTTGCGACCTAATTGACACCCTAATGAAAGGGACCACTGTTCGTTTTGAAGACGACATACTAGTTTCTATTAATGACAATGGTCATAAAGATATCCGTTGTCCCAAGTGCGGAAATCATAAAGTTTTCTATGGAATAGAAGTAGAATATAATATTGCTATAAGTGTCGTAGATGAAACTGATTGCCTTTTATCTAAAAGATTAGAAAAGCGTGAAAAAAACATTATATATCGTTGTCCATACTGCAACGGGCAGGGTACTAGCACAAATTATCCTAAGCAATATAAAAAGCGGGGCAACTATGCTTAGATGCCCTAAATGCAAATCTACCAAAAAATTTAGATGCTATGAGGCGCATAGTAGCAGTACATACTACGAACTAGATGCCTACGGCATGCCCTCCGAAGCACGAGTCGTATCCAGCGTAACCACCCACAACTATGAATGCGCCGAGTGTGGCACTTCTGGCGAGCGTTGGCTTTTTGAGAAAAACTTGCGGTGTCCTAAATGCGACAACAGATATTTTATCGCTCGCAATAAGAACGGCGTGGAGCTGCGTCTCAGCGAAGTCGAGCTCACTGAAGACTGGAAAATTGCACGCCTGCAGGACTTCCATCCCGTAACCCTAGAGTGCCGGCGCCCCACATGCAAATACAAAGGCGACGTGGAAGAGTTTATCCAGGGTGGTGAATTAGACGTGCTGGATTAGGCGAAGAGCTTGGCCTGGCGAGGATCTTGGCACGGCGTGGCGCGGCCAGGCGTGGCAAGGCTTGGATATAGGGAAGTCATCCGACTTCCCTCCGTTTTACAGGAGACAACAATGGCAGAAATAACAAGGAAAAACGTTTCAACGCTAGATGAGCTGAGGCTTTTATATCACCACTTTCCTGTGGCATCGCTAACAGAAAGCAAGCTGATAGCGTACATAAAATAAAAAGCAGGATGTATGTTTAAGTTCCTTAAATTAATGTGGCTAATCTCCTTGATATCGTTTATGTATCACATTTTATTGCCATGGGATCTAGCATGGTTGAAAGCAGAACAGTTAGTAGTTTTAGGCATTGTTACGCTCGCCTTAGCCCTGGCGCTCGGTGTCTTGACATCGGAAGGATATGGTGACGATTAAACATGAAAATTGAATGCCCTTGCTGCAACAGCAGGTCTTTTGATGCGATCATTGTCGCTAAAGTACGGATCAACCGCAACTGCCGTATCCTGAAATACTATGATTGGGACATCGACAGCGAGCACCCAGTTGTCTGTCGTGTATGTGGCACTGTATTTAAGATCGGCACAATTAAAGATGTGAACAAAAACGGTGCTAACAACGTTTAAAAAATTAGTATAAATAGAAAAAGATTGTGGAACATCGTTTTTGTAATCTGGGGAAGTTATGATCTCAAAACAGAAACTAGCTGAAAATATACTGGAGCTTAATATTGGCAAAGGTATAAAATTTTTGTTGCTAGTAATCGCACTTAATATAGACGAGCAAAACGGCAACGCAAGTATTTCATACAAAAAATTACGTAAAATTATGAAATATGATCCAGGCCACATAATAAAATTAGTAAAACAATGTGAGGATCTGGGCCTACTAAAAGTATCTCGTTATTCTAGTAACACTAATTGCTATATAATTACGTTACCTCAAACAAACATTGCATATGGATAAATTACTCTCAACAAAAGAAGTGGCCGCTTTGCTTGAGCTCTCGCCCAGAAACGCTGAAAACTTTCTCATCCAGGGCGGCCTTTATCCTATCAGCGTAAGCAGAGGGAGACGGCGCACTAATCGCTGGCTCCAATCAGCCGTAATTGCATTTCTACATCAGCTGCACGCCGATGCCCAAATACCAAAACAAAAAAAGCCTGCTAAAAAGCAGGCCAAAAAATTAGAGTTGCGTATAGCTGATATGAGCACCAACGATCTTTATATGTTGACGCAACGCAATGTCGTCCAGTAAACCTAGCCGAGACGTATTCGGCACCGGAGTATTTATGGCCATCCGATACCGAGAAAAATACAAAACTTGGCAGGTTTACTGGAACAACCCTTTTACTGGCAAACGAGAGTCCAAATCATTTGCCAACAAAAAAGACGCTGAAAAAGCAAACTCTCTGGTCATACATCGCTTGAAGTATGAGCCAGAGAGTTTTCGACCGGAAGAACCGGAAGGAACGGAAACAACAACAAGAACGCTCGAGCACGTCTACCTCGAGTATCTATGCGAGAAACAATTTTCTAAACGGGAGGTTAGCACACATCGCTGTCATTTTCAATATGTCTTAAGCCGCTTTGGCGAAAAAAATATTGCTGAGATTAGCAAAGCGGATCTTGAAGCAATCAAGCAATATTATATTAGCAATTGCACTACCGCAACAGCAAACGCACGTCTAAGAATCCTGCGGACGATAGTTTATTTTGCGGTTGCTCATGGATATATGCAACCAGTAGCATTCCCTAAAATACCGTCGCCTAACTATAAACAATTTGTTCCGCCTTCGTTGGAGGAACTTACATCTATACTCACTGTGGCACCACCACATCTTCAGCGAGTTATCATTATGGGTGCATATTTTGGTGTTAGAGTAGGCCAATGCGAGTTGTTCCAACTGACATGGAATGACATTGATCTAACAAAGAAAATTGTACGAGTGCACGGTAGCAAGAAAAATAATAACGCCGCTTGGCGGGAAGTGCCAATAAGAGACGACTTAGTTGGCATATTCATACAATGGCAAGAAGACGATCTCGCATCTGGCACGGAATATTTAATACACTATGCTGGTAAACCTGTTAAAAGCATTAAACATAGCTGGGCAACAGCGCTAAAATTTGCTGGCATCACAAGGCGAATAAGGCCTTATGATTTACGACATATGTTTGGGACTGAACTGGTTGCCGCTGGCGTAGATATAGGAACGGTGGCCAAATTAATGGGCCATAGTTCTCCAACAATGCTTTTGACACATTATCAATACATTATGGATAGGCAGAAAAAAGATGCCGTGGAAGCGCTGCCCAATAGCCCTCTATGTGCCGCGCCTATGTGCCGCAAAGAAAGTACCCCGCCAGAAAAGCCCGCAAACCCTTGATTTTACTGGTGCGCCTGGCGAGATTCGAACTCACGGCCTTTGGCTCCGGAGGCCAACGCTCTATCCAACTGAGCTACAGACGCATAAAAATCAAGTATGCTAGATAGCGAACTTTGTCAAGATCTAAATGGTGTGAGCAGTTTAATATACTACGCTATAGGACATCACTTCTGGCCGATGGAAAAAGAATTCCACTCTACGATTGACTGCTTTACTGGCTGAATCAATACCTGGCTTTAAAGGTCTAGTATCACCATAGGCAACACCACGTAACCTGCTAGGTTTTACTCTATGATCTGCTAAGTAGTGCAAAACTGCTGCAGAACGAGCACCTGAAAGCTCCCAGGCGGAAGGATAGTAAGGTGGTGAAGCTTCATCACTATCCGCATGGCCCCGCACTACTAAGTATAAATTATATTCTTTTAAAACATCTAAAACGCCCTTAAAGACCTTTTCAGCCGCAGGGGTTATGCGAATGGAGCCTCTTTCAAATAAAGCGTCTGAATTTACACGGAGCTGCACGCCAAGATCATCAGCACTTAAGCCTGAAGAGCTTTGGGGCACAGCATCAGCCATAACCATTTTAAGTTTTTGCGCGATGGCATAATGCGAACGCTCACTTTCATTAATCTTAATGTCACGTGTATCAATTTTATCGGTATTTTGTACAAAGGGGTTATTAGAGATTGGCGAAGTTGAGCTCGAATCGAAATTGCGTTCACCACTAAAATAGGCAGCCAGACCAGCCTTTGTTTCAGGTGGTACCATATTTAAGATCCACATCAGGAGAAAAAAGGCCATCATAGCTGTAACGAAGTCAGCGTATGCTACTTTCCATGCACCACCCATGATACTCTCCTAATATATATTGTTCAGAAGATAAAATTTTGGGGGAGCAGAACTCTGCCCCCCCATGCAGTATCTAGAAAAAATTTAGTCTAACCGCTCTTTAATTTTTCTTCCATTTCAGCAAATACGGGGCGGTAAGGATAAGGAATAGCCCTACGTCCGTATTCCACAGCAATAAGCGGTGTGGCGCCACGGATGGCGGCGGCTACTGCTTCTTTGATTGAATTTAGATAAAAATGTTCTTCGTTAACGTAGTTCTCAAGTTTTGAACCCATAGGACCAAACAAACCATAACAACAGAGAATGCCCAAAAAGGTTCCCACCATAGCTGCCGCAATATGGTGACCTAAGACTTCAGGGGGTTCATTAATTTTACCCATGGTGATAACAACACCGATAACGCAGGCTACGATACCCATACCTGGTAAAGATTCAGCCATATGCGAAATACCATGGGCAGGAAGCATACCTTCTTCATCAATGGTATGCATATCCACTTTCATTAAGCTATCAATATCTGCTGGATCGCCTGTCGTGAGATAAACACGTAGAGTATCACTAATAAAATTGATGACTACATTATTTTTGGCAATGTTAGGATACTTAGTAAATATAGGACTAGAATCAGGTTTTTCAACGTCACTTTCAATACTAATGACACCATCGCGATGCATTTTGCTAAATAAAGCATAGAGTAACGCTAATGTATCTAAATATTTAGCCTTACTTGAACCAGGATCTGCAAAAAGATGTTTTAGACTCTTTAATATGAGTCCAAACGTATACTTTGTTTGACCTGCAAAGAAAGCTCCTAAACCGCTTCCCAAAATAATAATAATTTCTGCAGGCTGTAAAAGTACACCCCAATCGCCATGGGACATAGTGTAGCCACCCGCAACGGATGCAATAACTATAATAAGTCCTATGAGTAGATACATTTAATCTTCCATAGTATAAAATAAACTACAAATAATAGGCCTGCCGAATACAGACCTGGAACTCAGGGCATCCAATCTGTGCATCTGAAGCCAGCAGAAAAGATATTGAAATTAACCCAGATTATTTTAAGAAAATTTCTAAGAAGCTTACAGCTTACCCTAATCTTGCAGCCAAGCTCGCGCAAAATGTGCTGGCTCAAGGTCAAAGAGCTACTTTCAAGTTTTAAATATTCTTGCACCAGTCGGCCAATCTGTCTAAAATCACGGGAAATTAAGCACGCAGGGGGCGCTAGCTCTTTTTGAAATGGGCAAGGCATGAGTATGGCAAAATTGAAAATTAATTTGCTTTACAGCGAAAGTCAACACAGCACTTGCCATAGCCTACGGGCAACAATGCCTTGAACAAGGCTTAAGAGAATTTGCGCCCATTACTCGTGTTCAAAAATTCCTGAACACATATTTTGAACATAACACAGACTGCACAAGCTTGACAACTAGATCGCAGGTTTTGCATTTTTGCAGTCTATATATATTCAGAGACTACTAAATAAAGATACTACAATGATGTATAGTATATCTGATTTACCTAATTACACATATTGCCTATGCTAAGGATATATAAGGTACCAAAGATAAAACTGTATATTTAGTTTATTTTATACTTAATTGTATGTCGTTTAAATTATCTTTTGTAGATAACGTAACGATCTATGTAAATCTTTATATTAAATTATTAATGAATGCTTTATACATAAGTCTTTTGTTGTCTGTATTGAACTTAGTATAGCCTTAACCGACTCCTGGTTAAATGAAAAATTTTCGTAAAAGCAATCGGCAATTCCCACCTGCTATCATGTTTCAAGGCACATGCTCTAATGCTGGCAAGAGCCTTTTAACATGTGCTCTTGGCTATTTACTGGCGAGTCAAGGATATGATGTTGCTCCTTTTAAAGCGCAAAACATGTCCTTAAATTCCTATGTTACAGTGTATGGCGAAGAAATTGGCCGGGCGCAAGCCCTTCAGGCCTGGGCGTGCGGTCTTGAACCTGATGCCCGCATGAATCCGGTTTTGTTGAAACCCACAGGCGATTGTGGCTCCCAAGTTATGCTTTTAGGGCATCCTTATGGAACCTTGCAGGCCAAAGACTATCGCCGTTTTAAGCCGCGACTGTGGCGCAGTGTGCGACAAGCTTATGCCAGTTTGGCGCAAGAGCACGCGATCATGGTTTTAGAAGGCGCAGGTAGCCCTGCAGAAATTAATTTGCGCAAGACAGATCTTGTCAACATGCGAATGGCGGCCTATGCCAATGCCAAGGTGATCTTAGTGGCCGATATTGATCGCGGAGGCGCTTTTGCGGCACTTAGCGGTACTATGCAACTTTTGACTGCCAAAGATCGGTCGCGTGTTGCTGGATTTATCCTTAATAAATTTCGCGGCGAGGCCAAACTGCTTGCACCAGCCCTGCGCCGCATCACCGCTTTGACAGGTAAGCCCTTTCTTGGCGTTATGCCCTATCTCCCTGATCTGCGCTTACCAGATGAAGATTCAGTCAGTTTTTTTGCCCAAAAACATGTTGCTAAGGCCACACCAAATTCTCTAGACATAGCTTTAGTGCGCTTGCCCCACATTAGTAACTGCACAGATTTTGATGCGCTCTCAATTGAACCTGATGTCAAGGTGCGTCTAGTCCAAACGTGCGAAGACCTAGGAGAGCCCCATTGTTTAATTCTGCCTGGCACAAGAAATGCATCTGCAGATCTCGCTTATTTGCGCAAAACTAATCTCGCAACTGCCATTAAAGACTATGCCAAAAAGTGCCTTGACTTAGGTCAGGGCTTTATTCTTGGAATTTGTGGCGGGATGCAGATATTAGGCCACAGCATTCTAGATCCTCTCTCTCTCGAGCAAGGATCAATAGCTCAAGGCCTTGATATTTTGCCACTTAAGACCCAACTGTTTACTAAAAAAATTCTAAGGCGCACAATTTGTCAGACCCTGCCTAAATTTACAGAGCTTATGACACCTGTGGCAGCCTATGAAATTCATCATGGTCTTACTATCGCGCTTGATCCAACGCTTATCCCAGTTATTGAGGATGCCGAGCATGTAAATCAAGCCTATGGACGTCTTGACAAACAGCAAAATGTGCGCATTGTCGGCACATATTTGCACGGTTTATTTGATAATGACATCTTTCGCAATGTTTTTTTAAATAAATTGCGCAAAGAAAATTCTTTAAAACAATTGCCTGTACAAAAATTTGAAATGCGATCTGAGCTTGATAGATTAGCTGATACATTTACAAACATGATATCTGTAGAACAACTGCTCTCTCAATTGCATATTAAATTGTAGTATATATTTATAGTGAGCGTATTATACATTCAATGCTTAATCTTATGAATATCTAAGCAATATTGTCAGGTATTTTAAAATTATATTGTATGTTTTGTAAGTAGATTGGACTAATTATACTTAATGCAATTACAGTTTTATAAATATATACAGAGTAAGAAAGATTATGTGTACTATAACGATAGCTTAAATCATAACTTATTTGAGCAGATCAATCTTTGGTGACAAAATGTTGACTTTTAGGATCTTATATCTGCTTACAGAAATCTGGTAATGTATCTAGACATATCTTGCATAAAATTTATATATTTTCTGAAATAATACTATTTCTTAATCTTTTCTACTATAGATCTTTAGACAATCTTTTAAGCACGTTTCTTAATTTACATTGCGCTTAATTGGCGTTACAGTATACCCACAAGCGAAGCTTTGTTATTCGTTCGACCGCGCTTCTTAGATCCATTAGACTAGACATATATAATTATTCAATAGTTCTAAAAATTATATAAAGTTAGTTGATAAAATATCGAGAATGCACATTTCTCTACATATGCCCCCAAAGCAATCAGTGCACATAAGACCCATTGGCAAACTCATCAATTTGCTCTTCTAACCTCAAAAATTTACCCATGCTTTTTGTATCCACCAGTACTCTTGTCTAACATCAGCAAAAGGACTAAGCAAAACCGCATGTGCTCTCTTCTGACTCCATCTAAAGCTTTTTATGAAACTGTCGAAAAATTAAAATTGAGGCGTATTTGCCTTTCATGTTTTGGAGGTTGGCATGAGTAATTTTACTGAAGCGACAAACGCTTCAAAGCATAATGATGAAATTCAACTTGTTACCTTTCGTATTGGAGACGAAGAGTTTGGTGTCGATATTCTTTCTGTCCAAGAGATAAATCGCATGCTGCAGATCACGATGGTTCCGCGTGCGCCTTTTTTTATTGAAGGTGTGATCAATTTACGGGGTAAAGTGATTCCCGTTGTGAATATGCGGACGCGCTTCAATAAACCTGCTGTAGAGCCCAATGCCGATACGCGCATTGTTGTCGTTGATCTTGGGCAAAAGGTTGTCGGCATCCTCGTTGATGGTGTCTCTGAAGTCTTGCGTATTCCAAGCGGGCTCATTGAACCAGCACCGCCAGTTGTTGCTGGGATTGGTTCTGAATATATTAAAGGTGTTGGCAAGTTGAATGATCGATTACTCATTCTTTTGGATTTAGACAACCTCTTGCGTGAAGAGAATTCTCTAGAAAACTAACTTTAGGTAGCCTATTTATGCAATCTCCTTAAAAAACATTAGCTCTTAAGAGTATTTTTTTAAGAGGACTAAATTTGCACAAAATTTGGTCTGTTTTCTTTTTTTGTCTTGATTTATTAGATTTGATAGTTTGATTTTGTAAAATTGTGCTTACAGAAATCCTAAGATGCTGCCTTTGGTACGCATTTTGCTAAGTAACAAAGTAGACAACACCGCACAACATAAGCGAGGTTAACATGGCTCTCACACCTGTAATTTGGTTGCTTGGTTTATCAGGCACCGGCAAGACGACGCTTGCGTCCCTCTTGCGTTTGTATCTCGAAGGACAAGATTATTCAGTCAACTTCATCGATGCAGATCGTTTTCGTAAGCAACATGGTTTTCACGGTTTTAGCCCTGCCGATCGCATGCAAAATATCAGTGCCATTAGGGAAACAGCCCTAGAATCGCAAGCCCAAGGCGATATCGTAATTGTGGCTGCCATTACCCCTTATGCGTGTATGCGTGATCTCAACCGTGAATTAATCCCTTTGTATCGTGAAGTATGGGTACGTTGCAGTCTGCACACTTTATTTGAACGGGAAACTAAGGGCTTCTATGCACGGGCGATTAGTGGTGAAATGGATAATTTAACAGGCATCAATGCGACATTTGATGTTCCAACTCATGCTGATTTAATTATTGATACAGATCAAGAAGATTTAGTCACAAGTTATGTACAACTTAGAGACTTAGCAGAACGTGCGATTCGTGATAGTAATAGTCTCAGTGATTATCTCCACAATTTTAATGATCTTTATAGTACACAAGCATTAAGTGCCAATTTTTAGGCTAACCCCGTCTTAAAAATTTTGGTAAAGCAAAATATACTTTCGCTAACAAGTCAAACCAACTGCCTGGCAAGAAGGTGCAGAGCCAAAATAACTTGGTCTTCGGTGACTTGAGCTTGTGTTGCCCAAGTAGCGCCCTTGCAGCTTTACCAAAGCCTCTGTGCCACAAATCAACGGCCTCCTGAAAATTGGCCCGTTCTGTCAAAAGCTCGACTAGATCAGCATATTCCACGCTAAAGTTTGGCATCAGTTGGCGCAGTTTTTCTAAAATTTTCCGCGTTTCTGTGGCAAAAAGCCCGTATTTTGCAAAGGTGGTATTGCGTGTGTGAATGCGCCATGTGGTTAAGGGTTGATCCACATAATCAAGCTTCCACTTTGCACTGATTCTATAGAACACATCAGCTTCTTCACACACATTGAGTGTCTCATCAAACCAGCCACCATTCCAAGCACTTGTTTTGGTAAGACTTGCTAGGGCTGTGCGACGCACCATGGCTGAGGACATGGAAATCCACTGGCGTTGCAAGAGTTCTCTAAAGACATAACCGCGGGCAGGCTGACTTGTTTGAAACACACGACCCACAATTTTGCCATCTTGCAATAACATGGTATCACAAGTGACAAGACCCACTTGTGGATCTTGAGCAAATAAGGCGACCTGTTTGCGCAATTTATCAGGCTCCCAGAGATCGTCACAGTCAAGAAAAGCGATGAGTTCTCCTTGGGCATGCTCTAATGCTAAATTTCTGGCACAACCCAATGGCACATGTTGATCACTTAAGTAGTATTTAAGACGCGCATCAAAAGTTTTGGCAATGCTAGCACTGGCATCAGTCGAACAGTTATCAAAAAAAATAACCTCGAAATGCGCATAGGTTTGTGCTTTCAGACTTTGTAAACACGCCTCAAGATCCTGGCTGCTATTATAGCAATTCATAATGACTGAAACTAAGACATCATTCGCCATACTTGCTCCTCACACACGCTATCTAGGCCGTAGCCAAAATTTTCGATACTGCCGCACAAATTTCTTCGACATCCTGACAACTTAAAGCAGGATGCAATGGCAGAGTCACGATTTCTTGAAATAATTGCTCCACATGGGGCAAATGCTCTTGCCCACCACCAAAAAAGCTATGTAAATGGTTGGGCTTATAATGCAGGCCTGTGGGGATACCTTGCGCCTCCAGTCCCTGGCGCACGGCTTCTTTCTTCCCATTAAGGACGCGAATGACTTGAATATGTGGCACAATAAAATCTTTAGGATCGGTCGTAAAAAGAGCGACATGCTCTTGTTTGCATAAGCGTTGCCCATAGACCTGGGCGCGTAAGGTGCGTTTAGGAATAAACTCACTTGGCAAACGTTTTAACTGCTCTCTGCCTATAGCTGCCATAATATTGCTTAAATGATAGCGATAGCCCTGGCCCTTGACATCAGCATCCCAAGATCTGGCTCCAGCAAACCTTTTTTGGGTGTCACCTACAACCCCTAAGAGCCTAGCATCACCTACTAAATCTGCACTAGCGTGATCAAAGCACACAAGACACCCGCCTTCGCCGCAGGTAATATTTTTTATGCCATCAAAACTAAAACAAACAAGATCGCCAAAACTGCCAATACGCCGTCCATGATGCCTGCAACCAAAGGCATGGGCGGCGTCTTCAATGAGACGTAGGCCATGCGCTTTGGCAAAGTCTATGACACCATCTAAATTCCAAGGATTGCTGGCATAATCCACATACATGAGGGCAATGGTATTAGGTGTAAGCTTTTTAGCGGCATCTTCTAAGTCCAATGTCCCTGTTTCAAGTAAGACATCACAAGCAATGGGCTTACAGCCAGCTGCGGTAATGGCTTGAAAGGAAGCTACAAAGGTCAAGGCTGGGACTAAAATTTCGGGCTGACCTTTGGTTGGTGCCTGCAGGGTACGTGCGGCCTGACAGGCTAAATGCAGCGCTGCAGTCCCCGAATTGACAGATACAACCTGCCAGGGTTCAACTTCGAGAAACTGGGCTAGTTCCTCTTCAAACATTCGTGTTTCATTTCCCATCCCTAGATAACCATCTTCGAGTAAGACCCGACTAACAGCTTTTGCTTCCGCTTGGCCCACAATTGATCTAGATAAACGCATTTTCATAAATTCTCCTAAGTAAAAAACACATGTATATTGCGTGAGAGTAAAATATTGCCTTATTTGTGTAAGCGTATCAGAAAAAAGAATAGACAATCTTGACTTATCTAAGCAAACGTACTTTTTATGTAACTTCTAAAAAGTTTATGAGTAGCTTAGAGATATTACATTTTGTAAAAAAAGTTTTAATCGACCTTAAATTTAAGAGCAGATCATCTTTTGATCTACATATCTAGGCAAAGAATAAAGATAAAGATGCTCTTGATTTTTTTGTATTACGAGATCATGCTCAGAAGTGTTGTTGGCAAGACTTAAAGGCGTATAATTTTGCAGTTAAATAATGGCAGCACTTATCTTGTGTACAAGTTCTTTAATTTACGAATTTAACAAAGTATAAGTTAGTTTGTATTATTGATATTTTGCAGTAATATTATATATCTAGCTTAGATATTTGTCTAGATCAAGATTTATAAATATATCTATTAATTAATTTACAAAATTTAGCAGAATTTTCTTCCTTGATAGTGACTAGGCTTAATATAGACACGTTAGATGTGACTATTTTGCTGCTGTAACTTATGGATGCACGGCTTAATTAGTCAGAGCGTGCAATTAGGAAATGCATTGAGAGATAAATATGAAAAGCACAAGGAAAGCTGTATCAGGAGTACGCTTAGATTATTGATGCAGGATTGAAATTTTGCTCTAGGTATCTCGCTCATCGCGCCAAATAGCACACTAGATCCTATACAGCTCATAATTTACTCTTCTCTATAGCAGCCAAGCAAACTTGCTGCATGTAAACGAACTGCCACCTTGCCAAGATAACGGGATTGACTTTGCAAGCTATAAGCAGTTAAGCTATTCTGTGGGCTGCTTAAAGATGAACACATTTGTTAGCGAACATATCTTTTTTTGTTTCTTTGCAGCTTTTCGTCAACAATGTTTGCTTCTTTTGTCGTTTTAAGGCTATGTCCCGCTAATCCTAGCGGGATTTTTTTTAATTTTTGGCTGGAGTCGACATGAGTACAACTAATCGATATCTCTGGCAGCATAAAGATCTCCTCTCAATCGAGCAACTCAGTAGTGAAGATATCTTTCATCTGCTTGATCTCGCGCAAAGTTTTGCCGAAATCAATCGCCGTCCCGTCCGTAAAGTACCCACGCTCCAAGGTAGAACTGTTATTCTCTTCTTTGTAGAAAACAGCACCCGCACCAAAACATCTTTTGATGTTGCAGGCAAACGTTTATCCGCAGACACACATGCTTTATCACTCTCAGGTAGTAGTCTCAATAAAGGTGAAAGCCTCTTAGATACAGGACTCACCCTGCAAGCAATGAATCCCGATGTTTTAGTAGTCCGCCACTCCAGCAGTGGTGCAGCAGCTTTTTTAGCCAAGCAGTTAAGTTGCGGGGTGGTCAATGCCGGTGATGGGTGGCATGCCCATCCTACCCAAGCGCTCCTCGATTGCTATAGTTTACGGCAAGCTTGGCATGATAATTTTGCCGACAGGACCTTATTAATTTTAGGTGACATTGCCCACAGTCGTGTGGCACGTTCCAATGTGCAATTACTGCACAAATTAGGTGTCAACGTGCGCCTATGTGGTCCGCGCACCTTGTTGCCCCCATGTGTTGAGAGTTGGGGCTGTCATGTCTATCATGATTTGAATCAAGCCATAGAGGGCGTGGATGCTGTGATGTGTTTACGTCTACAACTAGAACGGCAACAAGCAGGACTCCTCCCCAATTTAGCCGAATATTCGCGGCGCTTCTGCTTAGGCCCCATGCATCTAACACATGCTAAACAAGAGGTCAAAATTCTGCATCCAGGCCCATTAAACCGCGGCCTTGAAATTTCAGATGTGGTGGCTGATGCACCTTCTAGCCTCATTCTTAATCAAGTAGAAGCCGGCGTCGCTGTACGTATGGCTATTTTATATCTACTTGCAACACGTAAATAACGGAGACTGCCATGTACTGCTGTATTCACAATGCTAAACATCTTGAGGCAGCCGTTGATCTCTTTTTTGAGGATGAGAAGATCATCACCATGACGCCATGTGGCCATCAACCCATTCCAGATAATTGTCTGCTTTTTGATGCCACAGGCCTTGTGCTCATGCCCAGTTTTATCGACGCCCATGTGCATTTACGTGAACCAGGCTTTGAATACAAAGAGACCATTGAGTCAGGCTTAACTGCTGCACTTTATGGCGGGTTTGGTCAAGTCATGTGTATGGCTAATACCAATCCTGTCAATGATACAGCGGCAGTGACCAGCTTTATGCTGCAGCAAGCTACGACAAGTCATCCTTATGGTCCAACCCTGCACCCCATTGCAGCTGCAACTAAAGGCTTAGCTGGCACGGAGCTAGCACCGCTTGGTGAATTAAAGAACGCCGGGTGTGTGGCAGTTTCTAACGATGGTCGCCCGTTAGCAAGTACTGAAATTATGCGGCGAGTGATGGAATATGCTGCAGATTTTGGCTTGACAGTGATAGATCACTGTGAAGATCCCACATTGGCTCCACAATGGATCATGAATGAAGGTGAAGTGAGTAGCAGACTTGGGCTTAAAGGGCAACCTGTAGTAGGTGAAGCACTGCAAGCTGCCCGCGACATCATGCTTGCCGAATATCTTCATCTCCCAGTGCACATCGCCCATGTTTCTAGTGCCTTGACTGTAGATGTCATTGCATTTGCAAAATCACGGGGCATTGCCGTTACAGCTGAAACCTGTCCCCACTATCTCTTACTCGATGACACAGCCCTTGAGGGGTATAATGCCAGCTGTAAGGTGAGCCCGCCCTTGAGAGCTGCCAAAGACCGGGCTGCGCTACTTAAAGCTATCCAAGATGGCACCATTGACATCTTAACTACCGACCATGCGCCCCATGCCTTGCACGAGAAACTCACATCTATGGATCAGGCCTTGGTGGGCTTTAGTGGCTTGGATCTCGCTGTGACCTTAACATGGAACCTTGTGCGCGAAAATCTTTTGGCAGAAGACGCCTTGCACCGCTTGTGGTGCCGCACACCTGGCCAAATTTTTCATTTACCAACCAATGGCTTTGCCCCCAATGATCCCGCTGACTTTTTCCTCTTTGATCCCCATGTAACCTGGGTGCCTGAAGCTGATAATCTCTATTCACGCGGTAAAAATACGCCGTTTTTAGGCCAAGAATTGACTGGCCGGGTCAAACACCATTGGCTCAAGGGGCGGCAACTCTTTTAGAGAGATTTTTTTAGCTTTTTTAGGAGATGCCTTGTGAATGCGCAAACTGTCATCCGTGAACCAGTGGCTATCGGGCGCTTTTATCCGCAAAACCGCGAGCAACTTGAGAGTGCCATTCCAGCATATTTTGCTCAAGGTGCTAAATTAGTCGCCACAAAACCCAGCAAAAAACCTTGGGCTTTGATGTTGCCGCATGCAGGTTATCCCTATTGTGGCCACGTCATTGGGGCAACTTTAACAGGTGTTACACTTCCTGAGACTATCATAATTCTCTGTCCCAATCATACCGGGAGAGGTCAAGCCTTTGGCGTATGGCCCAATGGGGCTTGGAAGACACCTTTTGGCAACTTTCCCATTGACCCCAAGATTGTCTCATTATTTTTGCAAACCAAAATCTATGTTCCTGACTATATCTGTCATTTAGGTGAGCATTCTATCGAAGTCTTGCTGGGTTTTATCTATTATGCGTGTGGCCAAAAGATTCCTAGCATCGTCCCAATCTGTGTAGGTACACAGAATCTTGAAGCCTTGCAGGCTGCGGCTTTGGGATTAAGCCGTGTGTTAAAAACTTTGCGTGAAAATAATGTAGAGGTTGGCCTCATTATTAGTTCTGACATGAACCATTATGAGGATCATGAAACCTGTATGCGCAAAGATAATATTGCATTGGAGCGCATTGCAGCCAATGATCCTCTTGGTTTATTGCAAGTGTGCGCAGAACAACATATTACCATGTGTGGCGTAGCACCAACAGCGATAGCATTAAAGGCAGGGTTAATGTTGGGAGATGTGAAGACGAAAGTTACCTATCATACATCTTCTGCTGAAACCTCAGGCAATGCCCGCCAAACTGTTGGCTATTGCGGCATGCATTTTTATAATTAAAGAGGTGAACATGCGCATAGTGCTTTTATGCTTTGTGCTTCTCTTAAGTTGGCAATTTGAAGCCAAGGCCGCGCAAGATTTCTCAGCTATCTGGTCTGACTCGATGTCGCTCATGAGCAAAGGGATGGAACTAGTAGCTCAGGGCAAAGATGATAAAGAACGTACTTTAAGCGAGATTATCACTTTTCGTGACTCTAAATTTCAACGCCTCTTAAATCAATGTTTTGAAATTTTGGCCGATTCAGAAACCCTTGACCTGTTACACAAACGCAACAAATTACTCAAAAAAATTCAGCGTAATAATCAAAAAATTGTAGAGTTACAAAAAGAATATATTGGTGCACCAGAAGAGCATTGGAATCCTCTCAAAGCAACAAAGAAAAGCATTACTTCGAGAATTAAAAGCCTTAAAGAAGAAAATAAAGCTTTAGAACAAGACATTCAAAAAGCTAAACAAGACACGCAAGCAGCTATTAATGCTAGAGGTATTCCTATTACTCAAGAGCAAATTGAAACGCTCTTAACTGCCGCAGATGGTGAAGATACAGCTAGTATCATGGCTGTAGCTGAGAATGTCAAACAAATCCAAGGAAAGATTGAAGAGCTTGCCCAAGCACCAGATTCTTCTATTGAACTGTTAAAGACCTATACTGGCATCTATATGATGTGTCATAAGGTCTATGCTTATGCTATTGAGCATGCATTAGAACAAATTCAAAAGGTCTATTTGAAAAAATTAAAGAGTCTGCAAGCTGAAGCTCAAGAGCTGCTTGGCAATGCCCGCAAGATGGTGCGGGATGTGAGCGAGGCGGATCGCAAAATTCTTGAAACTAATATTCAGGCCAATCAACGCACTCTCGAAGTCATTAACCTGTATACGCGCTATATGCAAAATCAAGCGCGAAACCTCGAGCGCTTACAGGCGCAAGCTGAAAAAAGCGCAGCTGTGGCTGTCAACACCTACCGTACTGTAAAAACAAGTACAGAACTCTTAAATATGGTGCGAGCCTCCTATAACGAATTTGCGCAGATTTTTTCTTTCGAGCCACCCAATCTGTCACTCTTATATGATGCACGTTTACGCACTGAATTTGAGCAGATTACAAATAAAATTAGATTTGATAATTAAGATGCACGTAATGAGCTTGCGATTAGAGAGGCAAATAATTGCAAGCTCAAAATATGGCAAGATCGTTTATTTGGCAGAGATTTTCTTTTGTGAAATATAGCGCAAGATGTAAATACATGTTACTTATATTATAATTTTGCTACAAATATTTTAATATCTAAATTTTGCCTTTGCAATTGATTATGTTTCGCCAAAATGGATGAACAGCGTCTTTACATGGTTTAGGGCTAAAAAAATATGTGCCTATGATAAAGTTTATGTGATGTTTGCTAGATGTACTTAAACATGTACTCAAGATTGATACTCTTGCTCAATAAGTCAAGTAAGCTCGAACTTCTAAACAAGTTGTAAGAGTCATTTGAGAGATCTTTTACATTAGCCGCACACTTTGTGAGTGCAAAGAGACACTTTTATGTCACGTATGCTCCCAATAGCTGGACAAAATTTTCAAACTTTGCGCGAAAATAATTATTTTTATATTGATAAGACTAAATTTATCGCAGACTGGTGGCGTGAGGCAAGTAGTGTCACACTCATTACCAGGCCAAGACGATTTGGCAAATCACTGACCCTTGACACCGTGCGCACATTTTTTTCGCTCGAATTTGCTGGGCGCTCTGATCTTTTCCAAGATCTTTATGTGTGGCAAGAAGAAAAATTGCGGGAAGTGCAAGGAACAATTCCAGTTATTTTTCTCTCATTTGCTAATTTAAATCCTAATAGTTTCGAAGAATTAAAAGCTGATATTAAAAAAGTTGTAACTAGAGCTTATGATTCATTTAGAAAATGTATAGATAGAACGAAATTATCTTCATACTTACTTGAGAACTTAGATGAAATCAATGAATCAATGTCAGATGTTACTACTTATGACTCACTTGTTAACTTATGCACATTGCTGAAAAAGCATTATAATGTAAAGCCAATTATTTTATTAGACGACTATTCAAAACCATATCAAGATGCACGTGATAAAGGTTATTTAAAAGAATTTGAATCTTTTATGGATTGTTTTTTGACTTCAACGTTTAAAGTAAATCCTGATCTTGATCGAGCATTACTCACAGGCATAATCCACATTACAAATGATTCAATTTTTTCTGGTTTTAATAATGTAGATGTGATCTCAAGCACAAGTAACTTCTTTAAGGATGATTTTGGTTTTACAGAGCAAGAAGTTTCTTCAGCAATGGATGAATATCACCTATCTAATAAGTCTGAAGTAAAAAAATGGTATGGTGGCTTTAAGATTGGTGATGACAATGAAATGTATAATCCATGGTCCATTGTAAATTTGCTTTCGACTAAAAAGTTAGATATATATTGGGAAGATACGCAGCTGAAGGTGTTATTAGATGATCTGTTCACGCATGCGGGCCACAACCTCAAAAAACGGCTGGAGCCGCTTTTGCGAGATGAGTCGATATCTGCTGTGCTAGATGAACAGATCCTTTTCTCGAGGCTCTACGCAGGTAGAGATTCTATTTTGAGTTTTTTGATGGCGTATGGGCTTTTCCAGCCTTTAGAATGCAATTTTGCCGAGAGGAAATATACTCTTGCCATTACAAATTTTGAAGCCAAGCGCATTATTGAAAAGACAATTGCTACATGGTTTGATGCTCCTAATAATGACAATTATCATAATTTGATTAAAGCACTTTTAGAAGATAATTTAGATGACATGAATGTGTTTATGTCTAAACTTCTAGAAAGTTATTTGAATCATTTCTACACTAAATTAAATTACAAAACTGATGATGAAGATATAGAGAACTTTTATCACTGTTTAGTATTGAGCTTAATAATTCATCTTAAAGATCGTTATAGCATTGTGTCCAATCCAGATTCTAGATATTTAACATATGATATTTGTATGTCTCCGAAAGAACCAAGCAACCATTATATTCTTCTTCAGTTTAATACAGCTCGCATTAGTAATTATGAGGATGATGAAGATCATAAACATAATCAAAATAAGAAACAAAAGAAAAAATATACTGCAACAGAAATACTTGAAACCGAGTGTGCAATAGCTTTAAAAAAAATCCACGAGCATAAGTATATTGATGATTTAATCGCGAAGAATATTGATGAAAAGAATATTTATGTATATGGTGTTGCATTTCTAGAGAAAAATGTATTGATTTGTGGTGGTGCTGAACAACAAATTGATTGGCAGCGCATAATGAATGTTAGAAATAAAAAATTTGATAAATATAAATCTATATTTAAGAAATGAAGCGATCTGTTTCTAGATCATTGTAGATTTTGTATTTATAGAATAAATGTGCCTTGCACAAAGCCTTGTATACTAATTTTATAGTAATTAAAAGTATCTTAAAATATCGTAATTTTTTTCAAGATATGAGATAACAATCTAATAAGTAATGTAGTGATTAAGTTAGCAGTGGATATAAATTTCATGCTTAAAATACGCGCGTTTACGCATTTTTACAAAATTATTAAGATATAGATTCTTGTATTTTATACAATATAAAGATTGTGCTCGCAAAAGAAAAAGCACTCTCTAGATACAAGAAAGTGCTCTGCCTTTTTCTTCATGTTTACACATGATTTAAAAAACATCTCTATTTCTATTATGCAACAAAATTATTTATAAAAAGACTAATTTTGTTTCAGAATAATTTTAACATAAAATTACTACTATTTTTATAACTAACTTCTGTTATCTAAGTAAATGCAAAAATATCGTCTCGAGTATCTATCTACTAGTATAAGTGCTCTTGTTTTCAATTCCTTAATGATAGTTTATATGCAAACAAATCTTTTTGTATTAAGTGCAAGTAAGACATAAATATTCACGACCTTCTCTATAAATGTAATATCAATCTAACATATTTTCTGCACCTCATCTGAAGAGTCAAAATGTTGCACTAGCAAAAAGATTAAGAAGATCATTGGCAAGCACCTGTTAGAACAATTGCATGCAATGCAAGAGGCGGTTTCTCCTAACATATTGCACGTTGGAGAAACCGCCTCTGCTATTTATAAGATTAATTAAAAGTTTAAGGTGCCTTTATAGGCTTTAGCTAAATCTGTGATGGGCTCATACACAATTTGATTTTGGCCCGAGAGAAGGGTCAGGTGGCCATCATCTGTGACGCGGCCAATGGAGCGACAGATTTGCCCAAGGCCTAAGGTTTCCAAAAGGAGGGCTCCTTGCGGCGGCACAGTGACGATCAAGCGACTAGCAGATTCACTATAGAGGAGTTCTGTGAGATTTAAGGGTTCAAGGGAGGCCACTAAATTTAAGTCAATTTGCGCCCCTAAACGTCCGCCAATACACATTTCAGCGAGAGCTACGGCGAGTCCGCCATCAGAGCAATCATGCACGGCATTGATGGCTCGCCTTTGCAGCAATTTATAGACCATACGATAGCGTGCTTTGGCTTGGGTGGCATCCACAAAAGGAATGCGGCTTGTGTCGAGCTTAAGTTCACTCGCTGCTTCACTTCCCCCAAGTTCGCGCCAGGTGCCGCCCAAAAGAAAGATGTGGTCGCCAGGCCGCTTGAAATCAGCGGTTTGGGTTGCCAAGACATTTGGAATAACACCTAATACTGTGAACAGGACGGTTGGCGGAATCGAGATGCGTTTTTCGCCGTGGGTATAGTCATTTTTCATGGAGTCTTTGCCCGAAATGCAGGGCAGATTATAGGCCAAGGAAAAATGACGTAAAGCCGCACAGGCCCGCACAAGCTGCGCTAATTTATAACGTCCGTCAGGATTTTTGGGGCTGACAATGGGATCACACCAGCAGAAATTATCAACTCCGGCCATAGCATCAGGGTTACCGCCCACACACACTGCATTGCGTACCGCTTCATCTATGGCATTTGCCAGCATCCAATAGGTATCATAGTCACTATATTTGGGACAAATGCCATGGCTTAACACGAGTCCTGCATCGGATTCAATCACAGGACGAAAGACAGCCGCATCAGTAGGACCGTCTTGGTTCACGCCACACAGAGGTTTAATGACGCTGCCGCCCTGCACCTCATGATCATATTGCCGAATAATGGCCTCTTTAGAACAAATATTGAGGCGACCAAGCATGGTTTTTAAGAAGGAACCCTGATCTATCCCGTCAACATTGATGCGGTTATCAGGATGGGTAGGTGGAGTCCAACTAGCCTCAAGATTTAAGGTCGGCACCCCATGATGCATAAAGTCAAGGGGCAGTGAAGCAATGATTTGGCCGTTGTATGAAACTTGGAAGAAGCCACTTGCAGTAAAGGTCCCCAATACAGTTGCTTCCACATCCATGTGTTTTGCCAAAGCCAAAAATTGCTCTAAGCGGTCTGGGCTTACGGCAAGGGTCATGCGTTCTTGGGCTTCAGAGAGTAAGATTTCCCAAGGTTTCAGGCCATTATATTTGAGGGGCGCTGTGGCAAGTTCTAATTCCGAGCCGCCCGTATCTTCGGCCATCTCACCCACAGAGGAGGATAAGCCGCCTGCGCCATTATCGGTAATGGCATGGTAGAGGCCAAGATCCCTGGCCCGCAAAATAAAGTCATACATTTTGCGTTGGGTAATGGGATCCCCAATCTGGACAGCTGTGGCTGGGGAACCATCATGGAGTTCTTCGGAGGAGAAGGTGGCGCCATGGATGCCATCTTTGCCAATCCGTCCCCCCACCATGACGATTTTGTCGCCCACTTGGGCCCGTTTAACGTAGCCAGGTTGGCCTAAAATTTCACACGGCAAAATCCCCACAGTCCCACAATACACTAAGGGTTTGCCCAAATAGCGCTGATCAAAGACTAGTGACCCATTGACAGTGGGGATGCCAGACTTATTGCCGCCATGTTCAACCCCCTCGCGCACCCCTTCAAGAACGCGTCTTGGATGTAAGAGGCGGGGAGGGAGTTCACCTTGATAAAAGGGCGAGGCAAAGCAGAAAACATCGAGATTCGCTACAAGCTGGGCGCCCATGCCTGTACCCATGGGATCGCGATTAACGCCCACAATGCCAGTGAGAGCGCCGCCATAGGGGTCGAGGGCTGAAGGACTATTATGGGTCTCGACTTTAATGCAGGCATCATAGCCATTAATAAAGGCAATGACACCAGCATTATCTTTAAACACTGATTTACAATAGTCGTAGTCCCCTAACTGCTTGCGAATTGTTGCTGTTGTGTCCCTGATATAATGTTTATACAGATCATTAAATTCTGATATGCGCCCAGTGGTTGTGTCGGTATAGGTAATATTCGCGGCAAAAATTTTATGTTTGCAGTGTTCAGACCAGGTTTGGGCTAACACCTCAATTTCCACATCAGTGGGATTTATTGAGAGGCCAAGCGCTGCACGTCTTTGGGCTTCTTCTTTGGCGCTTAAAGTTGCCCGAATGTGGGTAAGTTCAGCTAGATTTAAGGCCCAGGTCTGTTCGCGACTTAAATTTTCAAGTTCTGTGTCGCTTAAGTCACTTAAATTAATGGTGCTAACTGTTGCGCTGGCTGTGGCAATGACTTGAGCAGCTTTTGGTGGAAAGCCTGGATCTTTTTGCCAGGACTTGGCATCTTTTAGGCGATAGCTCTGAATGAGAGTATTGCACAAAAGCTCACTTGCTATGCTGTGCAGATTGGTTTCTGTTAATGGTAGAGCCGGATCCACACAAATGCGATATTGCGTAGCCGTATAAATGGCAAAAGCATGGCGATCGATGCTAAGTGCTAGCGCTGCGACCTCTCTGGCTGTACGCGCCTCATTATCGGTTACCCCTGGACGGAAGCCCACTTCAATGACCCAATCAGGTTGCGGCTCTTCTATGAGTTCATCTAAGGCCGCTCTCTGTAAAATGGGATCATGTAGCACACTCTCGGTAACTAAACGCGTGCATTGGTCAAGACTTAAGCCTTGGATTGTAAACACTTTATACACACGTACTTGATTTACATGTAGACCTAAAGATTGCTCCATGCGGTGCTTAATTTTCACACCCTGCATATCTTCTTGGTTTTGGTGTAAGCCAATGACGATTCGATAGAGCATGCCGTGCCTCACTTGGTTCTGTCGCGAACGTATTCTGCCATGGCCTTAAGTAGGTCTTTTTCCGGTCGCTGTGGTAAGGGCAAAAGGGCCTCAAGGGCTTGGGAAAGATAGGTATTGGCGCAGTCGCGGGTGGTTTGCATAAAGCCCTGAGCGTGGATTGCATGGGCAATATCTTGACATTCTTGAGGACTAAAGGTGCCTGTACGAAAGGCCGCATCAAATTCTTGCCGGGCCTGAGTCGAGAGCGATTGTTGATAATAGCGCAGGGGAGGTGTTAATTTGCCTTCGCGGAGGTCGCCACCGCTAGGTTTGCCTGTCACAGATTCAGGCGCAAAATCTAGGGCATCATCCACCAATTGGAAGGCTAAACCGATATTTTCGCCAAAACTTGTGCACGCCTTGACCTGCTCCTCTGGGGCTTTGGCAACTATTGCACCCATAGTGCAGGCACAACTGATGAGGAAGGCTGTCTTGCCACGAATGATTTCCAGATAGCTTGCTTCCGAAAGATCGGGGTCGTGTTGATGGGCGATTTCCGTAATTTCGCCAGCGCAAGTCATGGTCGTAGCCTTAGAAAAACACAAGGATAATTGGGGATCATTGAACGTGGCAACCAAGGCATTGCCAGCTGCCAACAGGGCATCACCAGCTAAAATGGTTGTATTTAGCGGGAAACACGTGTGGGCTGCTGGTTGGCCACGTCGCAAGGGCGCTTGATCAATAATATCATCGTGCAAAAGCGTAGCCGCGTGCAGCATTTCTAAGCTGATGGCAAGTGTATAGATGTCCTCCTGCGTGTAGCCTAGAAGCCTGGCTGTAAGCAGGGTCAAGAACGGGCGTAACCGTTTACCACCGGCAGCAAAAATATGCTCAGCCACAGGCTGCACACTTAAGGGCAACTCTTTGCAGGCATGCGCTAAGGCCTGATTGATTTTGGGTAATTCAAGGGCTAACCTGCCCTTAAGGAGTAGAGAGGCCATGGGCAAAATTAAATGAGGTTTAAGGTGGGCAAAAGCTCGGCAAGTCTTGCAAGAGCGCCGGGAAAATCTTTTTCGTCAATTTTGCGGGGGCCGATTTTATTGGAAATACAGCGCAGTTCAACACACTGAATGCCGGCACGCAAACAGCCATAGGCTAAGGCAAAACCTTCCATATTTTCAAGAGCTGCATGATAATTATCCCATAAAAAGCGGGTACGGGCGAAACTAGCGCTGACTCCAGCCACAGACAGTGATTTTTCAGGCTGAAAGTTTTGGAGTATCTTGTCTTTGAGCTTAAAGGTACTGAGATCAGCAAGTTGCACGCGGTCATAGATCGGGCCTTGTGGACTTGTAGCCCATTGGGGGTACTTAAAGGCTTTGGCCACAACTTCAACGCCGTCATGTAAACCATATTCGGGCCAAATTTCTTCAGTAACTTGACAAAAGGTCAAAAGAGGGTTGCGGTCTAGGTCAAAGGCACCAGCAAGGCCAGCTACAAGCACCTGTTCCACCTGGATGCCTTGGGCATTAAGGGTTGCAAGAGCCTGCCCTAAGCCCCAAGATGCATTAATAGGGCCAATGCCTGTACTTAAAACATATAAAGTGGGTGTCACAGCCAACACTTGCTGTTCCTGCAGAGCAAACTCTGTCTTTATGGGGGTTAAGAGAGCTGTTAATTCTTCAGAGCTTGCTGTGCAGAGTAACCGAACCATTGAACGACCTCATAGGTTAAATATTCAAAACAATAAGGCTCAATCTCTCTTGACTTTGGCATCTTTCTTGATCTTCTTTACTAATTAACAAAACCGGTGGGCCCATGGATTTTGAGCTGTTTTTTCGTGCGTTAGGCCTAGCATTTGTTTTGGAGGGGGTGTGTTGGGCACTATTTCCCGAGCAAATGCGCAAACTCATGCAACAAGTAACCCAGATGGAGCAAAAAGAATTACGCAGTTTGGGTTTAAGTGGTGTGGTTGTGGGCGTAATTGTCATTTGGTTAGCTGTGCATTTTGGCTAGATTACTTAAGTCTCTTCAGTTTACGAAGAGACTTTTTTTATTGTTTTAAGCTTTTTCCCCGATATGTAGACACACAATCCCTTGGGTTAAGGGGCGATAGCTTGTATTGATAAAACCCGCTGCCTGCATCTCTTGGGCAAACTTGTCTGCAGGGGGAAAGGCACAAATGGTTTTTGCCAAATAACTGTAGGCGGTTTTATCGCGAGCAAAAAAACGCCCAATACGCGGGAGCAAAGTGTTTAAATACCAATTATAGAGCCCTAAAAAGATCCGCTCTTGACCGGAACCAAATTCTAAAATGCAGGCCTTACCTTGGGGTTTTAACACGCGCAACATCTCTTTGAGAGCTGTGTCTCTAGGGACAATGTTGCGGATGCCAAAGGCAATGGTGATGGCATCCACAGAGTTGCTTTTTAGGGGCAGATGTTTGGCATCTGCTGCCACAGGTAAGATCATTTTCTGGTTGGCTCCATGGAGTTTGCCTACACCTAACTTAAGCATAGGTGGGCAGAAATCAAGAGCTGGCACCAACGTTGCAGGATGTTGCTTACGAATAGCTAGAGACACATCCAATGTACCGGCAGCTAGATCCAAGACTTGGGTGGCATTTGCAGGCACTGCCCGCGCTAATTCCCGGCGCCAATAGTAATCAATGCCAAGGCTTAGGAGGTGATTGAGGAAATCATAAAAGCGGGCAATGCTGCCAAACATCTTGGCTACAGCGCTATCATGTTCAAGGTTTGTCTTTAAGCTCGCGCTCAACTTGTGTCTCGTTTAAGGTTTGGTGGTCTTGCAAGGTATTGGAGACCACGCGGTAGATCATGGGAAAAATTTTAGCAAAGTTTTCAGGGGAGATGGTGCGTGTTTCAATAAATTTAGCTGTCAGCTCTTTGGTAACCTGCAGTGCTTCCTTTTGCTCCTTATCCATGCTCCTGCTCACTTGGGGCTTATGGCCAAAAAAAGGAAAGCCCGTCCATAGGGAATGGCGCCGACCCACCGTGGGTTAAGCCTGGACGGGAAAAAGAACGGAAGTGTGACCCCCGCCCTTTTAGTTGTAGTTATTTAGTTTGCAAAATAGCAGTCAACTCTTCGCGCAAGATGCGGGCTGCAGCACTAGCAGCTGCTTTATCAATATGGTCGGCGACGGTTGGCTGCAACTTGGCAAAACTCTGTTCGAGGGCAGTGAGTCTTGCGTCTTGATTTTGTGTGGCTTGCTGCCTGGCTAGATCCGTGTGCATGTCCGCTAATTTCTTGAGCTCTGCTTGTAACGCCTTGGTACTATGTACTAAGGGCTGCAATTTCATATCCAAATCTTCGGTGGTAATCTGCGAGGTCACAGCATGCTCGGTTGCTTGCTGCGAGAGTTCGCGCAATGCTGCGCCTTGCTTAGCTAGTTCTGCTTGAGTGTGCTCAAGTTCCTCTTGGAGCGTAGAATTGGTCGCAGGGTGAGATGCTTCTACCTTGGTCTTTAATTCTAATATAGCAGCGGCATTGGCCTCGACTTGCGCCGTGAGCGTATGAGTTAGATCTTGCATCTTAGTTGTCAGTTCCACAACACTCTCTTTGAGGCGTTCCTGGGCTCCAGTTAGAGGTGAGAGCTGATTTGTAAGATCTGTTGGTGTAAGGCGTTTAGCAAGCTCTTTGAGCTCTTGACCCTGATGGACTAGTTCTTCTTCTGCAGCTGATTGCGCATTTTGCAGAGTATTAAGACTAGTTGAAAGCTGCACTAATAAAGTATCTTGGGGTTGTACCTTAGCATTAAGAGCATCTTGATTCACATAATTTGCAGATTGTAAGGCAGAAAGTTGCTCTTTAAGTTCTTGCAACGCGCTCGTTAGAGCTTCTAGTTCATGGGTATTCTCTGCCACAAGCTTGTGTAGTTGGTCATTGCAAGAAGTTTGAGTCGCCTGCTCATTTGTAAAATTGGTATTGAGCTCTTCTAGATGCTTTTGCAGGTCTGTTTGAGTTGCTTTGAGAGGATTAAGTTGAGCTTCAATGTTGGTTACTGTAGGTGCAAGGGTCGTTAAGGAATCTTTAAGGGTATTTAGGAGATCCGTATGTTCTGTTAAGGAATCTTGGTGACCTGCAAGGGTAGTTTTAAGCCCAGCACATTCTTGAGTGAGATTATCTTGTGTTGCTTGAAGAGGGCTTAGCGTCTGGTTGAGGGCCTCTTTAGTCACAACAGTAGTTGCCAGAGTGATTTCAAGGGCATCTTGGGCATTATTTAGGTCGGTCAACTCTTCAATAAGCGCGTCTTTATGTCCTTCTAGGGTTGTTTTTAGATGCGTAAAATCAGTGGCAAGATTGACTTGACTTGAAGAGAGGGGATCCAGTTGGGTTTTAAGATCCTCGTGACTCACATAGGTTGTCGTAAAGGCCTCTTGGGTTTTAGCAAGCTTTGTAAGCTCCTCGCTTAGGCTCTCTGTCTGACTTTCCAAGGTACTCTGCAGATTATTTAGATCAGCAGCGAGGCTCTCCATATTGGCCGCAAGGGGCGTAAGTGTACTGGTCAGGGCATCTTTAGTTACAACCGTTGCGGCAAGGTCATTGTGCTTTTGCTCAAAGGTTGTAAGTTGCTCACCTAAGGCTTCTTTGTGACTTAGAAAGTCTGCTTTGAGATTTAAGAGATCATTTTGCAATACCTTGGCTGTGGTAGCAAGGGGTGTCAGTTGATTAGCAAAGCTTTCTTTACTTGTCTCGACATCTTGGGTGAGAGTGTCAAGTGTAGCCTTAGTTGTACTTAAATCTGTGGTAAGCGTTGTGATGTTTGCTTCTAGAGAGCTAGTTTTAGCCTCCACATCTTGGGCCAAGTCTGTGTGCTTGCTCTCTAAGTCTTGAAGAGCAGTCTGTATGGATGCCTGATTTTCTGCAATATTTTGCGCTAAGTTGCCAAGATTATTAGTTACCGTTGTCTCAAGTGCATTAGTTTTAGCTGCTAGATCAGCATGCTGGCTGTTAAGAGTATCGAAAGAGGCTTTATTTTCTGCAATATTTTGCGCTAAGTTGCCAAGATTGTTAGTTAACGTTTTCTCAAGTGCATTAGTTTTAGCTGCTAGATCAGCATGCTGCGTATTAAGAGTATCTAACGAGGCTTTATTTTCTGCAATATTTTGCGTGAGCGTGCCAAGCTTTGCGGCCTGGTCCTCGGTGGTACTTAAGAGATCTGCTTTGAGGGCGGCTACATCATTTTTTAAGACTTTGCTTGTGGTAGCTAAGGTACCAAGTTGGCTTGTGGCAGTATCAGCCTGATTTTGTAAGGCTGTGAGGGTTGATTGCACTTTTTCTGCAGAATTTGTGAGAGTTGCTATTTGGGCAGCAACGTCTTCTTTGTAGCCACATAGATCTGTGTTGATATT
>JAFTDU010000026.1 GCA_017454005.1 Desulfovibrionaceae bacterium | reverse complement strand
TGATTTGGAGCATGTTGCATGAGTCACATCTTAGGCTGGAGAGAGTAGCCCATATGCAAAAAACGTGCCTAATGCTGCAAAAACAGCTCTTATGCAAAAATCGTGCCATTTGAGGGTGTAATTTGCGGAAAAGTTAAGGTTACTATCTCAATAAATAAATATGACAATAAATCAATAAATCAACATCATTCTCTATTCTTTTACTCTACACTCTATCATCTATCATTTATCATCTACAATCTATCATTTACATTGACATCCATATCTACATCTACAGCTACAGCTACAGCTACAGCTACATCTACAATCTTAAATCCATATCTATATCTATATCTATATTATGTAAGTACAAGTACATTAAGCATTGTTCGCATATCTAGCAATCTAAAAAAATATCCCCGAGGGACGCATCCCCGGGGATAAGATTGGCTGCGGTCACATCACAGCAGCTAACCAATAAGTCTCATAGCCATTTGTGGCATGCTATTAGCTTGGGACAACATTGCAACAGCAGATTGCGTCAAAATCTGATTACGTACGAAGTTGGTCATTTCTGAAGCAACATCAACGTCGGAAATCCGAGATTCAGCTGACTGCAGATTTTCTGACTGTGTGGTTAAGTTCGAAATGGTATTTTCCAGACGATTCTGCAAGGCCCCAATATGAGCACGAATCTTGTCCTTAGACACAATGGCATCTGTTAAGCCGACCAAAGCCTTTTGAGCCTGTTCTTGTGTGGAAACAGTATAAGCTCTGGATACTGATGCATCCGCTTGGTTACCTACACCCAATGAAGAGGCTGTAGCGCTACCGAGTTGGATATAGTAGTAATCTTCTGCGGAGTCGTTATTTGTGCCAAAGTGAATCTTCATCATCCCCTTAGCAGTCAATCCCGAACCATCATGATCTTTGCCTTCAGCAATTTTGCCTGAAAGTGTGCCATCAATCAAATGGATGCCATTGAAATCAGTGGCATTGGCAATACGGGTGATTTCTGAGGCCATCTGCTGATATTCAGACTCAATCATCATACGTTGCGTGGAGTCATATGTACCAGTAGCAGCTTGCTCAGCCAATTCCTTCATGCGGATCAGCTTTTCATCAATAATGCCCAAGGCGCCGTCAGCGGTTTGCAGTAAAGAAATAGCGTCATTAGCATTACGAATGCCTTGTTGCAAAGCTGTCACATCAGAGCGCATTAACTCACGAATCGCCAAACCGGCAGCGTCATCAGCTGCTGAATTGACACGTAAACCTGTGGATAAGCGCTGTGTGGAAGTAGCTAGGTTGCCATAATGACTGGTTAGGGAATTGGCAACACTTTGTGACATTGAATTGTTATTAATATACATGACATTCCTCCATGAATGTACCTTCTCCCGATGGCGCCCTACGCACGTCCGCTTCCCTGCGAACAACCACCGTTTCCCGCTAGGCGGGATAAACTTATGCGAAAGTAGAGTTTGTTAAACTCTGCCACGTGTAAGTTTGTTTACGACATGTGACATCGTTTCATGTTCTGGAAAAACCCAGGTGAACTTACGCTTATTATATTGCAAGATAGGTGCCAAGGAAAACGGCAACTTTTCCCTCCTCCCTCAAGGCCTAAAACCTGTATATTTAGGCACTTGCATAGGCAAAAAGCAAAAGCTCTTTTTGCAGCCACCTACTTTTTGGATCTCTTTAGGCAAAAAAGCGCCTCAACTTCTTGCCAAATCTTCCACCTGCTGCACAATTTTGCCTCACATAAGCCTGTACGGCATTAAAAAAGGCTCTGCCCAAAAGCCTTAGGCAAAGCTTGCCCGTCTTGTATCCTGTGGGGCGCATAACAAAAGCCCCCTAAAGCAATACCTTGCTCTAGGGGGCTTTTATTGGGGGGAAAATTAGCGTTTTAAGTGGGGTCTCCCTCCGCCACTTCAAACGCCCCTAACGGATCAGGGAAAGAGCCATCTGCGGCATACTATTGGCTTGGGAGAGCATGGCCACAGCAGATTGCGTCAAAATCTGATTCTTCACAAAATTGGTCATTTCGTTCGCCACATCTACATCTGAAATCTGTGATTCAGCAGACTTTAAATTCTCGGTCTGAATCTGCAATTGCGAAATAGTGTTCTCAAGTCTATTTTGCAGTGCACCCAGGTGAGCCCGAATCTTATCCTTGGAAACAATAGCGTCTGTAATACCAGCTAAAGCCTTCTGGGCCTGTTCTTGGGTCGAAACCGTATAGGCCTTGCTTTCGATATTCGCTTCGTTACCTACACCCAATGAAGAGGCTGTGGCACTACCGATTTGGATATAGTAGTAGTCTTCAGCAGAATCGTTACCACCACCAAAGTGGACCTTCACAGCGCCAGTTGGGGTCGCTGGCTTACCATTATGATCGTCTGAAAGTGTACCATCAATTAAATGCAATCCATTGAAATCAGTGGCATTGGCAATACGGGTGATTTCTGAGGCCATCTGTTGGTATTCAGACTCAATCATCATACGTTGAGTGGAGTCATAGGTACCAGTGGCCGCTTGTTCGGCTAATTCCTTCATCCGAATCAGCTTTTCGTCGATAACGCCTAAGGCACCATCAGCTGTTTGTAACAAAGAAATAGCATCATTAGCGTTGCGTACACCTTGTTGTAAAGCGGTGACTTCAGAACGCATTAACTCACGGATCGCTAAACCGGCACCATCATCAGCAGCATTATTGACACGTAAACCAGAAGATAAGCGCTGTGTAGAAGTCGCTAAATCTGCATAATGGCTTGTCAAATTATTGGCGATTGTTGCTGTGTTTCCAGAATTGTTAATATACATGAGATTCCTCCATGAATGTACTCATGTGCGACGCTGCTTAATGCTTGTTCCCTTCCCTGAGAACCTTTACGCCGATGTTTTCTATATCGGCCGCTGCAAATTTTATCTTAGGGCAGCTAGGCAAATTTTTCCCTGCGTCAGTTTTTTGACAGGGAAGCTCGTGGTTTGGCGCCTAAAAAAAGTGAGGACTTATCTTAGTGTATCTAAATTATATGTATAAAATATCTATAGATGCCCCAAAACACTTTAAGTCTAATCAATCTGAATTTCTAAAAATTATTAAGAAAGCTAGCAAACATGTCTCTTGAGACACCTTGACATCTAAAAAAGTAGCCGCAAGATGTGATCACTAAAAACACCTTAAACTCATGCGTGACATGCAAAGCTATACTCATCAATTACTGCTAAATCTTCTAAAATTTTCTGCACAAAATATTCTGCGCAAAATATTCTGCATTGTCCAAACAAGCTATTTTATTTTATGTTAAGATTAGCTCTTGTTGACACAAAATAAAAAAAGTCTTGCACAGATTATGTGCAAGACTTCAGTTTGCAAGTCATCATTGCAGCCTTGTCAAATGTTCAGAAAGTTAAAAAGTTAGCGTCTTTTTTTTGACCTTTGAGCTTTGTCGTTGTTAGATTCTAGGGGCACTATGACAAGTTTCCGCCCTAGCGCCGACGCAATTCGCGCTACAGTGCGTATCTGCGGATTAGTAGAGAGAGATTCTATGCGGGCAATAACAGGCTGACAAATGCCAGCTGCTGCAGCTAAAGCTGCTTGCGTTAAATGATTGTCTTGACGAATTTTCTTTAATTGTTTTAACAGAGCTGATGACATTTCACAAGAGTGGTTGTTCAGTATAATGTCATCAATTGGCATTGCATCCTTGTTGCCACACGTTGTCATAGCGAGTCTATCACTGTTCTTCAAGCTAATCTCCAAATCAGATAAAATAATCGTAGAAAAAGCAATGAAGACTCGGGTTAAAAAAAAGCATATATATATGTTGTTTAAAATATTGTCGTCGCCACAAAGAAGCATAAGCCTTGTAACTTAAGAGCAGGCCACATGTTTTTGCATCTACAAAAATAGTGGCAAAGAGTATTAGCTCTCGCCAAAATATTTAGCGTCAAAATGACTGTGAATTAGACACTTTGATGCTCTATATTTAACTTATCGGCAGAGGCGAAAATTACTTTAGGGTCATTTTACAATAAGGATGCTCTTGTTAAGTTTCTAGCGAAATAATTTTGCCGTAAGATAAGAACACATTATAACCCATTTTTTCGATCAAGTGATCTTCATAGGTGTCATAATGCTTATGAAATTAACTTCGCAATATTTATTACAAGATCCAAAACTATATAGTAATAAATATGGTGTATCAAATACAAATACAACTCCATCTGACATCTTAGCGTATCCAATGTTATCGTAAACCATTAAGCAAAATAAATTCTTATCTTATATCATTGCACCATTTATCTTGAGATACAAAATATGTGTGCCTAAATTTACATAAATTACAATTTGATTTAATAAGCTTCAAATCTATTTGTGCCTATATATAAACTTAGAATATCAAGAGACTCAAGAACATAAGATTATAAGCTTAAAAATGCCTACAAAAAAAATATCTTAACCTTAAAGCTATGCGCATTGGTGATTTCCGTGCTGCAAACATGGCAACATTATCAGAGATCTAAAATTTAAATATTTTATAAGCAAAATCTAGAGAACTTAGTACAAAACAAGCCGTATATTGCGCTTAAATGTAAGCTCAGCATACGGCTTGTTTTGTACATAGATCCCCCCATAAAAAATCAAAAAGACTTGCTAATTCGCCTTGCGACCTTGTGTAAAACAACAATGGAGCTGTCGCTGACTCTCCGGGAAAGGGGGAAAGTACTTAAAGCTTAAATTTATTGTAATTTAAGCTCTTTGCGCTTATCTGTCAAGTGCCAAGCAGCAGGCAAGATAATGTAGCAAAAGATCAGGGTAAGTAGGAGGCAAGTTACAGAGCCTAACTACGCCTCTTTTGCAAAGCATGTTCATTTAAGATACTTTTTAACCTGTCAAATGCTTCATATGAACAAATGCAGCTTTTATACTTTTTGCTCTGAAGAGTAAGATTTACCTTCTCTATTAGCGTAAAAGTAAACAGTATTTGCCTAAACCATGTATTCCTGGCAAAACATCCATAAGAGACACCAAATTATTCGGAGCTCTTCATTGATTTTCCCAATTTGGCACATTGTGCATCTATCAAGCATATTCTTGATTTTTAGCCGCAAGCTACGCAAAAAAATACAAAATGTTTGAAGCAATTAGCTCGCAAAAACAAAATTTAGCCTTTTGCATTCCTCTGTCTGACATGTGGCTCAAATAGATAATATTTTTCTTAAAGCTGTTATAAGCTTCACGCAAAAAGCGTTACAGATTTGGTGTCTTTCCCAATTTGGCACAAATCAGGGTTTTCGCAGATCTATTTTGCATATCTTATCTAGTTAAGCCAATACGCTAAAAATTAGCTGAGATATTTAGTTATTTTGCCAAAGATTTGATAATCTAGCCAAAAATATTCATTGGCCCAAAAAAAAATGGTCTTAGATCGACAAGATCTAAGACCACACAATTGTCTTAAGCTAAATCTGCAGCTGCCTTTTTAATTAGGCGCAATAATTGGTTTGTGAAGCCTGATTCATTATCGTACCAAATCAACAGCTTCAACATATTGCCATCAATGACTTGGGTAGATAGGCCATCCACAACCCCACCGTAAATGCTGCCGCGATAGTCAATGGAGACGAGTGGCTCATCACTAAAGCCCATGTTATTGCGCATTTTCGACCGACTGGCTTCACTTAAAGCCTTATTAACAGCCGCTACATCACATTCAGTTTTCACTAAACAGGTCAAATCCACCAAAGAGCAGTCCACTGTGGGCACACGCACCGAGATGCCTGTGAGTTTGCCAGCCAAATCAGGAATCACCTGGCCAACAGCAATGGCTGCCCCAGTGCTTGAGGGCACCATGGAAACCCCTGCAGCCCGGCCTCGGCGCCAATCTTTGTGCGAGCCATCCAAGATACGCTGGCTCATGGTATAAGAATGGATCGTTGTCATCATCCCATGAATGATGCCGAAATTGTCATTAATAACTTTGGCTGCCGGTGCTAAACAGTTGGTAGTACAAGAGGCAGCCGAGAGAATGGTCATATCTTTATTATAAAGATGCTCATTCACTCCCATGACAATGGTAGCGTCAACGCCTTTACCTGGTGCTGAGATGATAACCTTTTGAGCGCCACAAGCTATGTGTTGCTCTAAGCCTTCGCGATCCTTGTTTTTGCCTGTGCTCTCCACGGCAATTTGCACGCCAAAATCTTTCCACTCCCATTTGCCCATTTCACAGCGGGTGACTGCAATATGCCGCCCATCCACAATGAGGCCCTCATGATCATAGAGCACCTCACCAGGATACACGCCATATGTTGAGTCATAGCGGAAAAGATAGGCTAAGGCATCATTTTGCGCCCGTGCATTGATGGCAACGACTTGAATATCGGGATCTTTTGCGCACAGACGCAACAGATAACGCCCAATTCTTCCAAAACCATTGATTCCAATTTTCACTGCCATCGCATCCTCCAGCTCGTTATTTCACAGTTACTACTGCAAAACTTAAAAATTTAGCAGGCCTAGGCCTTGCCTGAAGAGCCCATTACGTCACGAATTTTGCGTGCGACCATATTTTTCACGGCTTCGCGGGCCGGTTTTAAATAGGAACGTGGATCGAATTGTTCGGGATGTTCAGTGAAGTACTGTCTAATGGAGGCAGTTAGCGCAAGGCGAATATCTGTATCGACGTTGATTTTGCAAACGCCCATGCTCGCTGCTTTACGCAACATATCCTCGGGCACGCCTTTAGCTCCACCAACCTGTCCACCATACTTATTGCACAATTCCACAAATTCCTGCGGCACACTCGAAGCACCATGCAGAACTAGGGGATAATTGGGTAATTTATTGGAAATTGTTTCTAAACGGGGGAAATCTAATTGTGCGTCACCCTTGAATTTATACGCACCGTGACTGGTACCAATGGCAATGGCCAAGGAATCGCAGCCTGTACGTTTTACAAAATCAACAGCTTGATCGGGATCGGTATAAACATGTTCTTTGGATTGCACATGTTCTTCTACCCCAGCCAATTTACCAAGTTCGGCTTCCACCCACACATTTTTGGGATGGGCATAGTCGACAACTTGTTTAGTTAAAGCCACATTTTCTTCGTAGGGCAAATGTGAGCCGTCAATCATGACCGAAGTAAAGCCGCCATCAATACAATCACGACACATTTCAAAACTTGGGCCGTGATCTAAGTGCACGCACACTGGCACATCGGGGTAGCAACCAAGCGCCGCTTCCACAAGCTTCATAATGTAGCCTTGACCGGCATATTTTCTTGCGCCGGCCGAAACCTGTAGAATGACGGGAGATTTTTCTTGCGCTGCAGCCTCCATAATGCCTTGGATAATCTCCATGTTATTCACATTGAAGGCACCAATGGCATAGTGGCCGGCATAAGCGTTAGCAAACATCTCTTTTGGTCCTACTAGGGGCATAACACTGAACTCCTGTCTTGAGGTTGGTTTAGATGATGTTGGCACACAATTAACTTGACGCTGAACGGAGCACACAGCAGGACAGCCCAATGCAGCTTAAATTTTGGACGCAAGAGCCACTGCTTGTGCCTTCTATTGATGTAAATAGCATAAAAGCCTTAGGGCATTCAACATTTTTTTTGCGCCCAAAAAAGCAAAGGAGAGCTTATTTGGGCACTGGAAAGACTTCAGCTTCATACCACTCAAGTCTGGCATCTTTTTGCTGCCAGCTGCCTCTGGGTACACCTGCTTTCCCACAAAGTTGTTCTAAATAGGTCGGCAAATCCGTAGCGATAAATAGCTTTAACTTGGAGGGCGCTTACAAATAATCATCTGCTAAAGTGTAAAAAAAAGACTGACATTATCTTAAAGAAGCATAATGCGTCACAAAAAATTTTCTGTAATTTACAAGCTAACTCTATCTATCCTGTTCACATTAGAGCGCAACTTCTAATGCAGTCTTGACTTAAAATAAGTTAGACCTCTCCTGCTTTCACATGAGCGCAGACTATATCTTCAGCCATATCCATGGCGCAGTATTTTTCTTCAGGCTTAGGCTTCCTGCTTTACTCTCCCTCAAGGAGATAGTCGTTGGGGGTCTTCCATGCTTAAAAAAGTTTAGGACTGTCCCTGCTAAACACCCATTATTACAGCACTTAGGACGGATCTTTTGCATGTCTCTTGATCCGCTTGTTTGCACCTTATGCCATCCTTACGTTTTTTCTGCTTTCGCACCTTAAGAAATTTCTTCAGCTTATCTTTTCAGATTACTGTTTAGGTGTAAGGCTTTAG
>JAFTDU010000025.1 GCA_017454005.1 Desulfovibrionaceae bacterium | reverse complement strand
AGACCAAAATAGTAGGGATTAATACCTGCCTCTTGGATTCGGGGGAAGAAGACTGGGGCAAAGATCAGGATATTGGGCGTTAGATCCATGACCATGCCAATTAAGAAGAGGAAGATATTAATACAGACAAGTAAGAGGATCGGTTTATCAATCAATGGCCTAAAGAGTTCGGTCATTTGATTGGGAATATCGGCAATGGTGATAAAATAGCCTACGGCAGTAGCTGTGCCGACAATGAGCATGACTACAGCGGTAGTTGAGGCCGCTCTGGCACTCACGCGTAAGAGATCGCGGAAGCTTAATTCGCGGTAGTAGAGCATGCAAATAACAATGGCATAGATGGCCGCAAAGGCGCCACCTTCAGTGGGGGTGAAAAAGCCAAAGCGAATGCCGCCTAAGAGCAGCACAGGCATGAGGAAGGCAGGTAGGGCGTCAGCTAAAATGTGTAGGCTTTCTTTGAAAGTAAATGTTTGGGTGTCATGATAGCCATCTTGTCTGACAATAAAGTACCACACAACCATGAGGGCCAGGCCAATGAAGATGCCTGGAAAGAGGCCAATCATGAACAGTTTGGTGATGGAGAGGGAACTAATGGTCGCGCCTAAAAGGATGAAATTGGTGCTTGGCGGGATGATGGGTCCCAAGATAGCCCCTGAGGCAATGACTGCGCCAGCTCTCCCTGGGTTATAGCCTTGCACCTTCATCATGGGGAGCAGTAAGCCACCAAGAGCTGCAGCCTCACCCACAGAGCTACCCATAAGTCCTGCAAAGAGCACGCTTGAGACAATGGCAGCATAGCCTAAGCCACCGCGAATGCGGCCAATAATTAATTGCGCTAAGAGTACTACACGTCTTGAGAGACCGCCTGCAGCCATGATCTCGCCAGCAAACACAAAGAAAGGAATAGCTAGCAAGGGATAGTTATTAACCCCATCTAAGATCGAGCCAGGAATCGTCATGGCATCCCAAAAACCACTATGCCACATGAGCACCATGGCACACAACACCAGCACGAGACAGACTGGGATACCGAATGCTAGCAGGAAAAATAAGGTGCCTAAAAAGAGAAAGAGTTCCACAACTTACCCCTTGTCTGTAGGTTTTGAGCGCAGGGTATCTCGTAAATCGCGGAGTAGAAAGAAAAGTCCTGCGATGGCCATAATGGGTAATGTGCCATTGATAAAGGCCATGTTGACATCGGTTGCAGGTGAATAGGTGTCCATGGTTTGTTGCACATTGACTATGCCACCATAGAGTAAGAGGAGCATAGCGGAAATGCCTAGGATAATGGCAATGATCTCACAGAGTTTGCGTTTAGCAGGTCCCAGCATATTCACAAACATATCCACAGCAATGTGTCGTTTGTGATAGAACCCTTCGATGGCACCGAAGAATGTAATATAGATGAAGAGAAAGCGGGCCCATTCTTCACTGGGAGGAAAACTGGAATTAAAGACCTTTCGCAAGACGGCATTATAGAAGACTAAGCCAATCATGCCGAGAAACAAGGTGGCACAAAAAATTTCAAATATAAATTGTGAGGTTGTGGTCTTTGGGGTTTCTTGCGAACTAGAATCGTTCTGCGTAGATTCATCATGCTTGGAGACGTCATGCATGCAGTAGTTCCTTACAAAAAATTACTACTTAAATTAGGCAAAGTTTAAGGCGTCAAGGGCTGCATGGCCTAGATAGTTAAAAGGGCTGGAGCTGCCAGCAGTGACCAGAAAACGCAAATACAAGGCCAACCTTGGGCAGCAAAGTACCGCCAAAGGTTGGCTTCTAAAACTTTGGAGATTATGATTTATTTGTCAGCTAGAGCAGCAGCGCTATCCAGAATTTCTTGGCAGTTGGGTACGGTCTCACGGAAGAGATCCCAGGTGCGCTTGCCAGCTTCGACCATATAGTCGTGAAATTCTTTGCTGGGTGTTGTAATATGGCCCTTATGTTTTAGGATGTGCTCGCTTGATTCTTTGTCAATCTTCTCCATTTCCTTCCACACATAATCAGCAGCCTTTTTGGCAGCTTCATCAAACCAAGCGCGGTCTTGGGCGGGCAAACTTTGATAGAATTTCTCGTTAATATAGAGTGAATGAATCACGAGGATGTGGCCAGTGAGCGTAATCTCAGGGGTAATTTCATACATTTTTTTGCTGACAATATCAGCTAAGGGGGAATCACCACCGTCGATAATGCCTTGGTCTAAGGCCCCGTGTACTTCAGCAAAAGGCATGGCTTGACCATTAATGCCACATTCTTTAGCAAAGCGAATATATAAAGGAATGTTGGGCACGCGCAGACGTAAACCCTTGAGGTCTTCGATTTTGGTGATGGGTTTTTTGGTATAAAAATGTCTGAAGCCCAAGGGGAAGGCATTCATGGTGCGCATGCCGCTCTTTTCCGGGAAGCCCTGGTTGATCAATTTAAAGGTGGGGCCTCCGTCCATGGCCCGGCGGGCATGGGCATAGTCATTAAAGAGCATGGGTGTTTCTAACATGGCCATGGCTGGATGCAGTGCCGAGGTCTGGGTGCCTGTGGCACACATCTGGATGATGCCTTTTCTTGTTTGGGCAATGTAAGAGTCTTCTTTACCCAATTGACTGTTGGGATAGACTTTGACCTCATATTTGCCCTTGGAGAGCTCTTTTAGGTAGTCTCCAAATTTATGCATACTGATGGTTTCAGGCTCGCCTTCAGGTTTCATGCCTGCAATTTTAATGATCACAGCTGCCTGGGCCTCGAGGCCAAAACTGAGAGCAAATCCCCCCAGCAAGGCCAGCATGGTCAGAAACGCACAAAAACGTTTCATAAATCCTCCTACGTAAAATGCGCTTCGGGAATTGGGAATGGCGCGAAAAAAAATCTACTGCGGAAATTTGTTGGTGGCTTGCCAAGATGTTCTTGGCAGCAAGCAAAACTTAGCTTAACCTCTGTAGCATGAGTTGGCAAGGTTACAGACTAGGGGAGATATTTGGCATAAGTGTGTGTCTATGTCACTTATATACGGAATTATGTCTTAAGATGTGTCCAAGTATGTCAAGATGAGGCATTCTTGTTAGTGGATTACAAGATGTATAAGATAGGGTCTTTGCTTGCTTAGTCTTTTAGGTATAAAACATAATATTGTAATCTTTAGGCCAACTGTATCATGCACTTGACTGATGCGAGTATCTAAAGTGTCAAGCAAGAGCACAGCCTCTTTTGACATATTATAGTTATCTGATAGATAGGCATCAAATGTTCTATTTAGCAAGGAAAATTTATGAAGCTTGAAACAGCATGCATTCATGCGGGCTATACGCCCCAAAATGGTGAACCACGTGTTGTACCCATTGTACAGAGTACAACCTTTAAATATGAGTCCACTAAAGCTGTGGCACAGCTCTTTGACCTTGAGGTCAATGGTTTTTTCTATTCTCGCTTAGGTAATCCAACAGTGGATGCCGTAGAGCAAAAATTAGCTGCCTTGGAAGGGGGCGTAGGTGCCCTCTGTACCTCGAGTGGCCAGGCTGCCAATCTCTTTGCCATCTTAAATGTGGCCAAATGTAATGATCATGTCATTAGTACTGCCGGCATCTATGGGGGCACGGTCAATCTCTTTAGCGTGACCTTAAAACGCATGGGCATCGATGTCACATTTGTAGATCAAAATGCGTCTAATGCGGAGTTAGAGAAGGCATTTCGTCCGAACACCCGTGCAGTCTTTGGGGAGACCTTGACCAATCCTGGCATGGAAGTGTTGGATATTGAACGCATAGCTAATTTAGCCCATGCCCATGGTGTGCCTTTTATTGTCGATAACACCTTTGCGACCCCCATCCTGTGTCGCCCTTTTGAATATGGCTGTGATATTGTCACCCATTCCACTACCAAGTATTTGGATGGTCATGCCGTGCAGTTGGGCGGAGCAATAATTGATAGTGGCAAGTTTGATTGGGAAGCATCGGATAAATATCCTGAGTTAACTACACCTGATGCGTCTTATCATGGGTTAATTTATACCAAAGCCTTTGGCAAGGCAGCCTATATTGCCAAAGCCCGGGCCCAGTTACTACGGGATATAGGGTGTTGTCAGACCCCTCAAGGTGCCTTTTATCTCAATTTAGGTTTGGAAACATTGCCCCTACGCATGGAGCGGCATTGTCGCAATGCTGAAGTGATTGCTGACTTTTTAGCAGCCCATCCTAAAGTTGAGCGTGTCAACTATCCCAGTCTGCCTGGGAGTCGTGACCGGGCGCTTGCTTGCAAATACTTGCCAAAGGGTTGCAGTGGGGTCATGAGTTTAGAGCTTAAAGGTGGGCGCACTGCTGGTGTGCAATTTATTGACAGTCTCAAGTTGATCTCTCTGCAAGTGCATGTGGCTGATCTCAGAACCTGTGTCTTGCATCCTGCAAGTTCTACCCATAGACAATTAAGTGATGAACAGTTAGCGGCAGCAGGTATCTCGCCAGGCCTCATCAGATTATCTGTGGGACTTGAGCATTCTGATGATCTTATTAGTGATCTTGAACAGGCTTTAGGTAAATTATAAGAGACGCTTTTGAGACACACTTTCTTGCTCATAAGAAAATGGAGCGACCAATAAGAAAAGCCCTGCAGCGTCAGGGCTTTTCTTAATTTAAATAGCAAGATAAAAATTATGTTTTAAAACGCTCATGAAAGGCTTTTTCAGCCTTGGAGTCACCAATTAAAAACAATTCTTCATTGGCTGCAAAGATATGATTGGGGTCTGGATTAATGAGCATTTCATTTTGGGTATCACGTAAGGCTACTACACTACAATTGGTTTCACTGCGAATGCCACTACCATGTAATTGTTTGCCGATTAATTGACCTTGTACTGTATAGCGAAAGATATTTAAGCCTTCATTGATCATTAAAATTTTGCCTGGGGAGAGCAGATTAATTACAGAATTGCTAACCATGGAGGCTAAGGAGAGAACTAAATCTGCGCCTGCAGTGTGCAACATGGGAATGTTGCGGTCAAGATTGGCGCGACTAATAATTTGCACCTCTCTTTGTAAACGCCGACAATAGAGGGTTAAGTAAATATTGGTGTCATCATCATGGGTTGTGATCAAAACCGAGCCAGCCTTGCGGAAATTGGCGCTCTCTAAGACTTGGAGATCGGCAGCATCGCCTGTGATCATGGCATCCTCAGGGACACCTTTGATTTTTTCTTTATCTACGAGCACATATTGGCGGCCACTGGCTTTCAAGAATCTGGCAGCAGCGAGCCCCACCCCGCCACCACCTAAGATGACCACAGGGGTTTCGGTCTTAGCAGAGCGGCCTTCCTTGGGCCCTAGAAGCGCATTCACAGCTTCAATCTGCGCTAAAGTTCCGGCAATGACCATGACCATGGTGGAGGTAAAGACGCTATTTGCTTGGGGTAAGCGAAATTGTCCACGCTCCCACAAGCCCACCACATTGACGCCGGTTTTGGCGCGTAGACCACAGTCTTTGAGGGTTTGATTGACGAGCTCTGTGCGCATGACAGGTGCTTCGGCTATGACCAAATCCTCCACACGTAAGATGATACTACAGCGGGCTTTGTCATTGAGCACGCGTCTAGCTAAAGCTTCCCCCAAAAGACGCTGGAATTGGAAGACCTGATTGCAGCCAGCCATTTTTAAAATTTCGCTGCTCTCATCGCGTGTGGCTGATGCTACGAGCTTTAAATTATTGGCTCCACTTTCACGCACAGTAAAGATTATATTTGTATTGCGCGTGTCTGTGTCGAGGGCTACAAGCATGGCGGCATAGTCCAAGGCGAGATTTTTATACGCCTTGGTTGAATCATGTTCACCTGCAATGACAGTGTAGCCTTGATCTAGGAGATCTAAAGTGTGTTGACTATCGTTGCAAAGCAATACATAAGGAATGCCTAAGGTCTTAAGATTGTCGGCTAAGTTTAAAGCAATGGGACTTGGATTGACTATAACAACATGTTGCCCTGAGGGTGAGGGGAGATAGGTTCTGGGAGTGCGTTCTTTTTTTTGGGCTTCAAGCCAAGGCGCATAAATATATTGGGTGAACATAAAGGGCAACATGGTTAAGAATAACAAAATGCCCGAGACTAACACCACAATAGAAAAGATTTTGCCTGCATCAGAATAAAAAGTAATATCCCCAAAACCTAAGGTTGTCATCACGGTCATAATCCAATAGAGACCGGTGACAAAGGAATAATTGCGGCCCTCCAGTAACATAAAATAATGAAATAACGCTGCGTAGACGCCAATGAGCAGACAGAGCATGGCAAAAAAACGTAAGATCATGCTGACGCCACTGCGCGTACTATGTTGCAGGAAAAATTGGGCAATTTTACTCGAAGGTAGCGACATAAATATTAGTTGTTAGAGACTGCGTTCGTTGAGCTTGGGATCTGTAATTTGGGGATCTGTAGGAGGAGTTGTGACTGTATGTTCGCCGGGCTTAAATTCTTCGACTTGTGTCAAGGGGAGATTATTCTGTTTGGTGCGGGGAATGGATGTGCTTGGCGGGAGATCAATTTTGGGGCTTGGGCCTTGCCAATCAAGAATGGCACAGGGCGTACCCAGTAAAATCTCTTCGGCATTTAGGGGTGGGGGAGTTAAGAGATACCATGTCTTTTTGGGACCACCTTGCTTGGGTGTCACAGCACAACTTATAAGCCATTCATTATGACCATCTTGATTCCAGTCAACAATGGCAAGCATTGTCACTGTGATACTTTGACTGACATGCTCAATGTGAAAACCGTGGTCAGTATAGCTCACGCTACTGCGTCTAGGTTGCATGGTTTGCGCAAAGGTATCGCCAAGATAATATTGCGCCATAGCCCCTTGCATAAAGCTTGGTGAGAGCTGATTAAATAAGATTTTGCCATAAGGTACATTACTTGAGCTAATGTTACTACTATAGGCTTCTTTTGTATTGGGTAGATTATGCTCGGCTAATTCCTGAGATAAATGTTGAGTCATGGTGTCATAACCTTGCGGATCAATGATACTCATGCCTCCACAAGCTGTTAACAAAAGACAAGGGCCGAGAATGAAGGGAAGAAACAGTTTTGTCATAAATTTACAGCATATATTGCTGTGTGGATAAAGGTTGAAAAAAACTATGACTAAAATAATTGCAAATATAAAGCGTGAAAGAAAAAATCGCGATAAGTGTGGCAGAATCAAGGTTCTAGAGCACAAGCCAGGGGCCGTGCACTAAGCAAACAAACGGCGCGGGCACTTGTTTAGGCTTAGATTTCTGGCAGCCGAAACTCTGCACTTAAAGGCGTTTATTTGGCAAGTCAAGAGTGTGGGGGCTCTTTTAGGAATATCTTTTGCATATAATTTTTTTTATAAAGATTACTCTTGTGTCTTGGGCGCTTATTTAGCTCTACATATTTGCTAAAAAAAGCTAATACAAGATTTTTAGGCGTATTTTAAGCTGTTACATGCAAAGGGGAGATTAATTACATGAAAAAAGACTTTATTTTGCAAAACGAATAGGCTAATTTTATGTAAAAGTTTTATGTAAAAATTATTTATGGAAATATTTGCACAAACTTAAAACATATCATGCTATAGTTTTTTATCAATTCTCATTACCTTAAACAAATTATTTTGCGACAGATCCTATGAGTGAAAATGCAACATCCAAATTACCTGTGATCTTGGTGAATGATCCGAAATGGCGGCGGAAATTGCTCATTGCGGTTGTGTTACTTTTGACAGTCGGGTTCTGTTTTCTTTTTTTGTTGAAATTTCAGGGCCAGGTTGTAAGTACCAAAGCCATTGCTGACGGTATGATCTATACCATCTCACCTGAAGTCTCGGCGACACTTTTAGATTTACAGGTGCGCGAGGGGAGTGTGGTGGAAAAGGGCGCTGTGGTGGCGCACCTGAATTTGAGCAATTTGAATCGCCAACGGCAGGTTGCTGAACAAGAGGTGCAGGCCTTGCGTCCGCCAGACATGGCGGAAGTGGCCCAAAGACTCAAAGGGGCTGAAGCTGCTGAATTGAATGCTGTGGATCGTGTGGCCCATGCCCGCCATGAGGAAGAATTGCGCAAACAACAACTGGATAATTGGGTAATGGCTAAGGCCCAAGCCGAACTGCGCTTAAGGGGACTAGCCAACCAGTCACCCACAAGTAGTACCTACCAAAAATTAAAGGCCGATGTTGAGGCCACCCAAAAACATGTGGAACAGGCCCGAGATGCCTTTGAACGGGCGAGTAGGGCACGTGCTGCTTTAAACCAAGAATTGCAACGGGTGCGCTATGAGATTCAAGAGGCCAAACGTTTGGCTTCTAGAAACCGCTATTCTAACTATCAAATGCAGCCAGTGCATAATGTGCAAGAGAGTATCCGCACAAGTGATGGTGCATTGACTGCACCTGTTAGTGGGACGGTCTTAACCATAAGCGCTTATCCAGGTCAAATGGTTAGGAAAGGCGATCCCATTGTTTTGATTATGCCAAAGACCCAAGGGCAAAATGAAATGTGGATCAATGCCTGGTTTTCTTTGGATGTGGGGAAAAAATTATCACCTGGCACTGTATGCCAAGTGAAAAAATTGAGTTCAGGTACTGTGGTCACAGGCCGCATTGATTCTGTGTTGCAACCTGCAAAATTACCAAAGGAACGCGATGCTGCCTTGAATAAGCAAAATGAGCAAGATGGACTACTGCATGTGCCAGCCAAAATTATGTTAGATTCTACAGGCGACATTGTACCAGGAGATGCGGTTGAGTGTAGTATTAAAAGTTCCTTATTTGGCATCTAAAAGTGTGCAGATTCATAATCTTTTTGCATGATATTTGTGTATAACGTGATTGTAAAAAGATTTGTGTAAGATTTTATTTGCCAAAATGACACGCAAATTTGCTCATAAATAAGCCTAGTCATGTGTTGGTCTTAAATTTGCTTACGTAAATTTTGGTACATACATGCTCAATGATAGATCTGCACAAATTAAGAATAGGTACATGGCAAAAGTTTACCTGATGTATAATTGTGATAATGTATTAAATATGGATAAGGATTTATAATAATGCATACTAATACATAATGATACATAATGATGAATAATGATATAAAATAAATTTTTATAAACTATTATGGAATGGAGCTTATTAGATGTGAAGAATTAGTTAAAAATTATATCTTTGATTTGCCGAAGATATAATCAAATAAAAAGAAATAGAGTACAAAATATCAACATATATCAGCATGATTTCTAAGTAAGATAATTTGATTTATAGCAAATGAAACTGTTAAGACTAATTAATTATGAATCAAACTTCTAAAAAGATGGCAGTACCATGTAAGGTGCTGCCTTTTTTTTGACTACATATATTGATACATGTAATATAAGTAAACGAATCTAATGAAAAAAATAAGTATGGTAATTACAATAATCACAATAATTACAATAATTACAATAATATAATGAAGTAAATTAAGCAGACTAAGTAAATGAAGAAAAAGTATCAAGTGAAGTAAATGAAGCAAAGTAAGCAAAATAATTGAAATAAAACATAAATATCTAGCTAATATCTTAATATAGCAAAATATAATTGTGAATATTTGATATTAATTTATGTATGCGTGTCATTATATTTCGTAGATATATTTGAATGACTGTCATAAAAATTGTTAGGAAAATCTGAGCTCTTGCACAACTATGTTTAAATATTTTGACTAATAGTAATATTTATATAAAAATTATGAATGTTATTGATATTTATTACTATACTACAGATTATTAATAATTTTTAATTAAGGTAATACTATATATATGAAAAATTTATAATATATAAGACTATACTGTAATTTTAAAGTTAAATTACAAATTACAGAAAATAAAAAATAAAAAATAAAAATTTAGATATTGTTAATTAATTTATTGTTACGATTTTAATTTGTTAAGTATGAAGTTTGTAGTCGTTAGCAAAATGACTAAGAGAAAAACTGAAATGTACAAAAATCAGATACTGCGATGTTGATATCATTTATCAAATGTGACTGTAGCAAGTAAAGTGACGCACTGCAAAGAGATCAACCCACAGCTTATAACAAGTCTCTATATCCTCAAATCATAACTCAAACGCTTAAGATTTGATTAGAACTGATGCGTCTATAAAACTTCTCCTAAGTACATACTTGCATACGCCACTCTTTACAATGAACATCTTCTGGCATTAGACCTACATCGCGCATGGCTCGCAACGAATGACTGATTTTAACTTGCTTTGAGTAGATCCTTGAGCGCAGGCCGTCCAACTGAGACGTTATTTGAAAAAATGTCACCGTCCTAAATAGTTTGATGCAAATTGGGCCAAATTCCTAAATAGTTTGTTGCAAAATTTGATTCTTGATACATATTCTGACCAAAATTTTGGCATTTCTACGCGTGCGTGAGCCTATTATTTTACTTCTGAAGCCTTAAATCATGGCTTGATTAAGGCTCAGATCTTGACCCAGACCCGCTTTAACGAAAATTTGGTATCATCCTAAAAATTCTGCCCTTTCATAAATGCCGCCCGGCACAAACTATTTAGGAAAGCTCAGCACAAACCTCAGCACAAACTATTAAGGACGCTCGATCACTAACTATTTAGGACGATGACAAAAAAATGCTCTAAGGTATTGACAGAAGCATGTAAATGTGTGTATAAAGGTAAGCATAGAGAGTGGAAAGGAATCATTCGATTCACCGCTCAATTTTTAAGTTTTGGAGTATCTAAAGTGGAGAGAAAAAAACAACCAGAGAATCATATTGACGAGACGCTTACTGCAACTCTAGAAAACCATAAAGATATAAAGAATATTCTCGCAACAAATGGATCTGAAAAGCCACTGTTGGCCATGACAAACGATTATGTCTTTAAGAAAGTCATGGTCAATGTTACAATTTTGGCCAGTTTTTTATCGGCATATTTCGGAATAGATATTAAACCAGAGGATGTTAATATCTTAAATCCCAATATTGGTCCAATCAAACCTGGTGATAAAATAGGGATTTTGGATATTAAATTAAAATTGACAATTAATTCTCAGGAATTTGGCCAGTTTGATATTGAAATGCACTTGGCCTATCATAAAAATTTATGGAAACGTTTCCAATACTACGTTGCAAAAGTTTATGTAGAAGAGATTAAGTCAAGTGAAGACTATTTCAAGTTGATACCTGCATATGGCATTATAATTTTAGAGGATAATATTATCCCAGATAAACAATGTCATCATAGATTTAGACTTTATGATGAGAAAAATCAATGCTCATATCACGATAGCATAGAGATACATTTTTTAGAATTATCTAAAAAAAATTCTTTGTGTGATTCAAAATATATAAAAAATTCAAAGCAACTCAAAGAACTTCAACAATGGTTGAATTTCTTTGCATCTAAATCCGAGGCTGAATATATGGAAGCTGTGCAAGGTAATACTCAGTTGGAAAATGCATTAGGAATAATTAGGCAAATCAGCATGGACGACAATGAAAGAGAGATTGCTGAATCTGTTGCTAAGGCAAGAGGGGAAGAATTGGCTCAATACCATGCTGGATATGATGACGGTAAACAAGAAGGTATTGATCTAGGCAAAGAAGAAGGTAAACAAGAACTTGTAAAAATTATGTTGCAAAAGAATGTGCCCATAGAAACAATTATATCATTTACAGACTTAAGTAGAGAATATATTTTGAGTGTGAAGAAATAATTCAGATAGTATAAATCACGATATTGTCGTTATTGGTTTTGCGATATACAGCTTTTAAGCACATGGTTATAAATTATGTTTGCATCAATGAATTTTAACTATATGGTGGCAGTTTAGATCGAAATTTGGATAAGAATTAAAGACGTGTTTTGTGAGGTACTTATGGAAGCTGTACAAGGTATACTCAGTTGGAAAATGCATTAGGAATAATTAGGCAAATCAGCATGGACGACAATGAAAGAGAGATTGCTGAATCTGTTGCTAAGGCAAGAGGAGAAGAATTGGCTCAATACCATGCTGGGTATGATGACGGTATTGAGCAAAGCAAACAAGAATTTGTAAAAATTATGCTGCAAAATAACGAGTCCATAGAAACAATTATATCATATACAGGCTTAAGTAGAGAATATATTTTGAATGTGAAGAAATAATTCAGACAGTATCAATCACGATACTGTCTTCATTTGTTTAGCGATATACAGATTTTATGCACATGAGCATCAATAAATGATATTTGCATCAAAGAATTTGAACTATAGGGTGGCAGTTTAGGTCTAAATTTGAAGTAACCGCTCACACCCCCTGAAAACTGACCCAAATTACCCCGCCAATTTTGGAAATTTTCTTATGGGGCTGCGGTGTCGTTTTAATGCCACCTTGTGCTAAAAAAAAGAGGAGCCATCGACTCCTCTTCGTATATTGCTAAGCGTTGCAAGGATGGTTCTAAAGCTTGAGTTAGCTCTAAGTACAAGGAATTCCTTTTGTGTCACGCGTACGCCAGCCTTGTGGATCCAATACAAATTAGGCCTACCATTTCTT
>JAFTDU010000024.1 GCA_017454005.1 Desulfovibrionaceae bacterium | reverse complement strand
GTGATATTATGTTTCGAAACACTGTTTGAACATTGTTGCGCCAAAAGTCATACAGCCTCTCGTATTTATATAATTGGTTGTTCAAAAAATATTAGCGGAATATAATATTTGTATATACATATTCGGAGTATTAAAATATGCATAAAAATTTATAATAAAATTGTGTTCTCAAAACTACTAATAAGATCTTTACACCAAAAATTGTTTACTTATGCAACCACCTAGTCGAAAACTCAAAAATAACTGTATCTGTAGCACAGGAAAAATTGGTAACTTGCATATTATGTAGTTATCATAGACACTCAAACGTTTCTCGCTATTACTGAAATATTTAATGGTGCAATTCTTTTAGTAATAACATTAGATGCATGAATTATATAAAAGTATAAAGATTTTTAAATATATAGTAAACAAAAATATCAATAGTAAAAATTTAGAATTTGGTTTTACGTCTGACGTGCATCAAGATAATTCATTGCTTTAGCACATTATAATATGGAGAAAAATTTTTTTGCTACTATAGCAGGTGATCAATATTTAGCTAATGATCTTCCATACAAAAACTCATTACATCTTGCTCTTTTTATTACTCCCAAGTCTATTTCCCCCAGCACACCTTACACATCTTCCACTTTCAATGCCGCCAAAAAGGCCTCTTGCGGTAATTCCACATTACCCATGCGCTTCATCCGCTTTTTGCCTTCCTTTTGTTTCTCAAGGAGTTTTCTCTTCCTTGTAATATCGCCACCGTAACACTTAGCAGTCACATCCTTGCGAAAAGCTGAGACAGTTTCTCTAGCAATAATTTTCTGCCCAATGGCCGCTTGGATGGCAACTTGAAAGAGTTGCCTTGGGATTGTGCGTTTAAGCTTGAGCGCCAAAGCTCTGCCATAGGGATAGCTCCTATCCCTATGCACAATCACAGATAATGCATCAACAGGATCCCCATTTAATAAAATATCCAACCGCACAAGATCTGATTCACGGTAGTCAATTGGCTGATAATCCATAGATGCATAGCCGCGTGTGACAGACTTCAAGCGGTCAAAAAAATCATAGACAATTTCTGCAAAGGGTAACTCATAGGTTAAGACTACACGATTGGTCGAAATATAATGTAGATTTTTCTGCAACCCACGCTTTTCTTCACATAATTTCATCACATTGCCGACATATTCATTGGGCACATGAATATCAAGCTGCACATAGGGCTCAAACATGCGCTTAATCTTATTGGGTTCAGGCAAGTGACTGGGATTATCAATAGCAAGCACTGTGCCATCCAAGGTTTCAACCTTATAGACCACAGATGGTGCTGTACAGATTAAGCCCACCTGAAATTCGCGCTCAAGCCGCTCTTGACTTATCTCCATATGTAAGAGCCCCAAAAAACCACAGCGAAAGCCAAAGCCCAAGGCTTGCGATGTTTCAGGCTCAAACACAAAGGCAGCATCATTTAACTGCAATTTTTCTAACGCGACTTTCAAGGCCTCATAGGCATCAGATTCTGTGGGGTAGAGGCCACAAAAGACCATAGGTTGGGCTTCTTTAAAGCCTGGCACAGGGTCACTTGCAGGTCTACTTTGATGGGTAATGGTATCACCAACCCTTGCATCGCCAAGCACTTTAATAGATCCACTAAAAAAACCTACCTCGCCAGGGCCCAATTCTTCCACATCACAGGCTTCAGGTGCAAAGACCCCCAAGCGCAAGACCTCATAGTCGCGCCCAGTATTCATTAAGTGGATCTTATCCCCAACTCTTATTGACCCATCAACCACACGAAATAGCGTTACAACCCCTTGATAGCTATCATACCAGGAATCAAAGATTAAAGCTTTAAGGGGCGCCTTGGGATCCCCATTTGGCGGGGGTAAGCGTTGCACAATGGCTTCTAAAACTTGATCTACACCTGCGCCTGTCTTGGCAGACACAGCTAAAGCCCCACTGCAATCAAGCCCTATGGCATCCTCAATTTCTTTCTTGACCCGTTCTACATCAGCGCTTGGTAAATCAATCTTATTGAGCACAGGAATAATTTCATGATCATGATCTAGGGCTAAATACACATTTGCCAAAGTTTGGGCTTCTACACCTTGGGTTGCATCCACCACAAGGAGAGCACCTTCACAAGCTGCCAAGGAACGTGACACTTCATAATTAAAGTCCACATGCCCAGGTGTATCAATCAAATTTAATTCATAAGTTTGCCCATCTTTGGCTTGATAAGGTATACGTACAGTTTGGGCTTTAATCGTTATGCCCCGCTCACGTTCTAGATCCATACGATCTAAATATTGTTCTCTAGCTTCTCTGCCACTAACTACCTTGGTTAGTTCCAGAATACGGTCAGCTAGAGTTGATTTACCATGGTCTATATGGGCAATAATACAAAAATTACGAATATATTTTTGTTCTAGCATACACTAAATCAAAACCTTTTGCGCAAAAAATCATCTAAATAAGTTAATATTTAAGCTTGCAGGGCCATAATCTTGCAGTCTGTTGCAAGCAAACACACTTGGCTTACAACTTAATATCTGCAACAAGTTCTAGGTTTGCACCTAAACAGTTAATTTTGCAGGCAAGCTCTTAAAAAGGCAAGTCGCAAGGCAAAACTCTGAAAATTTATGCAGACTATGTCTAAAAAAGCTTGCACTTAACGCAAGCTTATCCTATCTAGACCTAAACGTGCTTTAAGGCGTCACAAGCTCTTTAGTCAATTCTCAAATTAGATATTTGCTACTTGTGGGGATGCTTCATGTCTATTTATATTTCTGGCTCTCTGGCCTATGACCGCATCATGACCTTTAAGGGCAATTTTCATGATCACATTCTGGCTGACAAATTACGCGTGCTCAATGTTAGCTTTATGATTGATTATATGGAAGAGCGGCGCGGTGGCTGTGCAGGAAATATTGCCTACTCTTTAGCGCTCTTAGGGCAAAAGCCTTTGATTATTGCGCAGGTGGGCCGAGACTTTGCTCCCTATGCCAAAGCCTTAAAAGAACTTGGATTATCAACTGATGGCATCCATACCTATAATGATGTCTTCACAGCCCAAGGCTTTATCACAACAGATCTTAACAGCAACCAAATCACAGGCTTCTACCCGGGTGCCATGGCCAGAAAAAGCGACTATACCTTTCAAAACTTAAATCCGTCCACCGATTTAGCCATAGTCTCGCCAGGCAACATGGACGATATGCGGAACTTTACAAGCCTATATAAAGAAAAAGGTGTGCGCTATATTTATGATCCAGGTCAACAGTTGCCTATGTTAACTGCCAAAGATCTGCTTGCAGCCATTGAAGGCTCTTTTGCCTTAATTACCAATGATTATGAATTAAACCTCATTTGCAATACAACGCAGTTGACACCTAATGATCTCTTAGGTCGTACCTTGTGGATTGTGACAACCCATGGCAGCAAAGGCTCTGTGGTACTTGGGGCAGATGGTTCTGAGATCCATATTGATCCAACCTATGTGGAGAATGTCGCTGACCCCACAGGAGCAGGTGATGCCCATAGATCAGGGCTACTCTTTGGCTTATCCCACGGTCTTGATTTCCCAACCTGTGCCAAATTAGGCTCGGTTACTGCAAGTTTTGCGGTTGAAAAAATGGGTACCCAAGAGCATCACTTTACAAAAGCTGACATTAAAGCTCGCTATCTTGCAACCTTCCATAATTTCCCCACAGAACTTGAGGCGTGGGTTAATTCTTGAAAAAAAGCAAAACTTAATCTTACATCCCTTCTCTTTCGTGCATGTACAAGATAAACAAACTTTGAACTTGTCCATTAGAACACAATTTTACTCTTTTCATCTCACCATACTTTTAACTCATTCTTCTTAGAACACTTACGCACAAATTCTCGATCACATATGCAGGTTGCATCAATCATCCCTCTATATATTAGCAGCTATCAGAAGACTTAAGGCAGTTATGAACTTCATCGCTTTTTATCTGCCACAATTTTACCCAATTCCAGAAAACGATCGCATCTATGGCCCAGGCTTTACCGAATGGGATAATGTGCGCCGTGCCAAACCCCTCCTTCCTGGCCACTATGAACCCCACATCCCCCATAAACGCATTGGCTACTACTCCCTTCTTGACGACAAGTTTTTGCAAGCGCAACATAACTTAGCTTGGGCCTATGGACTCACAGGCTTTTGCTACTATTATTATGATTTTTCTGGCCATAAACTGCTCGACCGCCCTTTACGCACCCTGCACCGTACCCCACAAATTCCAAACAACTTCTGTTTATGCTGGGTACATACATCTTGGTACAATAATCGTCACGCCCCAACTGAGCCCTTCATTGCCCAAGAATATTCCGAAGAAAATGCCGTGCGGCTCTTTTTTGATCTAATAAACTATTGGCAAGACACCCGCTACATTAAAATTGCAGGCCGCCCGCTCTTTCTAATTTGGGCTCCAGAACGCCATCCCATGCTTGCAACCTATGCAGCCATATGGCGCTCTTTAGGCCAAAAACATGCAGGATGTGCGCCTTATTTAGCAGGGGTTGAAGCCTACATGGCCAATAGGCCCGCAGCCTTTGGCCTTGATGCCATGATTGAATTTGCCCCAGCTTGGGCTAGAGAAAACCATGTCTCAGAGCTAGGTGAACAACCTGTACGCATTGATTATGCTAAAACCATAAATTTGATGCTTAAAAAACCCAAGCCAGACTACCTGCGCCTGCGTTGCACATTTCCTTCTTGGGACAATACGCCAAGACGCGGTCGCGAAGGGATTGCCTGTGTTGGCGCGACACCTGAACTCTTTAAATACGCATTAGAAGAACTCGCTCTTTATACCAAAGAAAATCTCCCCACAGAACTAGCCTATATATTTATCAATGCTTGGAATGAATGGGGCGAAGGTTGCCATCTTGAGCCTTGTGAGCGCTATGGTTTTACCTATTTAAAGATAATTAAAGAGTTGCACCAAGCTTTAAACAACTAAATATCCTGTAATTTTTATAAAGACTTACATTGCATCTTGTAAGAAACGCAATATACTCATCTGTGATCATTGTTCTTACAAAAAACTTAAGATTATGTTTTCAATTTACTTAACTACCACCACAACTGTTTTCTCAGCATAAATATAAATTTTGCTTAAACAAGATATATCCTGCCAAGCATTTGGGAGTGATCACATGGAACAAACCGATCTTGAATACTTCCGCAATCTTTTGACACAAATGCTCAATGACGCCAAACATAAGGGTGATTCAACCATTGAAGATCTCACTGACAGTGGTGAATTATTTGCTGATCCTGCTGATCGCGCCACAGCAGAATCTGATCGCGCCTTTACCCTACGTATTAGGGATCGTGAACTGCACTTAATCAAAAAAATTCAAAGTGCTTTACAACGTATTGAAGATGGGACTTATGGGGTATGTGAAGAATGCGGCGATGATATCAGTATTTCACGTCTGAAAGCTAGACCTGTAACGAGACTCTGTATTAATTGCAAAGAACAACAAGAACAAGCTGAAAAAAATCGTGGGCGTTAAATTCTATGGACGCGCATCTTTTTAGGCGCTTCGCAAAAGCCGCAGAGCATCTCTTAATGCAGGCGCGGTTAGAAAAAATTCACAACCTAGGTCAAGATCTCTTTGGCTTTCTCTTTTATACGACCCAAGGTAAACTTCAACTCTGCCTGCAAGCAGGACGTCAAGATTCACTACTCTTTTTCACAAAGCATCCACTACAAACAGGCATGACCCCCACATCTCATGTCATGCTCCTGCGCAAATATTTCAAAAACCACAGGGTGGTAAGTGTTGTCGCCCAACCCTTTGCCCGCAAATTGTGGCTATTTTTTGCTCAAGCCGAAACCAAAGACACAAGCTTACCTTGGCTACTCTTGGATCTCAAAAATGGTCCATCACTAGAATGGCTCAAGGTTTCTGAAACACCTTGTTCAGAAAATGTTGTTTGGCCTGAAAGCTTAGACCTTGCAGAGTGCTGCGCCAATTGGCGGAACTGGCCAGTGTTAACACCTGCCTTGCGTCGTACCTTAAAATACTTCCCCCCCCTAGATGCCCAAGCCATCATCCGCGATCTGGAAACAGGTGATGGCGATATCTTTCTCTATAAAGATGCAAATGATCAGGTCAAAAAAATTTCTGCTTGGCCGCTTGCAGACCACGAGTCCCAAGATCTAACTCTTGTCACAAGCCCCCAAGTTCTCGATTTACTAGAAGAGGCTGGCAAAAATTTAGTTCTTGCAAATGCTCTCAAAGCAAAACAACACGCAGAAGCCCAAGCACTAACTTTAAAGCGCAAAAAACTTGCCCGCTTAAAAGCAAAACTTGATGAAGAAGAAACGCGCCTAAATAATCTCTGTGCTGCCAAAGAAAAAGCTATTCTTTTGCAAAATCATCTCTGGGAGCTAGATAAAGAGGCCAAAGTTTCCACGTTAATCTTGGAAGATGCGACCATAACGCTCGATCCAAGACTCTCGATACTTGAAAATATGCAGCGCTTTTTTCATAGCGCTGCCCGTGGTAAACGCGGCTTAGAATACTTAGCAGAAAGGCGGGCAAAACTTGCTATAGAAGAGGCCCAATTAACTAAAGAGATTGAAGACCAAACAACAACTTCTAAAACCCCAAACACCACCCCCAATGTCCAAGAATTTCTCAGCAGTGATGGCTTTTTGCTTTTGCGGGGCCGCAATGCCAAAGGCAACCTCACCTGTCGCAAACTAGCCCATGGCCATGACATCTGGTTACACACCCAAGGGGGCCCTGGCTGCCATGTTATCATTAAACTAAAATACCCAGGTGAAGAGATTCCAGAAACGACACTGATTGAAGCTGGCTGCCTGGCAGCACTTAAAAGTTGGCGTAAAGACGCACCTGATGCCGAGATCACCTATGCCTATGTGAAACACATCAAACCCATGCGGGGCCAGGCCCAAGGTACTGTACGCATTGATAAGGTCTTCTGCACGCGTCATATTCAACTAGACCCAAATCTAGAGCAAAAATTAAGTAAGTAATGCATATAAATAATATATATTTATAGCTACTTTTTTTAAGATAAGAGCTAAGATAAGATTGTAAACATTTGAGTATTTCAAAAAACTCTGGAATATATTTATCAGAGAGTGATTTAGATCAATATTGAGCTTAAAGTACATTAATATATTCCGTTCCTCGTTTGATTATGCTATTAATTTTCGCCAAAATATTTGAAAGTCGTTGTGCGAGAGTAGAGGTTGTCCTGACCTTTTTTAGGAGAAGCCTTCAAAAATATAGCCCTTGCGCCACATCTATTGATCAAAGCAAATTGCGAACAGCCCGTTTAGGTCAACCTAAACGGGCTGTTCGCGTAAGAAAAAATGCGTCTTAAAGACTCTTGAAAAATAAAGCGCCTCAACACTAAAGAAAGATCTAAAATTTGGCGAAAAGCTGATTAAGACGAAAGCGCAACCAGCTTACACCGTCTGCAAAAATTGTGAGCAAATTTGCGAAGCCTCTAAAAAAAAGAGCTAAAACCTGCAGCATGTGAATTTGCAAAACCAAAGTAGCACACATGTCAATTTTTTGCTCTCTAAAAGTGCCTGCTGCAATTTACGCGCCGCACTTTAAGCCTACATCCTAAAAGACTAGCTTACAATTTTTTTGCTTTATCCCATTTTGTTGATATGACGAATAGATAAAAATATATAATCTCCAAAGGAGTAATAATGGCAACACAAATAGTTAATACTGGTACTGTAACAGGCACAATTCTCTCTGCAAATACGTCACAAAGTGTTTATGATGCAGGTAAAACCAAAAAAGTGATTATCCGCCGAGGCGGTGCCCAATTAATTAGTGCAGGTGGTGAAACTACAAGTTCTATTGTAAGTCTTGGCGGAAGACAGGTTGTCTCAGACGGCATAGCTTCCAAAACCATCATCAATAATGGCGGATCCCAGATTGTTTCTGGTGGTGAAAGCACAGAGACAACTATTAATAAAGGTGGATTACAAAAGATATTTGCAGGTAGTATTGATAAGACTATCATTAAAAATGGTGGCAAACAAATACTCTCGCAAAACGAAGATACAAATGCAGGCTCTACAGCTAATGAGACGACGGTAAGCAAAGGTGGCATACAAGAAGTTAGTGATGCTTGTACAGCTGACGAAACTAAACTGTTGGGCGGTACACAATTTTTAAAAACCGGTGCTACGGCCACTAATACCACAGTTAATAATGGGGCAAGTCAAGTAGTCAGCGCTGGCGCCACTGCCACAAACACGACAATTAATAATGGTGGCAAACTTGTGGTAGTTGGCAAAGATACAGATGCAAACGGAGGAATCTCAAATCTTACAGTCAATGCCAAGGGATCTATCTGTTCGCAGATGGCAGGCAAAACATCTACGCTCTTTACAGTTAATGCAGGCGGCAGCATTACAACAGGTATTATTTATACACCAAATGGAGGTGGATCTTTAATCATCTCCGCTAATGCCGATGCAACCAATGTTGTAGTCTCAAATAACGCAACGATGTGGGTTACTAAAGATGGAACTGCTACTGGAACAATAGTTAATAAGGGTGGTTCGCAAATCGTATCTGCCTTTGAGGATTCAACTACTTACGGTACCTCAGGTGGCTCTACCATTGAGACTGTTGTTAATGCTAGTGGCGTACAAATAGTTGGAGAATACGGTACTGCTACAACCACAACAATTAAGAAAGGTGGCACCCAAGTAGTTAGTGCAAATGGTACTGCTACTAATACCGTTGTAGAATCTGGCGGAATCCAACAAGTTAATGCGGGCACAGCTAATAATACTACCGTAAAAAAAGGTGGTCTACAAGAAATTTTCGCCGGATCAGGCAACAACACGATTCTTTCTGGCGGTAGCCAATTTATCTATGACACTTGTACTGATCCTATTACTGGTACACAGGTCAGTAAGGGCGGCTTGCAAGTTACTCATAACGCAAAGATAGATACAATTAACGTGTTATCTGGAGGGAAATTAGCACTCATTTCTGATGCAAGTGCTGATGATACTTCTCGAAATCTTACAAACATTGATATTTCTGGAGGCGGAACATTTGCCATCTATAAAACTGACAACAGTTATATTTTTAACGAAACAACCAACTCATTAAGTGGTCTTAAAAAAGCAAACTTATATACAGTGAGTAAAGGTGGCGAAATTTCAAAAGCTTCCTTTACACAAAAAGGCACTATGGTTGTCAGTGATAGTGGTGCTACGACCTTAGTGCAAATAGCAAGCGGTGGTATCCAAAGTGTGAGTGGTGGAACTACTACAAGTACAATTATTCTAAATGGTGGAATACAAGATGTCAGTGGTGGTACAGTGACTAATACCATTATCAAAAAAGGTGGTATTCAACGTCTATCTGCCAGTGGAGATGGTACAGTTGTAGAAGCAGGTGGATCTTTAGTTTTTGCTGCAGATGTCAAAGCAACGAATCTTATCGTCTCCTCAGGTGGCCTTATATATTCTGGGGATACCCCACTTATCACATTCAATAAGGGCGGTATCTTGTCAGGCGTTGATTATGATCCTACTGATAATGAATATCCTAGACAATTGATTATAGGTGCAAATGCGGAGGCTCAAAAATATACTTGGTCAGGAACACAACTAGTTAATAAAGGTACAGTAACTAGTGCGACATTGACTGGATATACTTCTGGTGATACTACCATACCATATGAAATGTATGTAACTGCTGGAAAAGTTGATAAAACTACTATCAATGCAAAGGGTAGTATGACTGTCAATATGGCTTTAGAATCTGGTGATGTTACTAGTACTACAATAAAATCTGGTGGTAATTTAAGTGTAAGTGGCGGGACACTCGAGACTATAAATGTAGCTAAAGGTGGGACTTTCAATCTAACGACAGGTGCAGATATCTCTGCTTCCAATATTAACATTGCAGCCTCTGGTGATGTTAAGCTTGACTCAACTAAAGTTTTTACTGTCAAAGGCAAAATTTCTAATGCTACCTATTCTGGAGACGCTAATACTAATACTTTTAAAATAGGTAAAGGTGCCATAGGCTCCAACTTTTTAACGAATACCTTTTTAAATGTAAGTTCAGGCGGCAAGATCATTAAGGCAACCTTGCAAGATGGTAGTACACTGAATGTCGGATCAAAGGGAGTTGTTTCAACGCTTACCGCGAGCGGCGCAGCAACTATTGTTGTTTCAGGTGGCGGCATCATCTCAAATCTTACACTGCAAGATACAGCGAAGGTGACTATTAACACTAGCGGCCTTGTGTCAGGTCTAACAAGAGCAGCCGGAACTGTGGCTCTTAGCGGTGGCACTATAGCTGGTGCCTATACCATTGACGAGGATGATGAAATTAGTGGAGCAGGTTGTTGGACAGATGCTAAAAATACTTTAACTCTAGGCGCTAGTGGAGGAATTACTCTTTCTGATCTCTCTCTTACTCTCAATGGTGCTACTCTCAACTTAGCAGGCAAAACAACTCTTACAAGTTTAGATGGCAAAGTCACTAATACCACAGGCTTTGATTTAAGTGCTTCAGGAATAAGTGGTGATAATATTGCTACAACTAATACCACTGTTACACTTCTGACTACAACAGATAACACACAATTAAAGAGTAAATTTACAATTAAAGTAGATGAATTACAAGATTTAGGTAAATATCAGCTCACAAGTGGTGGCCTAACACTTGCTGGAAGTTATGTGATTAAAGCTGGCAAAACAAGTGTGAGCGCATCTATAGATAAAAAGGTCGCTAAAAATGGTGTGAGCTACAAGCTCTCTGGTGATGGCACTTTATCACTTACTCCTTATGCTAGTACCAATAAGATCTTTCAAGGCACAGCAAAAAAATCCAACATCTCAGGCACAGTAGACAGTGATATCTTTTATGGTTCAAGACAATTAAAGGTATCAAGTGCTAATACAGTAAGTACTAATGATACAATTGATGGGAAAAATGGGCGCGATATCGTAGTGTATGATACAAATACATGGGGAAATGATATTATTAAGGCTACCAAAGGCACAATGAATTTAGTTTTTGTTGGATTAGCTGAAGATACAGATTACAAAAAAGAAACTTCTGGTACCACTGTCAAATTTACAAGACTGGTGTCAGGTGACGCAGATACTTCACAGACAATTACAGTACAACGTTGGAATAATGATACTCATATAAAATATGATAACGTAACAGCTGATGATTTTTCTGACTATGTTTCTGCTTCGCCAATAAAAACATTTGCTAATGCACGAGATGAACTATGGAAAGAGACAAAGATGTTGGCATAATCATAAACTATATCAGCTAAATATGTTAAGTTTTAATTTGCCAGTTAGTTTTACTATTACACAAAGCGATATAATACTAAAGAATATATAAAGGTTATCTATAAAGATTCGCAAACTTACGAACCATCACTTCCGCCAAAGTTATCTTAATAGATATGTGTGCAAAAATACTTACCTCATTGCATAACGTGATGCATGGCTACTTAATGTAGATTAAGTATGTTAATTACATTTAGGGCATAGCCTTACAACACTTTAATTGCGGCAAAACACAAAACCATAGTTGGTTCTGGTTTTGCCGCATGCTTTTTGAAAACTCTAAAAAAAGGCACGTTTTTTGCAAATAAACAACTACACATGCAAAAAGGACTAAAGCGCCTGGAGCCCAAATTGAGTTGTCTGTTTTCTTTTAGGTCTACGGTGCTCAATTTTTACACATAACTGGGCAGCCAAAATTCTTGTAAACTACATGTGCTACCCATTGATACATGTTGATAGACTATCAAAGCTATAAAAATTTCCTTGCCCTGTGTAGCCCGTCAATCTTTGCACATCTTCACTATCTCTAGGTATCACAAAGAGCATTAGATCGTACCTCACATATAATTTGCAGATGCCGTAATTACATTGCACCCAAATATTTGATCCTCTATGTGCCAAAGCACTGATTGTCTCTATACTGCTTAAGGCAATCTATTTAATAATATCTAAGCAATATAAGATAATTTTCATCTGCTAAATAATACTCTTCTACCTATTGATAGATAGATTAATTGATTGTACTTATAGCACACAATATTGAAGTCTTTACAATCTAAACTAATACAGTTTTTACGGTATTATATAAAGTCTATACTTTTTTGAGTATATTACTTCTTAATCTTCCTATACACAACTATGTTAAATCATAATTCCATCTAATTAATATATAAACTTAAATCTTATAATTTAAAACAATATACAAACTATTCTACTTTATTTATTTATTTTTTCTGTAAACTAAATCTAATATCTTAATCTCTTACATAATTACCAACAAGATACTAAAGCAACTCATTATTATACATACAAATATATTTACTTTCATATATACTCATGAATATATAATTTAATACATACTTGCCTTGCTTAAATTCTTAGTATATCTCTGAGCCCTTTAACAATACGTCTATAGCTTCTTTTTCTTGCAGCATTGCACTCTTAAAAGCGTCATGTTTATTGACATTAATAGCTATTTTAAGACCATATCTTACAAAATCTTTTGTACAATCGTGCTTATTTTAGACACATCTTTGTTGACAATAAGCAATGCACAAGCTACCTCCAAAGCACATCTTGGTCTTGTGTCTTAATTTCACCCTAAATGTGGGCCCTTTGGCAGAAGGGGATCTTGTGACTAAAAAAAGCGTAATCTTTCTAAGAGCTTTCTTTAAAAGAATATGTGTCAATTTCTAGACAGTGCAATTAAGAGCTTTAAATCAGGCGCTTTGACTTGTGCAGTTGCTAGACTTGCGTTATAGTCAAGGTAAATGCTTTTTTGAACCTCCTAAAACTCTCATGGCCCCTAGACTTCGTGATAAGTTGCTTTAAGCAAAACCACTAAATTCTCTTCTTGCTAACGGGCTCAAAGTAGGCTATGCTTATATTCTCTTTTGCAGAATCATAAGGAAGGATGGCAGAGCGGCTGAATGCGGCGGTCTTGAAAACCGTTTAGGGTTTACGCCCTACGGGAGTTCAAATCTCTCTCCTTCCGCCACCATATAGCAAAAAAGCCCGTTTAGTGTTTCATCTAAACGGGCTTTTTTGCGTCCAAGGCAACGTTTATAAGCACTGTGTCTACTAAAAATTATACAGATTTGTAAACAGTATATTTAAAAATTTAATGCGTAAATATACATCTGCATATGCAACGCTCTTTTATGTAAACGCAATAGAGTAAGTCTATTCTCTCTGCCTATTTAACTTTTTAAGCCACCAAAAAAGTGCAAACGCTTACACTAGCAATGTAATATTACCTTTGTCTGCAAAATTCATGAACCATGACAGCCTCTTCAGGCGAGTATAGCTTTCTCAAACTCCAAGGCTTCCAGATTGTTGTGGGTGACAATCATGCACTTTTAAGTGACACCGATAAACCAGTCTTTTGTTCACGAAATTAACGGCAAAAGTAACATCTTATATTTTTAAAATTTTTGTAAAGACTTATCCTAAAAATGGTGGAAAACTCGTTTGATATTGCAAAATGAAGTTGCATAATTTTGATGCAACGAAATATCATACACATAAGGTTCTCTTTTACTTTGCTTGATGCATTTTGGCATCAATTTCGTTATGGCAGATACTTAAGCAATTGACATTTTAATATGCAGTATCTCTTTACTCGAGGATGTTATGGAAAAAAAGTATATTGATGGTTTTAATCGTGTGCACTTTATCAGTGGTATCATCCGTTTAAATATGTATACTTTAAAAGGTCAAAGTGAAGGGGAGCCTATCCAAGAAGATGCAGGCGAACTGCTCTTAAGCCCCCAAGGTTTTGTGGAGTCGCTTAACGCCATGCAACAATTAGCGGATCGTTTGACAGAGGCTGGCATTTTACAACGCGATGATCAGCGCTAACCTTTTGTGACGCTTAGGGAGCAGCTTATGCCCAAGCAGGATTTTTCCCTTGACCTTAAAACAACCCCTCCAAAAACCCTTGAGCCGGTGCAACCTAAAACCCCCAAAGCAGAGCCGGAGCCTGAACCTGAAGCATCTGCCGCTCCCGCAAAAAGCGCTCAACAAGCCCCAGTGGTGGATGAATTATACGGGCATTTACCCTTAATTCCCACCATGGAAGCCGCTGAAGGTATTCGCTTTGATTTTAATGATGGTCTGCGCGTGCAATTTCCTGACACAGGTGGCCCTTGGCACATTATCTTTCGCGACATTGACACAGGGGTCATTCTCTATAGTCAAGACGTCACCAATAATGTCTATGTGACGAGTGTCAAAAAATTCTATGTGCGTTTTCGTCTTGAAATCTTCCACAAAGCCGAGCTCGATACCTTTGCCGAAGCTGTCAAGAAAAATCCCTATTTAGCTGGCGATGAGGATAAACAACCCAAACCCTTCTTCCAGCACGACTATGATTGTGCTGATAAGACGGTCATGATCCAACTGCCTGTGCCAACCATCGGCGATACCTTGGGCTGGTTCCCTTATGTCGAAAAATTTCGCCAAAAGCATAAGTGCCATGTTTTAGCTGTCTTGCAGCCCCATCTAGCAGATCTCTTACGCAACCAATATCCTGAAATAACCTTTATAACTCGCGATGAGGTGCCCGATTGTTCGCCCTATGCCTGCTATTACTTGGGCCTCTTTTTTAAGGGCGATGTGGATCACCAACCCTGCGATTTTCGCTACATTGGCCTCCACCGCACAGCTGGCTGGATTTTAGGTGTGGATCCAACTGAAGAGCGCCCACGCTTTGATCTCTCTGCTAAACGCCAAATTGCTGAACCCTATGTCTGCATAGCCGTACAAAGTTCTAGTCAAGCCAAATATTGGAACAACCCCCAAGGTTGGCACGATGTGGTGAAATTCCTCAAAGATAATGGCTACCGCGTGCTCTGCATTGACCGCGATCGGGTGCATGGGCAGGGGCTTGTGTGGAACCATATTCCCCATGGCTGTGAAGATTTTACCGGCAATATTCCTCTGCAAGAGCGCATTAATCTTGTTAAAGATGCCGAATTTTTTATTGGTGTTTCAAGTGGCTTATCTTGGCTTGCGTGGGGCTGTAATGTGCCGGTTGTCATGATCAGTGGCTTTACTAACCCCACCAATGAATTTTATACGCCCTACCGTGTGATCAATTTCCACACATGTAATTCCTGTTGGAATGACATGCGCGTTGATTTTGATCACTTTGATTTTCTCTGGTGCCCAAGACATAAAAATACAGACAGACAATTTGAATGTTCAAGATTAATCACCAGTGAACAAGTCATCAAAGTTATTAAATCAATCCCGACCTTTAAAGAAAAGCCCAAAGAAAAAAAAGAAGCAGACAAGGCACCTAAAAAGCCGATCCTAACCTTTTAAAAGCATCAAGCTTGTTCCTTTAAGTATCAAACCATACGCTAGCAATTGAGCTTTGCTTGACTATTTAAGGCAATCAAACTCTTGATGCGTAATAACTTCTTTTCTAACGTAAAAAAAGCTTTAATGCTTAAATTAAGTTATCTTTATAGACCCCGTATAGAGCTACTTTTTGCAGAAACTAAAGAGTCAAAATTTTAGATCGCATTTCTGCAACTAAACTTTTGTTTTCCCTCATAATCTTTATGAAGAAACTTTTAAACAAAGTTAGTCAAACTTTCAAAAAACTTTGGCAACCCAAAGCTCCCATCCCAACTATCGAACGCCCCTTAGGTCACACAAGTCTCACCTGCTTCAGGCTCATTGCCATGCACCATGGCATTGATACCGATGAAGACAGGTTAGCCCATAAATATGCCCTTGATGAGTATGAGCAGCCGCTTCTCCAACTAAAAGACATTGCCCAAGACCTTGAACTTAAGGCCAAAATTATTGACCTGCCTTTTGAGCAAGCTTGTAGTTTGGAAGGAGTCTATCCAGTCCTCTGCCCAAGCTACAAAGGCACCTATTTTATTTTAGCGGGCTTGCGCAAAAAAGAAGATGGCACAGAAGAATTAGCAATTATCAATCCCAGTCCTGACAGTGATGATCAGGCTGAAACCTACGATATTTATCGCTTTTGGTCGAAGGAAGCGTGGGATAAATACAGCACCCATAAAGGGCTTCTCCTTAAAAAACGCTACCGCTTGACAAGTGAAGATCAACCCTTTGGTCTGCGTTGGTTTATTCCTGAATTTATCAAATTGCGCGGTTTATTTGGGCAGATTGCTTTAGCAGTCTTACTCATGACACTCTTAGCGCTTCTTATGCCCCTCTTTTTCCAAATTGTTATTGATAAGGTTTTACCCAATAGCAGTTTTACAACCCTAAATGTCTTAGGTGTTGGCATCTGTATTGCCATTCTTTTTCATGCAGGCTTAGAGTTCTTACGCAATTATCTCTTACTCTATGCCACCAAAAAGATTGACATCAACACCGCCATGAAGACATTCGCGCATTTGATGCGTTTGCCTGTGGGCTTTTTTGAAGCTGTGCCCTCAGGCTTACTCATTAAGCACATGCAGCAGAGTGAACGCATCCGCGGCTTTCTCTCAGGCAATCTCTTTTTCACAATTCTTGAGCTATCCTCGCTACTTGTCTTTATTCCGTTTCTTCTTATCTATAGTGTACCATTAACAGGCATTGTACTTTTCTTTTCCATGTTAATGGTTTTGGTAGTCGTGGTTTTAATTAAGCCCTTCCAACGCCGCTTAGATGCCCTCTATCAGGCCGAAGGTAAACGCCAAAGTCGCCTTGTGGAATCACTGCATGGCATCCACACGGTTAAATCTCTGGCCTTAGAACCCGTAGAAGAACGTGATTGGAATAATGCTTCAGCCTATGCAATAGATGCCCATTTTCAAGTGGGCAAAATCTCCATCACAGCCAGTGCCTTAAGTCAGATGTTGGAAATGCTCATGAATGTGGCTGTGATTTGGGCTGGCGCTCATCTAGTCTTTAACCACACCATCAGTATTGGTGCTTTAATTGCCTTTCAGATGTTGTCAGGCCGTGTGTCAGGGCCACTCGTGAAAATTGTAGGTCTCGTGCATGAATACCAACAAACAGCCCTATCAGTAAAAATGCTTGGCGCTGTCATGAATACGCCTGAAGAGCATCCTGGTGGCGGTGTCACCCCGCAATTTCGTGGCGAGATTCAACTTGAGCACATCACTTTTCGCTACCAACCAAGTCTCCCTGATGTTTTAACCGACGTAAGTCTTGAGATTAAGGCTGGCGAAATTATTGGCATAGTTGGCCGCAGTGGTTCAGGGAAAAGCACCTTAACGCGCCTAATTCAAGCCATGTATCAACCAAACCAAGGTTTGATACGCATTGATGGTATTGACATAAGAGAATTAGATAAAGCTTTTTTGCGTGCCAATATTGGGATTGTCTTACAGGATAACTATTTCTTTCAGGGCAGTATTCGCGACAATATCAAGTTAACTAGATCCAATGCTTCCCCTGAGGCCGTGCTAAACGCCTCCATGATGGCAGGCGCCCATGACTTTGTGAGTGCCTTTCCAAGAGGCTATGATACGATCTTAGAAGAAAATGCATCTAATCTGTCTGGCGGCCAAAAACAACGCTTAGCCATAGCAAGAGCGCTTCTAGCTAATCCCAAAATTCTCATTCTTGATGAGGCCACAAGTGCCTTAGATCCTGAAAGCGAAGTCATTGTGCAGCGCAATTTACGCCTCATTGCCCAGGCTAGAACCGTCTTAATCATCTCCCACAGACTCTCCATGGTGCGCCAGGCCCATCGCATCATTGTTGTTGATCAGGGTCGCATTGCTGCCTGTGCCCCCCACGATATTTTAGTGCGCCGTGAAGGCTTATATCGAGACTTCTGGCAGCAACAGATGGGGAACACACATGTCTAAACCCACAACTGCCAGTGTCTTAGCCTTTTTGCCTGATGCCTTAGCCATTCGTCACGCGCTTTTGCCTGGCTGGGCTAGGTGGGGGATTTGGTGGCTTTCAGGCATCTTGCTCTTGGCCTTAAGTATGGCCTGCCTCTTCAAAGTTGACATCATTGTGCAGACCCAAGGTAAACTTGTGAGCGATAATCCCAATATTGTGATCAGACCCCTTGAGCGCTCTGTAATTAAAGCGGTCAAGGTCAAAGTTGGGGACAGGGTTGAAAAAGGTCAGGTTTTAATCACCTTTGATCCGGTCTTTAATACCTCTGATCAAGAACGCTTAAGCGCTGAAGTGAGAATCCAACAGGCAAGGCTTGAACGCTTACAGGCTGAATTTACCGAAGTAGATTATGTGCCTGGATCTTCCCCCACTGCCGAACAAAAGGTACAAAAAGAACTCTTTGATGATCGCAAACAATTTTATGCGGAACGCGAGACCTACTTTAGCAATGAGTTAGCCCGCATTAAAGGTACCCAACATTCCCTCCAAGAAAATTTGCGCATTCAACTGGAACGCTTAAAGGGCTACCAAGCCATTGAAGATATGATGAGTAAGGGCCGCAGTGCTCAAGCAACATCCCTTAGGGATATCATTGAATCACAAATTGCTAGACAAGGACTACAGGCAGAAATTAAAGATAAACAGAATAATCTTAAGATTTTAGAAAATGAACATTTAAGTAAAAAAGCTGAATATCAGGCCTTTTTAAGTAACTGGCGCATTGAAATTGCCGAAGAAATGGTTAAGACACAAGCTGCATTAATTAGTGCGCAAAAAGAGCTGCTCAAGGCAACCCAACTCTCATCCTACGTGGAGTTGCGGGCGCCAGAAGCAGCTTATGTGCATGAAATTGCCCCAGTTTCCCCAGGATCAGCAGTACGCGAAACCGAAGCTTTGATTACCCTTGTGCCCTCCCAAGGGACTCTAGAGTGTGAGGCCAGGGTTAGGGCTGAAGATATTGGCCGCGTGCACACAGGTGATCAAGTGCGCTTAAAGCTTAGTGCCTTTCCCTATCAAAAATATGGTACACTCCATGGCAAGGTGCGCTTAATCTCAAGAGATGCCTTCCAACATGATCCAACAGGGGAAAATAAAGAAGCTACCCCAGCCTTCTATCAGGCAAGAGTAGCTATTACAGGCTGTGAAATGCCCCAAAGTAACCTGGAGTCCCGCTTAATCCCTGGCATGGAAGTGCAAGCAGATATTGTCACAGGTAAGCGCCGCATCATAAATTACCTATTATTCCCCCTAATCCGTTCCCTTGATGAAGCTATTCGCGAGCCTTAAACGATTGCTTACACATAGTAAACTAATCTTTGCATCAAACATGTGCGCATGTACCAAAAGCACATGTCTTTGGTTGCCTTAACTAAAGCATGTGCTTCTAGTTACATGTAAATACTGTCGGCATAGGCAGTTTGTTGGTCTCAATTCAAATAATTAAGCGTATCACATTGTTATCCTTAAGTTACGCTAAAAATTTAACCACTTGCATTATATAAGGAGCTGCTATGGCTAAAACAACAGTAAAAAACAAAACATTAAAAAATAAAATAATACAGAACTCATCCCAGATCATTGAATCTGGGGGCGCTACCATTAAAAATATCCTGCGGAAAGGTGGCAACCAAATCGTCACTGTAAATGGTAAGACTACAAGTTCTGTGATAAGTCAAGGTGGCATCCAAAATGTATCAGGTGGTACAGCTACCAAGACAATTATCTCTAAGGGTGGATCCCAAATTATTAATGACGGTACGGCGAATAACGCGTTAATCAATGCAGGTGGGAACCAAATTGTTTTAAACGGAACCGTAAATAAGACGCAGATTAAAAATGGTGGAAAACAAACTGTTGGGGGCTCTAAGGCAACTGCCGACGGTATAACTGTCATTAGTACAATAGTTAGTAAAGGTGGCAGTCAAATTGTTGATGAGAAAGGGAAAGTTACCTCAACTAAACTTGCCGGTGGCACACTCACTTTAAATAAGGGTGCAACTGGCGACGGCACAATAGTTAATAATGGCGGCAGCTTTATCGTAAATAAAGGTGCTACAGCGACCGATACACATGTTAATAAAGGCGGCAAACTCATTTTGCAAGTGAGTGGCGATACTGGGGAAGTCTCCAATCTCAACGTTGCTGCCGATGGCGGTATTTATACAAGTACTAAAGGCAAAGCGCTCTTTACAGTCAATGCCGATGGTGAAATTTATAGTGCATCTGTTTATACGGCGAGTGGCGGCAAAGATCTGCTAGTTTATGGCACAAATGCCAAAGTCAACAATACCGCCATTGCTGCCAAAGGGATCATCTGGGTTGGTAAAGATGGCGCAACCTCAGGCACTATAGTAAATAAAGGTGCCAAAGAAGTTGTGGGTGCCTTTGAATATAATCCAAATTCAGATACCTTTTTTGCCTCAGGTGGCACAGCTACAAGCACTACAGTGAAAAATGGTGGCGTGCAAATCGTCAATAGTTATGGCACGACCACGAGTACTAGTGTAGAAAAAAGTGGCAGCCAAATTGTAGGTAAAAATGGTACAGCTAACAATACTAATCTTTTAGCTGGCGGCATCCAAATTGTGGGTGTCAGTGGGAGCGCTGCAGCAACTACCATTGCTAAAGGGGCCACACAAACTGTCAGCGGCGATGCTACAAATGCCACTGTCAACGGCATTCAAAATATCACTTTAGGCACAGCCACTGCTGCAACAGTTAACAAAGGTGGCAGCCAAATTGTTGGCAAAGCTGGCACAGCGACAAATACAACCGTTAATAACGGTGGCAAAATCATTATTGATGGCGCAAGTGGCGATGCTAGCAGAATCACAGGCCTCACTGTTAAGGCTGGTGGCGAAATTCATGAAGTAAACGGTAACAAGACAGCTGCTACCTTTACCGTCAATAAAAGTGGCAACATTGCTAGTGGGCAAATTTATACACCAAGTGGCGGCAAAGACCTGCTAATCTTTGGCACAGACGCCTCAGCCAAAAATACCGCCATTGCTGCCAAAGGGGTCATCTGGGTTGGTAAAGATGGCGCAACTACTGGAACCATAGTAAATAAAGATGCAAAGGAAGTTGTGGGTGCCTTTAAACCTAACGCAAACACCACTATCTTTGAATCAGGTGGCACAGCTACAGGTACTACAGTTAAAAAAGGTGGCCTACAAACTGTCAAGGATTATGGCACAACCATAAGTACAATTGTTGAAAATGGTGGCGAACAAATTGTAGATGCCAATGGTACAGCTAATAATACCAATCTTTTGACTGGTGGTATCCAAACTGTAAATGCTCTTGGTAAAGCCACTTCTACTCAGGTTGGCAAAAATGCTAGCCTCATTCTAAATTCAGGCGGTTCAGCCATAAGTACTACTGTCAATAATGGTGGTAAACTGATTCTGATTGGCAGTGGTGGTGATACTATTAATGTCACAGATTTGACTGTCAAAGAAACTGGCGGCATTTATTCAGGAGCTACGCCAACAGCTGCTTTTACAGTGAATAAGGGTGGCAGCATTTCCAAAGCATCTATTTATACAAAAACTGGTGCCAAAGATCTTCTAATTGTTGCTGGTGCCGAAGCCAACAATGTCGCAATCGCTGCTAATGGGACAATCTGGGTTGGTGGCGCAACTACTGGAACCATAGTTAATAAAGATGCTAAAGAAGTTATTGGAGCTTTCGCAAGTAATACAGAAAAAATACCCACAGGCGGTTCTGCGACTGGCACTAATGTCAAAGATGGTGGTACGCAAATCGTTAATAGTGCTGGGGTAACTACAAGTACTACCCTCAATGCTGGTGGCTTCCAAGATGTACAAATAAATGGAACTGCTAATAACACTATTATCTTAGGAAGTGCTTCCCAATTAGTACATAATGGAGCCACAGCTAAGAATGCGACAGTAAAAGCAAAGGGACTCCAAGCAGTTTCAGGTGGCACAGTTGCGGACACTATTCTCGAAGGTGGCAGTCAATTTATCTATAATACTGCAACCACTAATGTTACTGGTACAGTTGTTTCTAATGGTGGTGTGCAACTAACTAATAAAACTTATGTCAAAAATACTATCGTATCTGCAGGTGGCACTTTAGCAGTAGTTAATACTGATGATGTTAAAGACAACCCAATTGCGGAAAATATTACAATCGAAGCAGGCGGCTTCTTTGATCTTGCAGGTACCACTGCGTTTGCTTCTGGTGCAGCAACGCCAGAATTAACCCATGTATATACAGTAAATAAGGGTGGAAGTGTTACCGGTGTCAACTTCATGCAAAATGGTAAAATGATTGTTGGCACTGGTGATGAAGCTACAGCTGTAACGATTGCATCTGGTGGCACTCAAGAGGTTAGTGGTGGTAAGACCACTAAGATTACAATTCAAAAAGGTGGTACGCAAAAAATCATTACAGGTACTGCCACAACTATTACTATCGAAGCTAGCGGCGCACAAGATATTTTAGGTGGCACAGTTAAGAAAACAACTATCAATAAAGATGCTACCCAAACTATTCATGGTGGTACTGTGACAAGCTCCATGATTAAAGAGGGCGGTACTCTAGCTTACTCTGGTGGCACAGTTAATTCGCTTATTGTGTCCAAAGGTGGATTATTAACGAGCGGTGGCAACTCTCTTCTAACTGTGAACAACGGTGGCCTACTTAAAGGCGTAAAGTATGATGGTACCACGTTAACGATTGGCAAAAATGCCTCTGCCAAAAATTATACTTGGGCTGGTAAGCAAACTGTAGGCGATGGCACAGTAACCCAAGCTACACTTGGTAAAGATTCTGAGATGACTGTAACAGCTGGTACTGTTTCTGATATTACTATCGGAAACGCATCAGGTGGTGCAACGCTTACGATCGAAGATGGTACTCTAAATAAAGCAACTGTTACTTCAGGTGGGCTCACTGTTAAAGGTGGTCAAGTAACCAATACCACAATTAAGACAAACGGTACCATGAATGTCAGCGGAGGTGAAATTACCACAGTTGATGTAAGCGGTGGCACCTTAAGCTTTACTGACGGTGAAGCTACAAAAATTAAGGTTGCAGCTAATGGTACAGTCAAACACGTAAAAGAATCGACGTCTGGAGAGTTAAAAGTCTCAGGCAGTGGATCTATCTCAGAGCTTACTTTTGACGGAGAATTTACTTTAGGTAATAAAGCCCAAGGAACTAAATTCACTCTCTCAACCGCTGGCAATTTAAATGTGAACAATGGTGGCAAAATTACTTCTGCTACTTGCGCAACCGGTGCCACATTTACAATTGATGAGAAAGGTACGGCTCAAGACTTAACTGTCAGTGGTGGCACTGTTACAGTCTATGAATCTGGAACAGTCACCAAAGCAACTATTAGTGGCGATGAGGGCAAAATCAGTGTCGAAGGTGGCAAAGTTACTGGCGTAGCCCTTAAAGGTGGAACTTTAAGTGTTTCAGGCGGCTCTGTTTCAGATGTAGGCTTTAGTGGTGGCAGGCTAAGTCTTGCTGGCGGATCAATTACTGGTGACTTTGAGATTAAGAATAGCAACAGCGACAAGATTACAGGTACAGGGTTGTGGGTTGATAAGAAGAAGACCCTAACACTTGGTTCAGGAGGAGTGACAAACGCCAACCTGGCCCTAGATCTTGAAGGCGCTGAATTAAAATTAGCTGGGACAACTAGCGTTAAGGGTTTGTCAGGTACAGTTAAAAAGACCACAGGCTTTGATATTAGTTCTTATGCTAGTGGTGGTGCTAATTTGCCAGATAACTTTAGTGGTGGATTGGTCACAATTGCTAAAACTTCAGACCCTACAGAGCCTTCACACAATACCACGATCATTACACTCAATCCGGAGACGGGTAATACGTATACCCTCGAAAGTACTTTCTCAATCAACACTGGCACCTTACAAGCTTTGGGTACATATAAGTTAGCAGATAAGATCAACCTTGCTGGAAGCTTTGAAATTACAGGAAAGAATACGATTAAGGCAGGCAAGATCGGCAGTGCTATCAGTAAAAATGGTGTATCTTATACACTCAATTCTTCTGGTGAGCTTACAATTAGCCCCTATGCCGCTAATAACAAAATTCTCAAGGGTACAAAAGCAACATCAACAGTTAATGGCACAGCGAATAGTGATTTCTTTGATGGTTGCGGAGAAGTATCGAATGCAGGCACAAACGATACTATCGAAGGTAAGGGTGGCCATGATATTGTTGTTTACTCAAGTGATAAGGCTTGGGGTCAAGACGTCATTAATAAGACTAATGGCACCATGACAATTGTCTTCTCTGGTTATGGAAATAAGAATGCTGCAGCTACTTCACTCACTGTAGACTACTCAGAGAAAGAGAACGGTTTAGTAACGGTTACACTAAATACTGATGCCACAGGCGATGATACTGAATCAACTGTTACTTCGAAGATCACAATTAATGGTTGGAATGACAAAACGCATAAGATTGTCTATAATGACGATGCCTATGATTCTATGGTAAGCATGGCTAAAGCTTCAGGTGCATCTAAGATTAACTCAGAGCGCAATGAACTGTGGAAGGCAGCTGGCCTTATTGCAAGTGCATAATTTCATTGCATATTAATAACTATTGTTCCTAGCTTAATATAATACGATAACTGCATGTGTAGTCGTTCGCTACACATGCAGTTATCTTGTATTATAATAAAGATAAAATTTTGTTTGCTTTTGCACGAACATTGTTAAAAAGCAAAATAAACATTCTTCTTAAGAAAGCTTTTCAATATCTCTCTCTTGCTTTATTATCAAATCTCCCATTCACTTTTTACCTAACTATCATTAAACTTGATATATATTGTAATACCCCTTGCATCGAGGATTAAATTTTATATTACCGTAAGTATATTGCATATTTTTTAGTTTAAACTTTAATTTTGTCTCTTAATACTACCTTCGAACAAACTTCTTACTTTTTTGTGCCACACATACACTAAAATACACTTGCAAATATCCACATCTTTCAAGATTGCCTAAATCAAAAATCAGCTTTACTCATCTTAATTTGCAATTTCCTAACTTCTTCAAAGCAGTGTTATCATATTAAGCTGCATTTTTTCTTTCCTTTGCGCTTAATTTAAGCACTCTTTTCTTCTACCTCACCATACTACACATCATGCCTTAAGCTCTAACAGCCCTTGTGCAAAGGGGGGCACTATGCCATCTAACCCTTCTTGGTACAGACCCCAAACAAACCAAATCAAAACTGTCACATTTGCAGATCTAAACACCATTAAAATCACCTTTGCCAAGGCTCTCTCGCCCCTCTCTTTCCTCAATCTTGACTACTTATATGCTAATCAAGGCAACATCAACATATATAATGCCATCGCGGTCAATAATGTTCTGCTCTTAACGCTCGACCCAGTTGCGGCAGCTGCTCTTAGACGCAAAGGTTCTAAGCTTACAATTGAGTACTTGGCCCCCTTAAATCCCCGTGGCACAACTGCAACCTCTACTTCCCTTGACTCATTTTCGCAAAGTGTTGCAACAAAAAATAGCCTAAAATGTAGTGCAAGCTATCTTTCACGTAACCTTCTTTTAACCAACTCAACACCTAGCAAAAGTAGTCTTGCCTCTATCTGCGCCCACAATATTTCTTTTCATACCCCAAACTCTAAGGCCACCTTAACCTTAAAGCTTGATGCAGGTATTTTTGTAACATCACTTGCAAATGCCAAAATTTCAAATAATAAACGCACCTTAGCAATCACTGGCACCCAAGAAGACTTGGCTTCTGCCTTAAGTAATATTCGTGTGCGCACAGATGCAAGTGTGGCTAAGAGGCTTAAAAATGGTTCAACCCTTGCAGCGCAACTTTCTTGCCAGCTTACATCAGGCTCAAGTACCTTAAAAGATACACTCAAGATTTATGCCGAGAATATTAAATCTTCTTTCTTTGCTGTAAGCAAAAACACATATGCCTATATCAATGGTTTAGTTGGACTTACGCAAAAAAATTTCACGACTACAAGTGGCAAGAATAGATATTATTACAGATCTCAAGCTGTCATCGATGCTGACAAGTCGTATGTTAATACTAGCGATGATAACCTCTGCTGGGCAGCTACTGCGGCCAATATGCTAACCTATACTGGTTATGCCCAAGCAGGCTTAAATCTTAAAACGACAAACACCCTTGAAGACCGCGTGTTTCAAGAGTTTACCAAAAATTTCTCCAATGAGGGCAGCTATATTACTTATGGCTTGCAGTGGTTTTTAACAGGCGACTATGCAGCTCATTTTGACTGCGCAATACCTAAAGCTAACAGTGGCAACTATTTAGCCAAAGCTGCTTTTGCGACCCACAGCAATGATATTTATTATGTGCATGATGCACGCGATTCTTTAAGTGATTTGGCAGATCGCGTGTTTGCAGGTAATGTGGTGGGATTAGCCATTGACAATAATGTCAGTGCCCATGCTGTCACCTGTTTTGGTCTAAGTTTTGATGCAAGTAAGGCTCGAGATAATCCCAAGTGGCTTACAGGCTTTTATATTACAGACTCAGATGACAGTACCTACAAAAAAAAGGATATCCAAAACGCCCCAGATGTTTTGCGCCACATTAAAGTAACCTGGAATGCTACAAATAAAACATATAAATTAGTCAACTACAACGGCAATTATATCTGGGATGGCAATTTTGTAAGTTTAGCCCCTAAAAGTTCTCTCCAAGAACAAACTGCACAAAAGATAGTTGGGCAAACGACAGGTACTGCTAATATTACATCGCTATCTTTAGCCCAAGATAACACTTGGTTCAAAGTCAAAGGTACTGCAAATAGCCAAGCAGGGCTAATGCTTGAAGGAAATGCAGCTTGTAACTTGGAAGAAACATCACATGCCAATGCCATTGAAGTTATCCAAAAAGCTGCAGCACAAAATATTACTCAAGATATCAGCAAGAGCTTTGGCAGTGATCTTGTCTTCAAAGATGTAAAGCAACAATCATTAGGCGTTCAGAGTGCGTCTCATGCACCCATAAATTTGCAAAATTGTGCCAATAACAGCAACCTCATCTATCAAGATACTATCAACTTTATGAATCTCAATGCTCCAACTCTAGTTGCTACAAACAAAGCTCATCCTTTAAGCTTACCCCAAGCAAACTTAAGTGGCTAGCTGCTATGCCTTTGCATGATCTCTTGCAATTTTTGCAGGGCTTAAGTCACGCCGAACGCGAATTTTTACGCAAGCAGCTTTTAGCCCCAAGTCTCAAAGAAGTTCGCCCTGTCTTAAGTGCAGCTGAACTCTGCCAGGTGGAAACCTGGCTGTGGGATAGGATCGCTCAAAGTTCCACTTGGGTAACTAGACAAGCCCGCTTACGCAGTTATTATATCTTCATAATGCTGCGTTATGCGGGCTTACGCTTGCGCGAAATTGTTGCCTTAACAAGAGCAAATCTCGATCTCTTTAATGCTTGTGTGAAAGTAACAAAAGGGGTTTCCCGCACAATCTATCTGCCAAATAATATTGCCAGGAGACTTACACTCCTCTCTGAATCTACGCCTTTTGCCTATACAAGCGATCACCCCTTTAATGTCCAAAGTTCTACCTTGCGCCACATATTTAGGCGCTGTGCGCGTGCCTGTAATCTACCCCAAGGCAGCTTAAATGCCAGAAATATTCGTCGAGCTCGCGCTTTTGAGCTGCAACATTTAGGTTTAGATTCTGAAGCTTTAAGCTATTTTTTGGGCCTAAAAACTATTGCTAGCAAAAACGTAAAAGATCGAGAGCTTGAACAGATCTGCCAAGAATACTGTCAAATGGAAACCTCCTTGCGCACAAGTGCCCGCAATGTCTTTCAAGGGCGCGTGGAAGAACTAGAAGCAAGCGGCCTTATGGTGCGCGTAACTCTTAAAACAGCTAGTGGCCTGCGTCTTAAAAGCTTAATTACCGATCGCAGCTGTAAACGTTTACAGATTGCCCCAGGGTGCCTTGTACAGGCTAGCATCAAAGCCCCCTTTATTGACATTATCCCCCAAGCTTATGCACCAACATCGCAAAGTGTCGAAAATAGTTTTAGAGGCATTGTTTCAGAAGTGCGTGGTGATACTGTGCTTTTAGAAGTTACAGCAACACTACCTGAAGGCAGCCAAGTCTGTGCCCTGCAAGGTAGTCAAGAGTGGTTACCGCAAATTGGGGAACAAGTATTAGTCTTGATCAAGGCCTTAGCGATTGTCTTAAGCACAGATTTAGGCTAAAGATTTACTACTTTCTTTTTAGAGCAAAAGGTACTAAATTTCTGACATCTCTTTTTTGGGAGTCAAATATGCGTTACCTTCCCCTTGTACTCACCATAACTCTAGTTTTTTTCGCCACAGGCTGTGCGGAGCGAAACTATAGCTATGATGATTATTATTATGATGGCTATGGAGCACCTCCACCAAGGTATCATCGTCCTCCTCCACCTCCTCCTCACATGCATAGGCCACCACCGCCTCCGCGCCATATGCATGGTGGGCCAGGGCATAGACCGCCGCCACCGCCACGCATGCATGCGCCAGGGCCTAGACCTCCGCATAATCCAGGCCTAGGTCGCCCGGGGCCTAGACCCCCGCATAATCCAGGCCTAGGTCGACCAGGTCCAAGACCTACACATAATCCAGGTAGGCCTCCGCAAGCTCATGCTCCAAGACCTCATAAGGCACCGCCAAATATGCATAGCTCAAAGCCTGCACCGAGATCCCATGGCGGTAGAAACGATCGCCCACCTAGAAGGTAAAAATGCGCCTGTAGCCATTTTGTGATTTTTGCACATTTTCTTGCTTCTCTAAGCAAAAATTAGCCCCCTAATTTAAGTCTCATGACTTAAATTAGGGGGCAGCTTATAGTAAACGAAATAAATAATTTATCTAGAAATCTTTTAAAATAGAATTCTCACCTATGTCTGCCGGGCAGATCTGTATCTTAGAACCATCTACAAAATCTTTAGAGAAAAAACTTTTTCCATTTACTCCATAAACTATAGCAAAAATATTACTTGCCGGAAAATTCATTAACGCTGTCAGTCTCTTTCGGTGAGTGAGCTTTCTCACAACCCAAGGCATACCTAGTTTTGTAAGTACCTTTCTGGTCAGTCACTCAAAAATATCATCTAGATATAATATGGCGACATAGATTAGATCGTCAATCTAGTGCCAAACTGTGATCTTAAAACAATCACTTGTTATTGATTTTCTAGTATGCTTCTTTTCTATTTTTACTCTTCATTAATATTTTATAGTAGCTACGCCAAACTTTAAACAACTTGCTTAAAATAAAAAATTATGCTTGTAAATTAATAAACGATAATGTTTAGAGAGCAAAATTAGTTACTCAAAAAATCAACTTTTATATTGATGTTATTAAATTGTTGATAAAGTTCTTAATACCTTTAGCAAATATGGTACAGAGCTAACTATTTTAAAAGTATTTTTACGTTACAATTAATTATTAATTTTGTAATGTTTTAAATTACCCTATATTGTAAAAATGTAAGTATATCTAAAATAGCGATGTTACATCACTCTCAATTTCAAGAATAAATAATAATCTTGATTAATCTACTATTTTCCTACTTTGATCATATAAATTAGCTTGTGTAGATAAGATCAATAATAGTTAAAATATATTTGCATAAATATTTTATTACCTGACAATATTTTTAAATTATGATTAATACTTTACACATATTCTAATCATAATATATATTGCAAATTATTAAATATATTTAGGTAAAAATTTGCGCATGAATACGTACGCATCTTCGTATTATAATGTACTAAATACCTAAGTTATAGATACATACTTATAAATCTTCTGAACACTTTATAATACAATATACCGCATCTTATCTTGATTTTCTTACTATCATGTGCCAATATTACACATAATATAGAATCCTCATCAAACTTATATCCATCTATTCTTTGCTCTACAAAACAATTTCAATCTACTATACAAGCGACTTGCATATCACCTTCTTTGTACAGCATAAGTTTTTCAAGAGGTTTTTATGAGTGAACAATGTAACCACAATTGTGGTTCCTGTGGCGAATCCTGTAGTGAGCGCACCGAACCCCAGGATATGCGCGTGCCTTTGGGCAAATTAAGTAGCGTCGATAAAGTCATTGCCGTGGTTAGTGGCAAAGGCGGCGTCGGAAAATCACTAGTTACAGGTCTCTTAGCCACAGCTAGCGCCAAACAAGGGCAGCGCACGGCCATTCTTGACGCCGATATCACCGGCCCCTCCATTCCCAAAATGTTTGGCATCCATGGTCAACCCACTGTCATTGAACAGGGTTTAGTGCCCATGTGTAGCACAGGTGGAGTGCAAATCGTCTCCATGAATATGCTTTTGCCAGATGACTCTGAAGCAGTATTGTGGCGCGGTCCCATTTTAGCGGGCGTTGTGAAGCAATTTTGGTCAGAAGTTATTTGGAAAGACATTCAACTCATGTTCGTTGATATGCCTCCAGGAACCGGTGATATTCCTTTGACCGTATTTCAATCCTTGCCCATCGATGGCATTATCATTGTCACCTCACCCCAAGATCTCGTGACCATGATTGTGGAAAAAGCTATCCGCATGGCAAATTTGATGCAAATTCCGATTCTTGGTCTTGTGGAAAACATGAGCTATTTTGTCTGCCCAGATAATGGCAAGTCCTACCAAATCTTTGGCGAAAGCCGTCTCGAGGCTGTGGCCAAAGAACAAGGTTTAAAGGTACTTGGTACACTCCCCATTGATCCAGAGTTAGCTGCAGCATGCGATCGCGGAGCCATTGAGAGCTATCCCAGAGATCTCCTGCAAACAGCACTCACAGCAATCGCCAATATTCCTGCCAAAAAGTCTTAAGAAGATTATGCAGAACTCTTGTTGCTCAAGAGTTCTGCAAGTAAATTAAAAAAAAGATCAAGCAGCATCAATTTGTTTTAATATTTTATTTACAAACAACTCACTTACTCAAAAGCTTATGACAAACCCTATACAATCAAAAAACAGTCAAATCTGTTGACTTTGAGACAACAATAAATATTCACAAACTTCATTACAAAAGCAACTACCTTTATTATAAATTTTAATTATTTGTTATTCTTGTTAAATAAAAAACATTAAGAGCTTTGTAAATTTTAACATAGCAAGCGCTTAGCAATAGCATAATAACTGATAGCATAATAAGTGAATAACTATTGCTGTTTTGTTGCACACATATATAAATTTCTTAAAAGTATAGTATTAAACAGTTTAACAACTTTAACATTAAGAATGTTGCTGGTGTAATTCAGGTAATATCTTGGAAGTACTGTCGCCTCAGAACCGACGGTGATTCTTAACAATACAGGAAAAACAATGGAGGCGGCGCTTCCTCTCGGGCTAATGCCTAGGTTTCCGCGCCGAATATTTGATGAATAAAGCAGCAGATCAGGCTAAAGATCCCAAACCTGACGCTAAAAAAGCTAAAGACACAGCCGCTAAAGAAGCTACCCCCAAGTGGTATGAAGGGCGTAATAAAGAAATTGTCATCTACTACTTAATAGCAGTCTTCTTTTTGGAAATTATTATAGGAGCTGCAGCTTTCTTTTATGGTGTAGCCCATGCCGAGGCCTTAGTGGAAGGCGGGCCACGTATGGCCAAATTCCCCTGGATTGGTTGGATAATTTCCGCCCTGCTTGCACCTGTTGGCCTGCTCTTACTCTTTCAGCTTAGCGGCTGGTTTTTCACACGCAGCAGTTATTTGACAGCTGATGGCACAACCAAAAGTCAATCCCAAGCTGTGCCGAAAAATGTCGAGCAGTTTTACGCTGTTGTAAGCAATGCGCCTGTCATTGTTGTGCTTTTGGGCCTTATGGGCCTTGGCGCAGCCGTCTATTTTCTTGACTCAGCTCTAGGCACCATGCGGCCCTATATCCCGTGGATTTTAGGCAGTGCTACGACCTTTTTAGTTATTTGCTATGTAACGCGCCTTTATTTTTTAGCCCGCCACAAACGCATGGAACGCGAGTATGAATACCGCATGCGTGTTTTTGAAAAAACAGGCGTAATCATTGCAGATAAAAATATGATTCCGTTAACTGCCCAAGATATAGCGCGTGCCCAATCAGCCCTCTTAGCCGGGCTCAATCAAGGCACAAATCCAAATCAAAAGATGTTAGAACAAAATACGCCTGAAAAAAAAGACGATTCAGAGCATCCTACAGCTACGCAAGAAGATATTGTTGATGTTGATTTTACGCCGCAAGATCCCAAAAAAACGTCTTAGGTTACACATACTCTTCTCGACTTAAAAACACTTATGTCTTTTGTTTACATAAAATCAAGTTGTTTTAAACTTAAAATGAGCACTTGCAAAGTTCTGATTGACATACAGTCAGCAGCATAAATTTTAATTAAAGCGTTCTCTTCTTTTGTTATCTCTAAAAAAAAATACAAATTTTCTTATTCAAATGTTCAGTAGAAGAATTAGCTGTATGTACAGTATGAGTTATCTAGTTACTTATAGATCCGCAAAAAAGTTTACTATAATCCCTTAAAGCATTTGGCAAAAACTAATACTTATTCGCTTGTACATTTTTGAAAGTTAGCCATCTCACAATATTGCAAAAAATATCACACAAAATATCACAAAAGTAATATACTGCTTAAACCAAGCAAAGAAACTATGTTGTAAAAAATTGATAACTTATCTCACGTTAAGTGCAGAATTATTAAAAATATCGCGGGTTTATGGGTCACACTGTAAACCCGTATTTTATTATTGCCAAAGTTTTTTACTTGAAGTTAGCTCATACTACCTGCACATGGTAGCGTTCTACTCATGTCAAACATGTTTAACCTTTTTATGCTTCATCAATGATATAAGCTACTGCAAGATAAGATGATAATGCATTAATTGTAAATTAATATTAATAGCATTATAAATTAATTATAGATCTTAAGATTTGAACTTTGTTGTTTGCGCTATGCATTTTATTACAGAAAACACAATATTGTTTTTATTACAATTACTATAACTGCATGAATATAGGTAAATTAAAGCAGTTTATCTTTTTCTGCTTAGACTTGCAGCCTTTAAGGCCACTCTTAATGATAAAGTGTATTGTTATAGTGCTTCAAAAATGCTTAACGCTTATATATCTAAATATAGAACAATAATTTTTTAGATATTTAGGTAAAATCAATAAGTCGAGTCCATATTATTAAATGCTCACAAATAAATAACTTGATAAACTTGTACTCTAAAAAAATAATTGCATGCTCTAGAGTAGCAAATGCATAAGATAGTTCTGGTAATCTTTAAGACTTAAAAGAAGTAAAAGCTTACATCAATACATCTTTCAATCTCATCTTATGCATGTCGTGCGTGGCTTACATCCTGGCCTTGCTCCCTTGATCATTTCTATGCATCCCGTGCACCAACTCCCATTGCCCGTATCCCTGACATTTGGCAAAATTTAGGCAAAAAAAAAAAGCACCTACAGAATACCTCCATAAGTGCAAAAAGTTATTGTGGTTGCGGGGGCAGGATTTGAACCTACGACCTCCGGGTTATGAGCCCGACGAGCTACCGAGCTGCTCTACCCCGCGTTGCGTAAGTTCTTTTTATGCTAGAGCAGCTTTTCTGTCAAGCTTTTTTTTGAGCGCCAAGCTAAAAGCACTTTGCCTACCTTTTAGGTGTTGCCAAGAGCTCGCAGCTTGCTTTATTCTTAAGGATATATTCTCAACTTTTAACAGCTGAGTTTTCTCTGTATGCTTACTCTTGTGCTCGCTGTGAGCCTAGCTATTTTCTTTTCTTTTTCCTGCTCTCTCATGGAGGCAGCCCTTTACTCTATTCCCTGGTCTACCATCGAGCTCCTACGCAAAAACGGCAAAGGCAGTGGTCGTCTCCTTTTTAGCATGCGCCAATCCATAGCGCAGCCCATTGCAGCTATTCTAACGATCAATACCATTGCTAACACAGCTGGAGCGACCATTGCAGGCGGTGCTTTTTTGGCTGTTTTTGGGGCCGATCTCATGCCATATTTTGCCTGTCTCTTTACAGTGCTTATTCTGGTTTTTGGCGAAATCATCCCCAAAACCTTGGGCGTCTCTTATGCGCCAACCGTCGCCCGCGGCTTATGTTACCCACTTGCCTTTTGCATCCAAATCTTAAAACCGATCATTAAACTTAGCGAAATTTTAACCAACTCTATTACCCGCAAGCAGCCCCAAACACCTAAAATCAGTGAAGATGAAATTTGCGCTGTGGTCGGACTCTCTCGCAAAGCCGGCGAAATTAAAGACTATGAAGCCAAATATGTGCGCAATGTCTTAGCCCTTGATAGCAAGCATGTGCATGAAATTATGACGCCACGCACCGTTGTTTTTTCTCTCAAAGCTACCAGCACTGTCGCTGAAGCCTATAAAGATCCCCGCATCTGGCAATTTAGTCGCATTCCCCTCTATAAAAGAGATAATGAAGATATTATTGGCATTGTTGAACGCCGCACAATCGGGCACTGCCTAAAAGATGGGCAAGAGCAAACCCAATTGCTCAAAATCATGCGCCCCATCCATTTTGTGCAAGAGAGTCAAACCTTAGATATGGTTCTGCAACAAATGCTCAAATCCCGCAGACATCTCTTTGCTGTGCTGGATGAATATGGCGGCCTCTCAGGCGTTGTGTCACTCGAAGATATCCTCGAGGAACTTTTAGGTAGCGAAATTATTGATGAAAGTGACGCTGTAGCAGATATGCAAGCCTTAGCCCGTGCTAAAACCCAAGCTTTGTAAAAAATCTTTATTTCACATTTAACTTTTTTGTTATGCAAAAGTCATGTCGCACAAAAAATCTTTTCCCATGTACAGCGTAGCTTTACTCCTCTTTATTCTAGGAGTGAGCTGGCTTGTCTATACAGGTTTTACATCAAATAGTGTCTATTTTTTAAATGTTTCTGAAGTCTTAGCAGCGCCTCTTGAGAAAGTACAACAAATTCGTCTCTTTGGGACAGTCTCGGCCAAAGACTTGCATCACACCAAAACAAGCCCAGGCGTAGATTTTTTACTCATTGATAAAGATAATGCTGCTTTGACAATTCCTGTAAGTTTTCGCGGCGCTGTGCCTGATGCCTTTAAGATTGGCGCCGAAGTTATCGTGGAAGGAGCGCTTTTAAGTGATCGCACATTTAGTGCAAAAACCTTAATGACCAAGTGTCCCTCCAAATATCAAAAAGAAAATCGCAAATAGCTATCTTGCGCAAAGTAAAACGCAACCATACTCTGTAGACCCATGCACCCCAAAGGCTAGTCAAGAGTGCATTGCGTATCAAAAAAAATCAGTAAAACTTCATTGAGACATCTTAAGGGTAACACACAAACTTTTAAGAGCAAACATTAGCAAGTATTGCGTAATATAATTAACGCAATATCTTATGACCTTGTGCATTGTGCGCGTGACATCCACCTTTTATTGCAACAGCACTCTTTGGGAAGACACATGTATTATTTTGGCTATTTTGCCTTAATTATCACCTTTATAGCGGCCTTGGCAGGGGCAGCAAGCTGCTTAATAAATCTCTTCCGCGGACACACAATCCAAGATAGCATCAGTAAACATGCCCACTGGCTCACAAGCCTAGGTCTTATTTTCGCCTCTCTTGCCCTCTTGCATGGTCTCTTTTGGCAAGACTACCGCTTGCAATATGTGGCTAACTATACTGACCAATATCTGGAACTCTTCTATCGCTTAACAGCCTTTTGGGCTGGTCAACCTGGATCCATGCTCTTTTGGGCCTTGACTGTTAGTATCTTTGGCACACTCTTTGCCTGCAATAAACTTGCAACTAAGCTCTCTGATCACACTAAGCTCTGGTTCTGGGCCATCTATTATGCTTTGCTTGTCTTCTTTGCTTTAGTCTTAACAACCTACAGCAATCCTTTCATCATGCAAAGTCCGGCACCCATAGATGGCAATGGCTTAAATCCCCTCTTGCAAAATCCAGGCATGATCATTCATCCGCCCCTACTCTTCTTAGGCTATGCTGGTTTTGCTCCTGCAAGTTGCCTAGCTCTTGCCCAATGCCTAAGCCATGAAAAGCAAAGTATTGCTTGGCACGAAGTGACCCGCAATATGCTGCTTTGGGCCTGGGCACTACTTACAGCTGGGATTCTCCTTGGGGCCTGGTGGGCTTATATGGAACTTGGCTGGGGCGGCTATTGGGCCTGGGATCCAGTTGAAAACTCTTCTCTCGTCCCCTGGCTTCTAGCTACAGCTACGCTACACAGCATTAAAGTTAAGCACCTTGAGCGCTATAATGCATCTTTAATTGCGCTCACAACCATCTCAACCTTTTTTGCTACCTTTCTCGTCCGCAGTGGCATCATTGATTCTGTACATGCCTTTGGGCAGGGGGCAGTGGGCTTTCCACTAGCCTGCCTGGTGCTTTTTGCCTTGCTGCTTACCTTTTGGGTCACATTTCAGGCAGAAAAAATAGATGCCCCCATGCCAGATCTTATGAGTAAAAGCGGCTTGCTTTGGCTTTTATCCTGGTTTTTAATTGCTATAGCTGTAATTATTACCCTTGCGACCATGTGGCCTGTCATAAGTAAATTATTTACCCAAGCTCCCAAAGGCTTGGATGCCAAGTTTTATAACCAGGTCTGCCTACCCCTTGCATCTCTCGTAATTCTTCTCTTGTGCCTCTGTAACCTTGCGGCTAAACACATAGATAGCAAGCGTAAAATCTATAGTATTATAGTTGTGGCTGTAGCTCTTGGTACAACCATCTTACTCTATGTCTTGGGCTTTCAACACCCAGTTGCCCTGCTGGCCACAGCCGCAGCTGTGGGGGCCTTTTTAGGCCTAATCTTCCTCCATAAGACCTACAATTGGGCTGCTTTAGGCTGTCATGTGGGGCTACTTCTCTGTACAATCGGCATTGCCTTTTCAGGCCCCTATAGCACAGAACATGACATCTATTTGAGCCCAGGTGAAAGTAAAACCCTTTCCCCCTATACCATTACCTTAAAAAATCTTGAGTCCGTCCAAGGCCCAGGCTATAGTGCCCTCGTTGCTAAGTTACAAATTAACGATGGAAAAACAGATAAAGGCATCTTGGCGCCAGAACGCCGCCTCTACGCTAAATTTGGCGACATGCAATTTTCGGAAGTGGCGACTCTCCCAAGTCTTGGCACAGAACTCTATGCATCACTTTTGGGCTTAACCCAAGACAAACAGGTGCTCGTGCGTTTTAGCCAAAAACCCTTGGTCAATTGGTTGTGGATCGGCGGTGTCTTGTTGAGCCTCTGCCCCTTAGCTGCCTTAAAGCTTAGAGCTAAATCACACAATGCTGAAACTAGTGAACATTAGTAAAAACTTTGGCGCTCGCAGGCTATTATGTGATATCAATGTGACACTTACGCCTGCTAGCATTACCATCTTAAGTGGGCCCAATGGCAGTGGGAAGACGACCTTACTTAAAATCATGGCCGGTTTAACAAACCCCACAAGTGGGGAAATTATTTTAGCAAAAGAAACCCGCTTAGCCTATGTGGGTCATGCCACCTGTCTCTATCCACAACTCTCAGCCCTTGAAAATCTGAATTTTTGGCGCAGGGCCTATAACTTGAGCCTATCAGAAGATGACTTGGAAAAACTTTTGGAAGACTTTGGCCTTGGGGCAGCAATTGATGTGCCCACCCGCATCTTTTCCCGCGGCATGGCGCAAAAATTAAATTTAGCTAGGGCCTATATGCTAAAACCCAATCTCTGCCTTTTGGATGAACCAACCACAGGGCTAGATCAAAGCTCCCAAGACCTCTTTCAAAGTAAACTCTTGCAGCTAAAAGAAAAGGGCGCAGCTATTATTTTAATCACCCATAGTCCTAAAGAATGCACCTTTGCCGATGCTGGCTTTTACCTTGAGCAGGGGAGACTTATGCCAATGGAGGGCCAATGCCAAGCCCTCTAAAATTTTTAATAGCGCTCTTTGCCAAAGATTTAAGCATCCTGGGGCTCAAAGGAGGCGCCTTAGCCCAGGCGCTCCTCTTGGGCCTTGTTTTGATCTTTCTCTTCAGCCTAGCTCAAGAACCAGGCCAAACCTTAAGCCTCCAAAATGCCGCCTGTGTGTTTTGGCTAAGTTCCCTCTTTGGCCAAGTCTTAATCTTTAACCAACTCTATGCCCTAGAAGAACAACAAGCGACAAGAACCTGCCTTTTGCTCTTGCCCTTCTCAATCACCTGGGTGTATCTCGCAAAAACCTTGACAGGCTTATGTTTGCTGCTCATTAGTCAAAGCCTCTTTTTGCCTGCAAGCCTAATCTTTTTGGGCCAATCGCTGCCGGCACATAGCCTAGCATTAATCCTCTATATATTGATCATTGATTTAGGCATCTGCGCTCTAGGCTCCCTCTTAGGTGCCCTAGCCCAAGGCCAAGCTGCACGCGAATCCTTACTCTCTATTCTGCTCTTCCCCCTCTTAACCCCCTTATTACTTGCCGGCATTAGCCTGCACACCCAAGCCTATAGCCCCACAACCAGCAATTGGTTGAGCCTAGCTCTTGCCTTTGATGCCATTTTTTTCAGTGTCTGTTTATGGTTATTTCCTTTTATTTATACAGATGAGGCATAATGATTCGCTGTCTAATTTTGCTTGCTACCTGCATGATGGGGCTTACGCAATACTTAATCTACAACTATGCACCCCTTGAAGCGACTTTGGGTCTTAGCCAAAAAATTTTTTACATTCATTTACCATTAGCTTGGTGGGGCTTAATGAGCTTTTTCCTTGTCTTCATAGCCTCCCTAAAAGAGATTCTGCGTCCAACTTTAAAAAGTGCGGCCCTAGCCCAAGCTGCAGCAGAAATTGGCGAACTTTTCGCCGTGTTAACAGTAATTTCTGGCATGATTTGGGGGCGCCTTGCCTGGGGGGTGTGGTGGACTTGGGATCCCAGACTCACCACTGCCTTAATTTTGTGCTTTATCTATGCAGGCTACCTGTTACTCTCACAAGTCGAGCTACCTGCTGCAAAACGCCAAAAAATTTGTGCAGTGTGCGGCATTTTAGGCTTCCTTGATGTGCCGCTAGTCTTTTTCTCAGCCCGCCTCTGGCGCTCCATCCATCCAGCACTCTTTACATCTAAAGGTGCGGCCATGACCCAAGAGATGCTTGTGACTTTAGGTGTAAGTTTAATAGGCCTTGGCATTTTGTGGTTTGCTATCATGTATACGCGCTACCAGGGTTTAATTACTTATGCTCAACTTGATACACTTGAAAATAATCAATATTAAGCTAAATCGAATATTTTTTGATCGATCTTTTTTAACGACTTTGCTAATTACATTTTTGTAACATTGTCGGATAATATCAAGTTATGTAAGATTGTTATTCATACTCGTTTAATTGCATAGATGCACACTCGTATTAAATTATAATAGATAAATGAGATAAGAAGAGCATATGTTAATTTATGATATTTAAAAAAATAATAGAATGAGATTGACTAAAATTTAATCTTATTGATTAGAAGTAAATTGAAACATTTTAATTGGACATATTAGATTAATTATAGAATCAAATAAGTAGACATGAAATTCAATTATTATATAGTGCTATTAATAATATTTGAATTTGATTGAATTGGAATTGGAATTAATTTGATTGAATTTGATTGGTAAGCATCAGATTTGATGCGCGTTGAATAGAGT
>JAFTDU010000023.1 GCA_017454005.1 Desulfovibrionaceae bacterium | reverse complement strand
TGTATCATCCTTTAAGCATAGCGGCTAGCAAACAACAATAAAGTGTATTCATTAGTACATATACGATGTTGATCTAAATAAACAAAAAATAAGAAACATCAAATAAAGTAAATTAAAATTGTAATAAACTAACAATAATAGAATAAAGTAGAGTAGAGTAGGGCAGGACAGTCAGCACTGTACTGCATTACACTGTATTACACTGTATTACACTGTATTACACTGTATTACACTGTATTACACTGTATTACACTGTATTAAACTAAACTAAACTAAACTAAACTATACTACACTATACTACACTGTTCTACACTATATCATGCTATTTGATATTAGCATAGATTAAAGCAGAGCAAAGCACAATCTAGAAGATCACATTAGTTCACCAATTAACATTTTTGTAAGCCAAAGAATCCCAAAGTTATTTTTATATCAATAATTGCCAACACTTTTTTCGAGGTCACATAAGTGGATCAGCTGACTTGGGTTGTTACGGCCAATGTTGCCGTGTGGCTAGGACTTGGCTTTTATCTCTTCTTTTTAAGCCATAAACAAAATAAACTAGCGCGTAGGCTGAAACGTTTGGAGAAAAAGGATCATGCTTGAGGTGCAACCAACATTCAAGCAACGCCTGCTTGTTTTGACCTTAGGGTGCTGTCTATGTGTTATGCTTGTGTGTTTATTAAAAACACGCCTTGTAAATCCAAGCTTAACCGTGCAGGTCAATAATCTACCCCAAGCTATGCAAGACTCTATGCCACCCATGGGACAAGCAAATAGCATAAGTAGTCTTATGCAAGCTCTGGGCCAAAATCCACATGATCTACCGAAACTCTTGGCCCTTACAGAAGCCCTGATAGATGCCGGCCAATTAGATGCGGCCATGAACTTCGCCAAACGCGCTGTAGCTGAAGATGCCAAAAGCTGGGAGCCCTTATATCTTTTGGGCGTCATCTTACATAAACAAGATCACCATGAAGAAGCATGTCAAATGCTTGAAGAGGCCTTAAAGTGCAAAGATGTACCAGAGATCCGCTATAGTTTAGGCATGCTCTATTGTTATTATCTTAATAATAAAGCACAGGGTCTTTCACATTTACAAGCAGCCTTAAAACTACCAACAATTTCTCTTGACCTTAAATCAAGCATTACTGAAGAACTCAAAAGACAAAGCAAGCAAGAAGAAGCTCCCCAAAAATAGCGCTTTCAATTCTTCTTTCAAACACTTAAATGCTCCATCGCACTATGGCTAAAAAAAATACCGTAGAGCAGCCTACTAAAGGCTATCTCAAGCTTGAAACAGCCCTCCTGGGCATGTTTTTAGCCTTGATTGTGGGTCTACTTGCAGGCTCCTTTATCCCGGAGTTGTTGTTAGACTCACCCAAGCAACAAAAAGTCACACAATCGCAACAAAAGCTAAACCTTGAGAGACCTCAAGAAGTCACTAATGCACAAATTCAAAGCTTAGAGCAGCAAGTGGCTAAAAACCCCAAAGATCAAGCTTTGTGGATCCAACTTGGCAATAGCTATTATGATGCAAAACTTGCGCCTCAAGCTATTGAAGCCTATGAAATGGCCCGCACTTTAGGGGCAGCCAATGCAGATTTGCTCACAGATCTTGGTAACATGTATAGGCAAGTAGGCAATTACACACAGGCAATAGACTTCTATCAAAAGGCCCAAGCTCTTGATCCCAAACATACGCAGTCACTGCTCAATGAAGGTATTGTGCTCTATTATGATTTAAAGCAAAAGCCACAGGCTCTAGCCATCTGGCAAAAATTATTGCTGGCTGCGCCCAACATGACACTTCCTGATGGCACAAGTTTAGCTCAGCTCATCAAAGAGCTTGAGCAAACGCCAAATTAAGTAAAAGTTTAGCGCAAAAAAAGGTCTACCTTTTGCTTGTCCTAAAAGTATTTTAAACAATCTTGCAAATTGGCTTTGCCCCTAAACTTGTTGACTTTTCAGGTGTATGTCTTAAAAACTTTTGTTGACTCTATATATGTCATTCATTTTGTGTTACGCCCTTTGCAGTGCTTTTTTATAAGTATTTCAAGCCCAGGCCTTAATTCATGTGTATATCCCACATCAAACATAGTGCTCAATCTCTTGCCCTCTCGCTTTTGTGTAGCCTCTTTTTGCTTATGCCTTGCATCTGTCAGGCCAATATGCAATTTCCTGCTGATTTACGTGGCGAGAACCTACCTTTCCTGCCGTATCTTGAATACATGCTCGATGAAAATGGTACCTTAGATATTGAAACCGTCTCTCTGCAGGAAAAAAGCTTACAATTTTTGCCACTAAAACCTTTAGATTTGAATTTAAGCACTGGTACCTTTTGGTTGCGCTTTACTCTAGGCCCTGTTCCAGAAGGTACAACACCTACCCCCTGGCTCATCTCTTTAGGTACCAGTTTTCCGGGCCACCCCACGCTCTACGTCCCTGAGATTCAATCTTTAACCGGGATGCAACAGTGGACTGTGACCCCCATAAACGATCGTCATATCTTTCCGCTGCCCCAAGCAGGCCCTGAACCTAAAACCTGCTACATCCGTCTCCAAGGCCCCCCTGGCCTCTGGTTTGCCCCCATGTTGCAGGCACCTCAAACAACCCGTGACAACTGGGCGCCTCTTGTCAAGCCTGCCTGCATCATCTCACTTGCCGTGTTAACCCTGCTCTGCCTCTTGCGCTGCTTAAGCCGCCTTGGCAAATGGCGCATTTGGACAGCTCTCTTTGTGGGTGGGGCCCTAGCAGCAGCCTATCTGGGTCTACCAACTGTTGAACATGGCCACATCGGCTATAGTCAATTTCCAAGCGCTCTAGCCCCAGGGCTTACTTTAATGCTTTTGCCCCATGTGGCCCGCTACATGATGCGTTCAGGCACAAATTCGCGCATTGTTGATGCCCAGTTAATTCTCCTAACCCTTGTGGGTGCTGCCGTAACCCTAGGCCCCCTTGTGCCAGGCTTTAGTTGGACTTCTAGATTTTTGGAACTCTGGCCCCTTGGCACCATCCTCTTTATTCCCACAGCCCTCTGGGCGCTCTTCATAGGCCTGCCCAATGCAGGTCTCTTTTTGCTAATCTGCTTTTTGCCGCCCCTCTTTACGGCCTGTGGTGTCTTTGGCCTTGTGAGTGGGCTACCTGCAGATCTCCTAGGGGCCTTACCTTTAGGCGGGGTAACTTTAAGTTCCTGTTTCTTATTTTTAGCACCCAATCCCCCCTTACCCAAAAAACCTGCCAGTGATTTAGATCTAGATGCAGATCCGCTTACCCCAAAGCAAGGATCTTCTAGCGATTCTCTAGAAGAATTATCCCTGGATCCCAAAAAATCTAAAAATATTCAAGAAGAGCTCCCAGATCTAAATCTAGCACCCGTGGCACAACCGAAAGTCGAAGAGCAACCTCAAGCCCCTAGAGTGCAGGCCCAAGACCTCCAAGAACCTGTGAAGATTCTCTTGGCGCAAGCTAAAACCTTAGTGCAAGGCGCTAAAGAAACAAGGCTTGAAGCTGCAACTACATCTCTCCTCATGCAGGCGCATAAACTTCTGGCCTTAACTAACCCTAAGGCGGCTACAGAACAGTTGGTTGCCCCGCAAAAGCTTGATCTTGAGGTGCTCTGCTGTGAGATATACCACCGCTTGCAACCTATTGCTGAACGTAAAGGTGTAACCCTTGGATGGTATGTGGCGCCAAGCTTAAATACGGTCTTTAATGACCCCAGTGCGAAGATTCAGAGTATATTCCAACTATTAGTTGAAAGTGTCTTAAATGCGACAACTGCAGGTGCGGTAAGCTTACGCGTCCTGCCAGAGATTCTTGGGGTCACCCCAGGTTTACGCTTCATTGTGCAAGCTCAAGGCGACATTCAGCCCTTTAATGCCCCCTTAGCCCTGACTAATTCCCAAGAACTCGCCACAGAACTTGCTGGCGACTTTATCTGGCAGAGTACACCTCAACATCTAGCCATAGTCTTTACCTTCCACCTGGAGTCGGCGAAAACCCAAGCCTTCCGCCCACATACCCCACCTAGGGTTATCATCTGTTCCAAACATATGCAGGTGCGTGAAAGTCTGAACCAAATGCTAGATGGCCTCAATCTACGCATCCGTGTTGCCACAAGCCTTGAAGAGGCTTACACCTTTAGCCAAAATGATGCGCCCTGTTTAGTGATTGCAGAAGGCAATCTTGCCACACCACAAGCAGCACCCCTCATAGCTCAATTCTGCAAAGTGGCCCGCAAACAAGGGGTTCCGTTCTGTAAATTACTTGCCATAACCCCAACCAGAGATGAGTGGCAGGCACTTGGTCGTGCAGGCTTCACCTATGCTTTATGTGAACCTGTGGCCAAAGAAGATTTGCGCTATACTGTTGAAAAGGTAAGCCAAGAATTTGAAAGTCTCTTAAAAGAGCCAACTGAAATAGAGGTAGAAGAACCTCGTGAAGAAGGTGTGAGCAACCCCTTACTTGGCCAAGCCAAACTCACCGATCTCAAAGACTTTGAAGAGCGCCTGCGCAACCTCTTTGATCTCTCACCCACGCAACTTCAAAAGCTCAAAGCTTTAGGCGAGAAAAAAGCGCAGAATAAGCCCCAAGAAGAACCCGATAAAGAGCCCAAAATTTCTGCACAACCAATTAAAGAAAAAGAGCCTCAGCCTCAAGAAACCCATGATTATAAAGCTTCTAATGTTTCTAATGATTTTGCAGAATGGGTTGGCGAGCCACAGCCCAAAGCAACACCCAGCGACAACTATGATAACCCCATAGACTGGGTGGGTGAACCCCAACCTATTCCTAAAAAAGCTCCACAAGAGACAAAGTTTAATACAGCTCAAGATGCTAATGATTTTGAAGAATGGGTTGGTGAACCCACACCCATTGTCAAAAAAGAGCCCCAAGATGCCATTAACTACGCCAAAGGCTGGGCTGACAATTGGTCTGGCGCTGACATTCCTGTGTTAAAAGATGCAGGCCTGCAAGCAAAAATTGCCCAAGCAACCACGCCCAGTCCCGCCAGTCAGGCTGAGGAAGAGGCTCTCTTGATTCTCAAAGAACTGGATGCCGAAGATTCCCAAAAAGCCACAGCTCCTGAAGCACGGGCTGTTATCTTAAAGCCTGAAGTCAAAGCCTTTTTGGCTCGCCTAGATCAACACATTTTAGATGCCCAAACAGCCTTAAGTAATCACAAGATCGCCCTCGTTGCGAGTCTAGCCCAAAAGATTACCCAAGATTGTACAACTTTTGGCTTTGAAATTCTTGCCCGCCTGGCTACCCTTGTAAATCAAGCAGCGCTGGCTCAAGATCAGGAGGCCTTAAATAATCTCTTGCCTGAGCTCGCCCGCAAAATCGAAGATAATAAACGCCTGCTCGCGCAGTTTGCACGCACTAAACTCAAGTCCTAACCTTAAGTCAACCTTCTTTGCTTGTTTTTGGGCGTAACATCTTTTCCCAAACCGCTCGGCAAGTATTATGCTGGAGACCTCTATGTTTAAAAAAGTTCTTTTGCCCATCAGCACCAAGACACGCGAAAGATCCCTCAAAGCCGTTGCGGCTGCTATTGCGCTACACCCTGAAGAGATTGTTCTTTTACATGTCTTAGACCCTGTGCCTGAAATGATTGGTGGTAAAGATCGGCAACAGTTACAAAAAGAAGCCGATGATGCTGTGAGCTCTTTATTCCAAGAATATGAATCTCAGATCACTGCTGCGAACATCCACTGCACCAAAGTTGTGGATCGTGGTGCTCCAGCTAATATCATTGTCAAAATTGCGGAAAATGAAAATGTCGATTTAATCGTCATGTTTAGTGACGGGCGTGATTGTGTGACAGATATGCTCTTAGGCTCTTGCACAGAACGTGTCTTACGCAATACTGCAACAACTTTGTTGATTATCCGCAAATAGCACAAAAAAACGCCTCTTAAGCCCGCAAAAAAAATCGTGCTTACGAGGCGTTTTTATAGATTGGCTTATTTGTTGTGGATACACAGAAGCAACTCTATCTGTTCACGAAATTAATTGTAAAAGTAATATAATTTGTACCTGGAACATTTTTTAGATCAAAATCACTGATAGTTATTTTCTTCCCATATTTGCGTGGCCGTTTTTATCACCATCATATATTAAACTTTGCGCAAAACTTTTCTTCAACAGTAGTATGATCATTGAGCAAAGATAATCAGACCTAGCATTATCATTGCTACAAACGCAATTAAATACTTGTGCACATAGCTTTGGGCAATTGTGATAGTTCTTGCCGCCTTTTACACAACCTCTGCACACAAAGGAAAAAGAGCATGAACAACGAAACAAATTTTTGCCAAGGCGGATGTGGTTCTCCTTTACCCGAAAATATCTTGGACGAGATTCGTTTTGGTCGAGACAACCTTCCAGAAAATACTGGGCCTTATGATGAAGACAAGCTCATTGAAGGCGCAGAAGTATTTGTTGAAAATCATCCTTTTACGCTAATGCTGGAGCAAGTGCGGTTGTGACAATGTTTCATGACTTAAGTTTACCTAATCACACAAGGTGCCGCACTTGCATAAGCAAAAAAATTACAGCCAGCCTTCGGGCGTGCCTCATTTTTTAATTGAGGTTTTAACTTAAGAACAGCTTGATAAGAGATGAGTTCTTAAAGACCCTGCGCTTTGATCCCCATATGATAGTGTACAAGAACTGCGTTTAGTGCTTAATCTTTAACCATAGCATAAGCAACTTGCTTGTTAAGCATTTCTTGCTCGATATGCCACTTTTGAGAATTAGTGCAGATCAACAAACTTAAATGTTACTGTCACAGCAAGCTCGCGTAAAGATTCAAACACTCTTGTAATTACATTTCTAGATCTAGCACTATAATTTGTACCTTGGATATTTTTAAGATCAAAATCACTGATAGTTATAGTTCTGCATGAGCAGAGCATAAATCACGACATAGGAGCTCCAAGGGTACCTTGAAAGCTGGCAACACAGCACAGAAGAGCATTTTGTATCAGATTTAAGGATGTCTTATTCAAACTTTAATCTCTCTAATTCAATCAGCTTTAGCAGGCACATCAAAAAATATGAAAACATTTTTATTTTGATCAAGATACTTGGGGCAATCCTAATCACAAAAAACTCTCAGAAAACAATATTTCTGAGAGTTTTTTGCTTTTAGCTCTTCACTACTCAACAGTCACGCTTTTTGCTAAATTTCTTGGCTGATCCACATCACACCCTAAATAATCAGCTACTTCATAACTAAAAAGTTGTAAACAAGGTAAGAGTAAAAAGGCAGCTAGAGGCCCAGCAAAAGCAGGAATTTCCCAGCGTTCACAATGCTCCAAATCGCTCCCAGGATTGGTTAAGGCAATGACCTGACCTTGTCGCGCCTGAATTTCAACTAGGTTCGATTTGATTTTGGGGTAGAGCAGTTGATCAATGGGCGCTAACACAAATGTGGGAAAGGTGGGGTCAATTAAAGCAATGGGCCCATGTTTCATTTCACCAGCAGGATAGCCTTCTGCATGAATATAAGACAATTCTTTAAGCTTCAAAGCGCCTTCAAGGGCTAGGGGAAAACAAAAGCCGCGACCTAGATAAAAGAAACTTTGACTCTTGGCAAATTTTCTTGCCAATTGTTTAGCACGCTCCTGCATACTAGGTAACTGCGCCTCTAAAATTTGGGGCAGGGCCTGTAATTTGTCAAAAAATTCTTGGGCTACACTTGCCTTTAAGCACTCTTTTCTTTGGGCATAATAGAGTGCCATACAGGTTAAGAGTAGCATTTGACTAGTCATGGCCTTAGTTGACGCCACACTAATTTCTGGTCCTGCTTGCGTATAGATAACAGCCTTGGCACTCCTTGCAATGGATGAACCCAGCACATTGCATAAACCAATGGTTGGAATCTTTATGGCGTTAGCCATATCCAGAGCTGCCAAGGTATCTGCAGTCTCACCACTTTGGCTAATCACAAGAAGCTGATCACAATGTGCATCTAGCAAGAGCTCCTCTTTATAGCGAAATTCCGAGGCAATCTCGACTGTGGTTGGCACTTTGGCAATACTTTGAAAAAGATGCGCTGCCCAAAGGCCGGCATGATAAGAGGTGCCACAGGCCACAATATGCAAATGTTTTGGAATAGCTTGAGCGTCTAATTCAGGCAAGAGCACTCTGTAATTTGCCCCAAGTCTCCCTGCTAAACAGTCTGTAATTACTTTAGGCTGTTCAAAAATCTCTTTGAGCATGAAGTGGCGATAGCCCCCTTTTTGGGCTGCCTGCATGCTCCACTGAATCTCTTTAGTATCTCTTTTTATGGGCGTTAGATCATCTAATTTTAAGAGTTCATAGCTATGAGGAGTTAGCCGCAATAGTTCATGATCTTCTAAAAATAAGACCTCACGGGTGTAATTTAAAAAGGCTGGGATGTCGGAAGCGATAAAGTTTTCGCCAATGCCGAGGCCACAGATTAAGGGTGCTTGCTGCTTACAAGCATATAAGACATTGGGTGTCTCTTGATCCAACACACAGATGGCATAGGCCCCATGCGCTCTTTGTAGGGCTTTTTGCAGAGCTTTTACAAGATCCTGCTCTTCTTTTAAGGCTTGGCTTATAAGATTAACTAAAACCTCAGAGTCAGTGTCACTTTGAAAGCTATAGCCTTGAGTCAGAAGCTCTGCTTTTAGCTCCAAAAAATTTTCAATGATGCCATTGTGCACAAGGGCTAAACGGCCATCCTGACTTACATGGGGGTGGGCATTTTTGACACATGGTGCCCCATGGGTGGCCCACCTGGTGTGCCCTAAGGCCGTACTGACTGTTAGAGCTTGCGCCTCTTTGGCACATTGCTCGCGCAAATTGTGCAGTTTGCCACAGGCTTTAATGACCTCAAGTTTCTTTTGCAACACATAGCCTATACCAGCTGAATCATAGCCCCGGTATTCCAAATGCTCTAAGCCCTCAAGAACCAGGGGAAGAGCTGGCCTATGCCCTGTATAGCCAATGATCCGTAAATAAACCTGTCATGGCACTACAAGTATCAATCAAGATCTAAAGTTATATCTTACGCTTTTTTCATAGAGCACAAGATGCTTCTCTAATTTTTGCAGACAACAATAATTCACAAATATCTCTCTTGTGCACTATGCTATTGAACACAATTTTTTATCTCACAAGATACTTGAAATGCATGTGCCATACTTACAGGTACTTAATTTTGTTCACGTTAAAACGCAACTTTTAACGCAGTCTTGCTTTGCTTGCAGACCTCTCATGCTTTCACATGAGCGCAGACTATATCTTCAGCCAAATACTTTTGGCGCAACATTTTTCTTCAGGCGTAGGCTTCCTGCTTTACTCTCCCTCAAGGAGATAGTCGTTGGGGGTTTTCCATGCTTAAAAAAAGTTTAGGACTGTCCCTGCTAAACACCCATTGTTCTTGGCACTTAGGACGAATCTTGGCATTTATCTTGATCCGCTTGTCTTGCACCTTATGCCATCCTTACGTTTTTTCTGCTTTCGCACCTATGAAGATCTTTTCAGAGTATCTTGGCAGCTTATCTTTTCAGATTACTGTTTCGGTGTAAGGCTTTAGGGTTTACAAGCATTTAACGTTGAGTTTACACCTCTTACAAGATGTAAAGGGTTGACTTGGCTGTTGCTAACTCTGTTTTTGCAAGTTGGCACAGGTAGTTAGCCCACACATAAGATGATTAAAACCTCCGATTAAATTCCCAAGCGCTCTGCTTTGGCAAAATCTACATTGGTAATCTTGGCGTGTTTAAATAACTCTTGTAAAAAAATCTGGCGCACATGGTCTGCCGTCTCGCGGGCTAAACCACTCTCCATAATACGCTGCACGCGCTCCCAGTCACTCTTCTTTGTGGGTGTGATCGCATCCACATAGGTTAAAACAGCCCCAAGGGTGCCATCTTCTTGTTCCACAGCATAGGCTTTGGGGAGCCAAGAGTGCAGGGGGGCTGCAAACGCGGCCCTAGCCCAGGCTTCTTGCGGCTTATAAGGCGCCAAGCGACTTAAACGATCAACCCCATTTAGAACTTGCACCTTATATTTATTTTTATCCTGCTCTGTAAGCGTCGCAGGCAGGTTTTTAAGGAGACTCTCGCCTGCTTTAACAGCCTCACTTTGGGCTTTCTGTAAGGCAAGTTGCGTCTTAATTTGGCCTGCCACCTGATCTAAGGGTTCTAATTTAGCGGGCTTCACCTCGCCAACCCTGACAACTAGAGCCGCATCCTTAGCCTGCAATAAGGTATCAATGGGGAGGCCTTGGAGTAAGAGTTGGGCATCATTTGCTGAGAGGCCCAAGGTAGTTGTCATATCACTTGCACTTAAAAAATCTGTATCAGTGACACTTAAATTATAGGCTTTAGCACTCTCAGCTAAATCGCGACCCAAGAGATTGGCCTCAATGAGATTTTCGCCAACCTCCGTCAATTTATCGCGGCCCTGTTCTTGGGCTAACTGCTTGCTAATCTCAGGGGCAACATCTTCTAAGGGGCGCACCTTTTCTTTGCGCTTCTCCTTAACCAATATTAAATGCAACCCAAAGTTTGTGGTAATGGCTTTTTCTGATACCTCGCCAATCTTTTGGCTAAAGGCTGCCTCTTCAAAGGGCTTAACCGTCACCCCCCGCTCAACCCAGCCTAAATCGCCATCTTTACCCGCAGCATTGGCAGGATTATACTTATTGGCAAGTTCTGCAAAACTTTGACCTTTCTGCAGAGCCTCTTGGATCTTTTTGATTGTTGCCAAAGCCTCTTCTTTAGCCTTTGCATCAGCATTGGCACTAAGTGGCACTAAAATATGGGCACAGTTCACAGCTTCATGCTGTGTATAGGTTGTGAGATTACGCTTATAATAGTTTTCAATGTCACTTGCAGAAATACTCGTTGGATCCACAAGTTTATTGGGATCTAAGGCAATGTAGCTCAGTTTAACTTTCTTTGGAATGGTAAAGCTGTCTTTATGCCCATCATAATAGTTCTTGATGTCATCTTTTGTGACTTCAACCTTATCCACATAATCCTGAGCCCGCACAAAGATTGTACCAAGATTGCGCTTCTCAAATAAAAAATCATAGCGACTTTTGGCTGAATTAGGCGCTAACCACACCTCGGCTGTGACTAAAGAGAGCATTTTCTCAAAGAGTAATTCTTCGCGCAGTTCATCTTCAAAATCAGCAGCACGCATGCGCAGTTGGTCTAAACCTCTTGTATAGGACTCTTTATCAAGCTTGCCTTTGTCATTATGAAAGAGGGGATTTTGTTCAATTGCCAGGCGCAATTCGAGGGGCGTAATCTCGAGTCCCAAACGCTTAGCTTCTTGGCGCACGAGACTATGGGCAATCATATCTTGCAAGACTTGGCGCCCCAGCTGCTCAGCCTTCATGGCTTCCCGTGTCATCCCCCGCTGCATCAATTGACTTTCGACCCTTTGAAAGCGTTTATAAAATTGCGTCTCTAAAATTGGCTCGTCATTAACTTTGGCAAGTACATGACTTGTGTCACTGTCTGAAATGCTGCCCACACCCCAAAAGACAAAGACCAAAATAATAACACCAAACGCCACCTTAACGCCAAAAGATTGCGTATTGGAGCGGATATAATCAAGCATAGTATCTCCTAACTAAACAATAAGCTCCAAAATAAGCTTGGGCTTTGGGCAAATTTAGGCGCTTTGGCGAATTTGCACAAGATTTAAGAAAGATGTGCGCTCCTGCTTTAACACCTTCTCCTGCAAGCTTAAAAATTGTACCTGACTTATTTGTAATCTTGCTATGTTTTAGATGCTTTACATTGTCTAGATAGCTTAAGTTCATATAAAAGTTTTTGAAAATTTTATTGATTTATTTGTACTGCAATTTAGTTATTTAGCATACTTAATAAGGCTAACTAGATAATCAAGAATTAACTTTACAAGATCGCTTTGCTATATTTTTATTCTATAAAGTCTACATAAAAATTTAAGTTATTGCGCCTAATCTCTTAAATTTTTAAGTTTATGTTGCCAAAATAAGTGCTATTTTGCATAAATATTAAATATTGCAATCTTATAGCGTCAGAAAAAGTTTTGAGAATTGTAGCATCTTCGGCCAAAACTTAAAGACACGCACCACCTATTTGACAAACTCCCAAGCCTTCCCTATACTTTTAATGTTTCAGTTGCTAAGACTCAACACAAATTTTGCGGAGTGTGGCGCAGTTTGGTAGCGCACCTGCTTTGGGAGCAGGGGGTCGCTGGTTCAAATCCAGTCGCTCCGACCATTTTTTTTCAAACTCTTTGCACCATACTCTGTATGTGCAGAGAGTTTTCTTTTTGTGGCGTGTTTGCAGCCCTGAAAAATACTTTTACGGTTAATTTTAAGCTGGTACCTTGAATGAGGTCTCTGCTTATTGTAGTGCTACTTTTTTTGAATTCTGTCTCAGAGCCTAAAAAGTTGCTCCTTAAAAGCTTCTTTTAACAAATCTATTCAAGGAGGCCGTCAGGTCAAAGATGTTTTTCCCCAAGACCTTGACGGAGATTTTTGCATGAATGAGCAGCGCCATCCGCATAAAAGATTCTCAACACTAAGCATCTGGGCCATGTCTTTTGGCTGTAGTGTAGGTTGGGGAGCTTTTGTCCTGCCTGGAACCACCTTTTTACCAGCTGCCGGCCCACTTGGTACGACCCTAGGACTATTTATTGGCGCCCTTGCTATGGTCTTAATTGCAGCCAATTATCATTTCATGGCACAACGCTATCCCAATGCAGGTGGGGCCTTTTCCTATGTACGGGCGCTTCTCGGTGCAGACCATGCCTTTCTCTGTGCCTGGTTTTTGTGGCTCGTCTATGCCGCCATTATTTGGGCCAATGCCACAGCCTTTACGATACTCTTCCGCAATTTTTTAGGCAACTTTTTTCAATTTGGCTTTCATTACAATTTAGCTGGCTATGATGTCTATGCTAGCGAGATCTTAATGACAATGCTGATCATAGCAGGGGCAGGGCTTCTATGCATGTACCGCAACCGCTATGCCATATATGTCAATACGATATTTGCCCTAATTTTGCTTATTGCAAGTGTGGGCTCATTCCTAGCTCTTGATACTCAACTGCCAAGCCTTAGCAATTTAGGTCCTGCCTTTGTGCCAGGTGTGCCTGTTACCGGCCAAATTGTTGCCATCATGGCCTTTGCGCCCTGGGCCTATGTGGGCTTTGAAGCGGTAAGTCATGTAAGCTATGAAATGAAAAAAGGCTCTAACCGCCTCTTTTGGCTTATGAGTGCAGGTGCCCTCACAGGTGCCCTAGTCTATGCAGTCATAACCTTAATTGGCGCAGCACCCTTAAAAGATCTCTGTGATTGGCAGTGTTTTGCAAGCCAAATGCAAAACCATGATCCCACGAAAACGCCAAGTATAGTTGATTTAGTCGTCTTACAATCTATAACCCAATATCTAGGGCCCACAGGCCTCAAAGTCTTATCTCTTGCAGCCTTTGGGGGTATTGCCACAGGCTTAATTGGCTTCTTTCTAGCTCTCTCGCGCTTAACCTGTGCTGTGGCTGAAGATGGCATTTTACCGACCTGGTTTGCCAAACGCACATCCCGCGGCATCCCCAAAAATGCCTTTATTTTCATTATCTCTAGTTCCATTTTTATTTCATTTGCGGGCCGCTCAGCCATTGGCTGGATCGTCGATTTAACTACCATTTGCGCGACACTAGTCTACACCTACGTCTCCTTAGTCACGATTCTGCAAGCAAAACGCGAGCAGGATACCTGGCATATGCTTACAGGGATCCTTGGCGTCATCTTAGGTCTAGTCTTTTGTCTCTGTGCCTTTTTGCCCAATATTTGGTCTATCAGTGTCTTAGCCCCAGAATCCTATTTTATCTTTGCCATTTGGGCGATCATTGGTTTTATCTTTATTCTCTATTTATTTAAACGTGACAAAACAGAACGCTATGGTAAATCGACCATCGTTTGGTTGACAATGCTCACGGTAATTTTTGGCTCAACCTTGATGTGGATGCGCCAAGATGTGCATGAGATCACTTCAGCAATCGTCAATAATATTACGCTCTTCCACGAACAAAGAGCAGATGTGCAGACAAAAGAGCAAGATCCTGTTTTAAGTAATCTCCAAGAAAAAGAAGAACGTAAACAATTTCTCCGCAAGCAACTTGATACTTTTAATCATGAGCTTATTGAACATAGCATTATTCAATTATTGATTATTATTTTAAGTATTTATATCATGTTTCGTGTGTTCTCACTCATGAATGAACGACGACAAAAGGTTGAAGTAGAAAAATTAAAAGCTGAAGAAATTAGTAAATCAAAAAGTACATTTCTGTCTAATATGTCTCATGACATCAGGACACCTATGAATGCTATTATTGGTTTTACTGATTTAGCACTGACAAAAAAAGATATTAATCTGATTTATGATTATTTACGCAAAATTAAACTCTCAAGTAATCATTTATTATCTTTGATTAATGACGTACTTGAAATGAGTCGCATTGAAAGTGGACGTATTGAACTACAAACTACAGCTGTCAATCTTCCTGATCTTTTATATAACCTCACAGCAATTATTATAGGTCAAATTGCTGATAAAAAACATAGCTTTGATATTTATGCTATTGATGTCAAAGATGAAGAAGTGATTTGTGATAAATTACGTTTAAATCAAATCTTACTTAATCTGTTAAGCAATGCAATTAAATATACGCCTGATAATGGCAAAATTCAGGTGACCTTGACACAACTGGATCACCATGAGGATACGGCTACCTATCAGTTAAGTGTCAAAGATAATGGCTATGGCATGAGCCCAGAATTTGCGGCCCGCATCTTTGAATCTTTTGAAAGAGAAAACACAGAAACAATTAATAAGATTCAAGGCACAGGGCTTGGCATGTCGATCACCAAACATTTGGTTGATCTCATGGGAGGTGACATTAAACTTATCACCCAAAAAGATTTGGGCTCAGAGTTTATCATAACATTAACTCTCCCCTTGGTTGCAACTAAAGATCAACCAGAGCTGCCTCTAGAGCACTTGCAAAATTTAAAGGTCTTACTTGTGGGTAGTGACGAGCATGTCCTTAAAGGCATCCAAGGAATTTTACAAGATCTTAACTCCCAAGTGACCCAGGTTGAAACAGCTCGTGAGGCCATCTTAGTCCAAGAACAATCCACAAAACACGCCGAAGCCTTTGATATCTACTTAATCGATTGGCAATTACAAGATGGTTCAGGCATTGATCTTGCTCACAAGCTATCCCAAAGTAGTGCAGGAAGTCAGGCTAAGATTGTTTTGATTACAGGTTATGATTGGTTAGATATTAAAGACGAAGCAGTAAAAGCAGGTGTTAAGGCCTTCTGTCATCGGCCAATATTTGCTTCAGCCCTACAAATAGCCTTAGCTGAAGCCATGGGGCATAAAGCTACAAGCAGCATCGAGGAAAGTGTTGAGACCCAAGATTTTACAGGCAAACGCGTCCTCCTAGTGGATGATATTGACGTCAACCGCGAAATTGCGCTAACCGTTCTTGAGATGCATGGGTTAAATGTTGAAGAAGCAGAAAACGGCCAGGTAGCCCTTGATAAGGTGCAGAAGGCTGCTGCTGGCTACTATGATTTGATCCTTATGGATATGCAGATGCCGGTCATGAATGGCATGGATGCCACCAAAGCCATCCGGGCTCTCCCTGATAAAGCCAAAGCCAATGTTCCAATTGTCGCCATGACGGCCAATGCCTTTGAAGAAGATCGACAAACTGCCCTTGCCTGCGGCATGAATGGCCATATTGCTAAACCCATTGATGTGAATAAAGTCTTAGAGACCTTAAAAGAATTAATGACCAAGCCGTAAAGCGACTTTCAATCATTCAATTACTTGTTTTTACTTCTGGCTGTGGCGTGCACTTTGCTTATTACATTTATAGGTGATTCGTGAGACTTACACATTCTTAACTTGCAGAGATATTTTTATATGCTGCAAGTAAGTTTGGCTGCTCATGGATTTTTGTGAGTATAATTATGCCCATATATAAAGAGATTACCGAACGGATGCCGGGCGGCTTTATTGTCTATGAAGCCAATGCCAGTGAAAAAATTCTCTTTGCTAACTCAGCTGCCATCAAAATTTTTGGCTGCAGCACCTTTGACGAGTTTATGAACTACGTCAAAGGCTCTTTTTTGGGCATGATTTACTCCGATGATTTGACGAGCGTTGAAGAATCCATCAATAGCCAAGTCAACAATACGGAAAATAATACGGATCACGTACTGTATCGCATCAAACGCAAAGATGGCTCTATTCGTTGGTTAGAAGATTTTGGTCATTTAGTGCATACAGAAAAAGGCGATCTGTTTTACGTGTTCCTCTATGATGTTACAGAGAAAAAATTAGCGGAAGAAGAGGCCAAACGCGCCGAAGAAGCTTTTATGTGTGAAAAAAGCTTAAATGAAGCAAAAAATGCCTTTATCTTTAATCTTTCCCATGATTTTCGCACGCCAATGAATGCCATCATTGGCTATTTGCAATTGGCAAAGCAACATGTCAAGGAGCCAGAGGTCTGCCTAGATCACTTGGCAAAGGTTGAAACAGCAAGTCACTTGCTCTTAGCCCTCTTAGATGATCTTTTAGAATTGGCAGCCTTGGACGCCCGCGGGGTGCAATTAAAAGCCACACCTGTCAATTTTGCAGCCGCCATTACCGATGCTGTGGATCTCTTTAGACCCGAATTAACCAAAAAAAAGCTGCAGCTTAATTTGGATTTAGCGGCTGGCCAAACAGAAGTTTTACTGGATGCCCCACGCTTTCAAAGAGCTCTTGCCAATCTCCTCTCCAATGCCTGCAAATTTACCCCAGAAGGCGGCAGTATTACGGTTGCCATCAAACGCACACGCGAGTCTGAGTCAGGTGGCTTTGCAAGATTCCAAGTGAGTGTGACCGATACTGGCATTGGCATGGAGCCTGAATTTGTCAAACGGGCCTTTGGCGCCTTTGAACGCGAAGAGACCTCCACCAAATCTGGGCGCATTGGTACAGGCATTGGACTTACAGTGTGTAAGCGCATCCTAGATATTATGGGTGGCAGTGTTGAGGCACAAAGTACCAAGGGCCAAGGCTCAACCTTCACACTGAGCCTGCCTTTAAAGCTTGTGCAACCCAAACCCCACACGCCAAGTGTGACCCATGCAGAGCCTGCAGCTACGCCGACAACAGGCAAAGGCCGCATTTTGCTTGTGGAAGACCTTGAAATCAACCGCATGATGGCCGAAACAATTCTGTCAGAATTTGGCTTTGATGTTGAATCTGTGCCTGATGGTTGTGATGCTGTGGACATTGTGTGCAGTAAGCCGCCCCACTATTATACCGCCATCTTGATGGATATTCAGATGCCGGTTATGAATGGCTATGAGGCCACCCGTGCTATTCGCGCCCATGAACGCGAGGATCTCCAAACACTCCCCATCATAGCCCTAAGTGCCAATGCTAGGCCCGAAGATAAGGAACAATCATTTGCAAGTGGCATGAATGCCCATGTGGCTAAACCTTTTGATGTCGAAGGTTTGATTGCAACCATTGATCGCTACCGCGAAAATCCGGCTTAAAATACTTCCCCCAGAAGCTTTGCGGCTCTGGGGGCTTTTGCTAGCTCCGAGTATTTATTTTTAACCTATCAAATTTATAGCTTACACGCTTTAGAGAAACCGTGTAGCCTTTGAGCAAACTGAAGCTTTTGGGATAGTGAAGAGCTTACACCGTTAATTTTTTTGGGAGAAACCATATGGGCTGTCTAAAACATAAGTTCTTCTCTTGCATTGTGCTTGCGCTAATCTTTGCTCTACCAGTTACAGCGATCGCTAAAGAGCTCACTATCTCTGCTGCAGCTAGCCTAACCAATGCCTTTTTAGAACTAAAGCAGGCTTTTACAAAATTGCACCCAGACTGCCAAGTCTATGTTAATTTTGCAGCCTCAAATCCCCTTTTAAAACAAATACAAGAAGGGGCGCCTGTAGATGTCTTTGCCTCTGCAGATCAAGAAACCATGGATCGTGCTCAAAAAAGCCATGTCATTGATCCCGATACACGCCAAAATTTTGTCCGCAATACTTTAGTATTAATTGTACCCATGGGTAAAAATAAAATTACGCTCAAAGATTTGCCCAAAATGCAACGCATTGCCATTGGCAATCCTGCCTCTGTGCCTGCAGGGCGCTATGCCAAAGCTGCTTTAGAGGCGGATAAGCTCTTTACAAGCCTTAGCAGCAAATTTATCTATGGAACCAATGTCAGACAGGTCTTAGACTATGTGGCAAGGGGTGAGGTTGATTGTGGCATTGTCTATGGGACAGATGCAGCCATCCAAAAAGATAAGGTTGTTGTTTGTGAAATCTTAAATAAACATCAACCAATTCTCTATCCAATTGCTGTGGCTACAACTGGCAAAAATCCTGCAGATGCTAAAGCCTTCATTGACTTTGTGCTAAGTCCTGCAGGCAGTCTTATCCTTGAAAAATACGGCTTTGCTAAGCCTTAAAAAAACATGGATCCATTTGAACTTTCGATATGGCCGCCACTGTTACTCTCTTTAAGAGTGGCGGCCCTTGGCACATTGTGCGCCTTTATTTTGGCAAGTTTTTTAGCCTTATTTTTAAAAAGGCGCACAGGTCCCCTGCCTTCAATTCTTGATGCTTGCTGTACGCTACCCCTGGTTTTGCCGCCAACCGTGCTTGGCTACTATTTAATTCTCCTTGTGGGGCGCAATGGTCTCTTGGGCCCCTCTCTTGCGAAGATTGGCATAAATTTAATTTTCTCCTGGGAAGGGGCAGTTGTTGCCGCAAGTCTTGTGATCTTTCCCCTAATCTATAAAGCAGAGCGGGCAGCGCTAGCCCAAGTGGATCAACGCCTAGAAGATGCTGCACGCACCCTTGGGGCCAGCGAATTACGTATTTTTCTAACCATTTCTTTTCCCTTGGCCTTTAAAGGGATTGTCGCAGGGCTCATCTTAGCCTTTGCCAGAGGTATGGGTGAATTTGGCGCAACCCTTATGATTGCAGGCAATATCCCAGGCAAAACCCAAACCTTATCTCTTGCCATTTATGCTGCCTTTCAAGCAGGGCAAGATGATGAAGCAACCATCTTAGTAATAGTCACATCGCTTTTATGTGTGGTATTCTTAGGCACAGCAGAACTCTTATTGCACAGGAAATCTTGTGCATGAGTATGCTGGTAGATTACATTGCCAAGATAATGTCATGATTATCTTTGATATGTCAAAACTTAGTTTAAACATTTTGGCGCAATGTAATCTGTAATTTTATAAATCTATTTAAATAATGACTGCGTTAAATATCAAGGTAAGAGATCCTCTGATACAACAACGTTCAAATATGAGAGCTAAATCCAATAAGAACTTACAAAATTATATTACTTAATATTTAAGAATAGCATATTTAATTTTTCGTGTTCATCTTGCAACTTATTTTTACTTTTAACAAAAATTATATTAACTCCTCTTCTGTGTCTATGCTTGCCAATTAAAGAGTAATCTTTTAAAAATATAAGCATATCAAAACTTCGCATGTGCTTACAAAATCATAACTTTTATCATAGCTATGCTCTATGTAGACATTCGCAAACATTTTGCATCAAAAGAACAGCCCTTTACACTTAATGTTAAGCTTGTTATCCCTGATATACCTAAGACATGTGTGTTTTTTGGTCCATCTGGCTCTGGAAAAACTCTGACACTGCAGGCGTTAGCTGGCCTCATTACCCCAGATCAAGGTGAAATCTCTTTACAAGATGACATTCTCTATTCAAGCAAAAAACACATTTTTGTTGCTGCAAAAGATCGCCAGATCGGCTACATGTTCCAAGATTATGCGCTCTTTCCACACTTAACTGTTCTGCAAAATGTGGCCTATAGTCAGTATGTATGGCCAATGTTTATTTCAAAAGATGTGCAAGAAGGAGCCCAAGAACTATTAGCCAGATTTGGCTTGGCTAAACTTGCTAGTCGTTATCCCAAAGAACTTTCTGGCGGTCAACGTCAGCGCGTAGCCTTGCTGCGGGCAATTTATGCTGCCCCAAGGCTCTTGCTCTTAGATGAACCCTTTTCGGCCCTTGATCCTCTTTTGCGCATCAAGTTACGCCAAGAGTTGGTTGCAATTATTGATACATTAAATATACCAACTATTATTATTACCCATGATCCAGAAGATGTAGATTGTTTTGCAGGATCTATCTTTGTATATATGCATGGATGTGCTCAAATCGTTCACGACTATGCTACAATCCGCAAAGATTATTCTGATACGAGCACTTGTTTATTAGATATTCAAGAACATTTTGCTAAGAACTTAGATATTTTGAAATAAATTAATATTTAATTATTTTGTATTTAGCGCATACTTTTGAGTTTTACTAACATATAAGTTACGATTGACTTATGCTACACATAATGTACATAAAATATCATGTTATACATATTTTTATTCTAGGATCATTTAAAACTATTTTTTGTAGATCATAATATTTTAAATATTGTAGTTAGTGTAATATTAAATTTTATCAATATATAATATCTAATATCTAATGCTTAACATTAAGTATAATTTATTATCTATATGCAAAGCACTTGCTACATCAATATAACATGTTTATCAATTGAAAAATATCATTGTAATTTAATCAAAGCTATGCAGATTTAATGCTGAAATATTAATTATTGTAAAAAAAATATTATTATTTAATTAACTTGTATTAAAACCAGCAGTAGCTCATCGTAATTATATGTGACACAAAATTTAGTATACTTAAAACCATATTTTTCTAAGCTTAGCTAAAACTTGTTGGAAAATGTATGATATAGATCATGATCATTGCATTATGGAAGATATGCTATTCAATTATCTATTTAGCACAAACAAACCTGAGTCTTCTACCGTTAAGCAAAATGTTATTTGTAAAATTATGCATATAAATTTAATTGTTGTACTACTATTTATGATATATAATACATCATATTTTTTCGCTTCCACAATTTATCGTGTCTGAAACTTTAAATTCGCATATTGCTTTTTATCAAAAAGTTTTATTCTTTTTTTTAAAAACTAAGATAGCAAGGTTACCTCATGGTATATATCTACGTAAATTTTTGCTCAAAGTTTTTAAGCGTATAAGTGCATATTTTGTTTTAACTAGTATATCTATTTATGACATGTCTAAAATAATACCTATGGCTTATGACACTTACCCAAAATTGACTTTGCGTTCATTACATTTCCCAATATAAGAAACGCAGTTAAGATATAAAAGATACTTGCTAACAAGCAAAAGTGATCACTGTACAAGAAGAGTAGGGCGCCTTACACAACTAAATCCAAACTCAAGCGATCCACAATATGCATAACATTGTCGGCATTGTACAATACGTAAATATTTGAACTTGATTAGTCTTTTCTAAGTGTGGCTCACTTTCTGGTGACCGATCATAATAAACTCTCGCAATGCTTTTATTTTTAAGTCTGTGTCAGATTGTTCTATTGAATTACAAGCATCTTCTGTAATTTCAATTTGCCAAGGCATGTAAAGCATCCTTAGCTAAAAGAGTTTTCATGTAAGCACTATCTGCAATAGGTTCATCAGCTTGTTTTAGTTGTCGCACGATATCACTATCGTGCGCAGCCTGTTGGAGCTCTTCAAACGTTAAACGCGGATTAGATCCGCGAACACCAGGAAAATCTTCGTGAGATTTTAGGCAAAGATCCCAAGCATCAAACATTTCTGCCAAGCAAGTGTTTACGCCAGCAAGAACAAGACGCTCTGTCATGCTAAATTGAGATAAATCAAGCCGAGGCGTAGGAATAGGATCCAAGTAATACGCTTTATAAGCTTTATAAATTTCAGGGATCACTGGGCCCAACTCCCACATCTCAATGTCTTCTTGAAAAATTTTTTCTCCAAGATAAGAGCAAGCTACTGCTTGAGCATAAGCACACAGATTTTGCAGCTTAAGATTAGTAATACTGCCTGCAGGATTAGAAGCTAAGAAAAATCTTGCTACATCTAATGCGCTTGTCATAAAAAGCCTCCGTTCGTTTAAAGCTCTTAAACGACTAGTGAAATTGACATATATGCAAGCGCTTTTTCAAGTCTTTCCCACCCTTCACTCGCTAAGATTCTACCTGCTAATTGTAAAGAACTCGACTTTCGACGATTAAAAGCCACTTTCCTTAGACTGGCCCAAAACCCGCATCAATAGCTGATCTGCGCTCTATCCTACAAATGACCTCCTAACTGATGCACATCCTAAGCATACAGATTACTTTATTGACATCTATATAGTAGTAATATGGCTAACTTTTGATAGACATATAATCACATTCAAATTATAGTTTGCCCTACTAGCGATGTAAATTTCAGGGCAAAACTAGTGGTGTAAAGCTAGTACAAAGGTACAATGTAGCAGTATTATTCAAATTTCTTGCACAGGCAATGCAAGTTTTCGTGGTTCTGGCTTGCCTTGAGCACGACAGATCTGCTGCATAACATCAGCAATGGAAAGATTATAGCTGTGAACGTACTCCCGCCAGATGCGGGAGCTTCCTGAGAAAGCTCGAACAGCACTGCAGCTCCGAAGAACTACAGCGTGCTTTTTCTCTCTCCACAGGCGTAGATTCCCGTGCGACCCACGGTACTATATGAGTTGCGTTAGACTATTCTCCGAGTTTCTTCTCGGATGTTTATTGCGGCGTTCTTATCACGGTTATGGTGACTTCCACACTTAGGACAATCCCATTCCCTTACAGATAAGTCCTTGGTTGCATCGTTTTGGTAGCCACAAACATGACATAACTGGCTACTTGGATACCACTTGTCAATTTTGACAAGCTGTTTTCCTTGCCATGCAAGCTTGTACTCTAGCATGGATACAAACATATTCCAGCCATTGTCCGCTACAGACTTGGCCTATGCTAAATTTGCCACCTTTCTTATGTTTTGCCATGACCTTGACGCTAATATTCTCAATGCCAATGGCATCATAGCGGTCTACAAGGTGGCGGGCTTTCTTATGCAGAAGAT
>JAFTDU010000003.1 GCA_017454005.1 Desulfovibrionaceae bacterium | reverse complement strand
TAATATAAATTATATTTTTGCATATAAATTTGAAACAAGTATTTTCTTATATTGAATGTAATATTGCATATTACTATGTATAAATTTTAATTATTAATTAACAATTAAAATTTATGTATAGGATTATTCATGTTATGATGTTAAAAAATTTTTAAGTGAATAAATAATTATCATTTGAAGCACCCCTAGGAGTATTGAGCCCTATGTAAAATCAAAATAATTTAAATGAACTTTTTGTGACAGAAAAGAGTAGCTTTGTTCTAAAAATTAACGTTCATTCTATTTGTTTTGTCACTTGATAGATCCAAAATATGGGAAAAAAAACTCCCTAGTCTCCCCATCCCAAACAATTGAAAATTGCTCTATGGGAGTATAATCGCCCTCTTAGCTCACGGATTCAAGTTCAGGAGAGACGTTTGAAGTCTGACTACTTATATATCGAGAATTGATTTTGCTAGTTTAAGGCAGATACTGAAATGTGAAAAAGTTACAAATGGAACTTAATTATAAGAAAGAATTTTGTTGGTGTATACTGCTAACTCTGTTTATATATATTCCAAAAATTACAACACAATATAATCGACAATCACGAGTATATTCTTGTACTCTTTTATCAATAACTGATTACATGAAAACATATAAATAAAAAATTGGATTAACAAATACATGTCACTGTGTGACAAACAAATTTCTCTCCAATGGAGACTAAAAAAAGTTGGAAAGTGCTGTTATGTTTACTGATATTAAAAAACAATATTTGGAATTATTAAAAAATAGTTTAACTAATGAATTATATAAAGAGTTAGAAATTAATATGTTGTATTGGGCCATTATGAATTATAATGGAAAACAGCCAGACATTTTAGCATTAGTTGATCCTCAAAAATATATACCAGAAATTTATAATTATGTTAATGAACGCAAAACAAAGGGAATGGGATTTTATTATTATACAGATGCTAAAGGAAGAAGAATAGATTTAAGAAATTATTGTGATTATGCTTATTCCATGATCGGAAAAGCTAGAATGGATAATATTGAATTTTGTCTTGACATAATTAGAAATGAAAATATACCAGGAGATTTACTTGAAACAGGAGTTTGCAGAGGTGGTGCTGTAATCTTTATGAAAGGTTATTTATACGCATATAACATAAATAATAAGCATATTTTTGCTGCAGACTCTTATCAAGGTTTACCAGAACCTTCAAGAAAAGAAGATGAAAATTTAGATTTAAGTGTTGATAAATATCCATGTTTAGCTATTTCATTAGAAAAAGTAAAAGAAACTTTTAAACGATATAATTTATTGGATGATCAAATAATTTTTTTAAAAGGATGGTTTAAAGATACATTACCTAATGCTCCTATAAAAAATTTATGTTTATTACGTTTAGATGGTGATTTATATGAATCCACATATGATAGTTTAGAGTATTGTTATCATAAAGTAGTAGAAGGCGGTTTTGTCATAATTGATGATTATGAAACTTTATCTGTTTGTAAAAAAGCAGTTAATGATTTTAGGAATCGAAATAATATAACTGAAAAAATAGAAAAAATTGATGAATCTTCTATATTTTGGCGTATTACAAATCGTAAAAGGTAAACGTAATCGACAACACAATCGTAAACGCAGAAAAATCTGTATACGCTATGACTACCATTGCTTATGCACTTAAAAATACCAATCTTGCATGCTTTTTGTATGCAAGTTAATACCATTATTTTCTTTGCAAAAATGCATAGAAATAGAAGATCTGTAGAAGATTATAAGCCGCATGCTATGAGTCTACTCCAAAAAAAATGTATTCATTTTCCTCTGCTTCAACTATTATTTAAAGTTGAGGAATGATCTATGAGCACTTTATAAAAAGTAAATAGTTTGAATCAAGTTATATATTTGCGACGGATATGGTTTTGCAACTTCAAATTTAGTGTGCCGTCGATCATAGCATGCTCTTTTTACGCAACTATGTTCGGTAGCTGGTAACTGACTCCTAAATGCACAAAAAAATTTTATCTTAAAATACCGCATGCAAGCCTAAGATTCAGGTTGGTAGGTGTCAGAAAGCAGAGGTTAGAGGCAAATCTGTTCCGTCGAGAGTACAGGAGATGCTTTCCCGACTTTAGAGGTCAAGGCTCGCGTAGCCCAGCTTAGCTGAGGATCAGGTTTACGGAATGGCTGCTTAGGCTCTTGGCACCTAAGCCAAGGCTCAAAAAACTCGTAAATCAGTAGCTTTGGGTCGTTATAACATCAGAGGATTAATCGGTCACTTAGGATTCAGTTGTCGGTTACAAAGTTACAAAGTGCTGTTATTGATAAATTTCATGCACTCTAAACTAAAAGCCCGCTAACCGTACAGTTAGCGGGCTTTTTGAAATATCTTTGATCATTCAAAAATGTATTAATGGTGGAGACGGGGAGAGTCGAACTCCCGTCCGCAAATATTCCACATAAAGCGTTTACAGGTGTAGTCCACAATTAAAATCTCACTATACTTTTGCCCATGGACAGGCGTAGCACAGCCAGTCTTCCAGAACAATCTCGCAAAACTCTCCTGTTAGACACCAAGAGCTCTGCCAGCCTGATGCGTGTCGCCACAAAAAAGTATCAGACATCCTTCCCTGTGACGTGCCCTCTGATAGGACAAACTTGCGCTAACTAAGCAGCGCAAGCGTAGTCGTAATCGTTGTTGGCAATTACTTTTTTTGCCGCTTTTTACGAGGCCAGCGGCGCCTCGACCTGCAACTTCAGCTTCATCATCCACGTCGAAACCAGTGCGTCCCCAATATTTCAAAATCAAAAAGTTAAATTAACTTATCCCTTAAAATCTGTCAAGCCCAAAATTACGCTGATTTACGACATCCATTTAGTTTTCACAGACGCGAGTCTATCCACTGATAAAACACCTGCGACAACCATTGCTTGTATTTCAAACCTACTTCTTGCTTAAACACTTTATATGCACCTGTGAACCAACATCTTGCATTTCTATATGACTATCTAACTTTGCAGCTATACGTATGCATATAACTCAGATCAACATATTCAAATTTTGCAATCAAGTATTATTATCATCACATAATACAAATTATACGATTGTATTCTTAAATTTCATTCTTACCATTCTGTATTAAACTTTATGCACGATTTTGTACACTGATAATCTTAACAATAACTTAAATAAAAATTATGTATGTATGTTAATCAAAAGATGCTATATGTAAATCAAAAGATACTGATATGACACATATAATAAATACCTACACTATTACATCTGAAAAAAATCATTCCTTTGGTTGCATCTGATCAATGTTATTTAATGTATCATCACTCAGTATATTGCAAAGCAGTGTTTCAAAAATGAATGTATTATAAATCAATTTACCTTGTATATATTCAAAAATTCTAACACTCGAGCTCTCAAAACATTTTACCATTAAAAAACAACTCAACTAATTTAAAACAATCAAATTCATAATAAGCTTCACAATTAAAATTTCAATCACCACACAACACACCAACACGTCACAAATTATACACAACGCACACCTACCAAATTATACGTCCCGCATTCCTAAATAAAACCAATCATTCCACATTTTCTTAACTCTTATCCAAATTCTTTTCGCTCTAATCCCAAATTCTCTTAACTTTTATCTCACAATCTCTTCACTCTTAATCCAACATCCCTTTAATTCTTCTCCCACTCTCTTAATTCTTACCCCATACACTCTCTTCTAACTCATCCCACAACTACACACCTATCTTGCATCACACACATCCGCACCCCACACAATTCCCCATCTCCTACTTCGCACCCTTTGCAGCAGGCCAAAACACACAAATTCTCGCCGGCGCAAATCCTGCCACAAAAGCATCCATAAGCGTCCCAAAGTACACGCGATTGCGCGGCTTAATCTTGAGTGCTTGGGGACAATCTGCCGGGAAAAACCGCAACGTATCCTTATTCCCAATGTAATTACTGTGGGCAACAGGCATTTCTAATAATTCAGCCCACAAGCCTTGCCGCTCTCTAATGGCAGTCCTCTGCAAGGTGAGCAACCTCTCCTGAAAATCAGGCAATAAATCTCTGTGGGGATAAAAAAAAGCCGCACCTTGCCGCACCATTAATTCTGCTAGAGACTGCCCATCTTCAAGTAAAATATCGGCCACAACCCGCCCATAGCGATCTTTGCCAGCAGTACTTGTCTGCTCTAAGGTAACCTTATGCCCCTCTACTAAACCTTCCAAAACTTTCTTGGCTACCTTTGCATAAAACTGTTCTGGCTGATCGCCATGGGCTATTTCAGGCGTATCAATGCCCGCAATGCGCACGACACGCCTGTCCGTTAATTTTACAGTGTCCCCATCAAAACAATAAGCCACCCCTGGTTTGGTGGCATCTATATCTTCTTGGGCTAGGACTTTTTGGCACAACACTTGCACGGTTAAAAACAAACCAATACACAGCACCATGAAAATATTTGCCCAATTAAATCCCTTAGAATCGTTCGCCCAAGTCAACAAACTCGCCTTAACTCTCATAATACGACCGTAAAGGCTGACTACGTACCGGATGCCGTAATTTCCGCAAAGCCTTAGCTTCAATTTGGCGAATGCGTTCACGGGTAACATTGAATAACTTACCCACCTCTTCCAAGGTGTGGTCACTTTTCTCTTCAATGCCAAAACGTTTCCGCAAAACCTGCTCTTCTCTGGGTGTCAAATCAGCCAACACTGAAGCTAATTGTTCCGACAGCTTGGTATTGATCACCTCATCTGCCGGTGCGACAGCCTTCTTATCTTCAATAAAATCACCTAAACTTGAATCTTCCTCATCGCCAATGGGCGTCTCCAAAGAAATGGGTTCTTTGGCAATTTTCAAGACCTTTTTGACCTTATCAACAGGATAATCCATACGGTCAGCAATCTCTTCAGGGGTTGGATCCCGCCCCAATTCCTGCACCAAATATCTAGTTGTACGAATCAACTTATTGATTGTTTCAATCATGTGCACAGGAATTCTAATGGTGCGAGCCTGATCGGCAATGGCCCGCGTAATAGCCTGTCTAATCCACCACGTGGCATAGGTTGAAAATTTATAGCCCCGTTGATACTCAAACTTGTCTACAGCCTTCATTAACCCAATATTGCCTTCTTGGATCAAATCCAAGAATTGTAAACCCCTATTGGTATATTTTTTGGCGATGGATACTACGAGACGTAAATTGGAACGAATTAAATCCTGCTTGGCCCGCATGGCCGCTTTGTTGCCATTTTTAATCCGCCACAAAACCTCTTCAAGATCTGTGACATTATGACAGCATTTTTCTTGCAAATTCCGCAAGATTTCCATCTTGCCAGTAATCATTTCCTTAAAGGAAAAGAATTCATCTACTGTTAAATGTAATTCAGATGCAGCTTTATCAGGTGTAATTTTACGTTCATCGAGATCACTAAACAATTGTTTAATGTCATCCTGTTTGCGCCCTGTGGAAATAATGTAGGCTGAGAGATCTCGTTGACAATTATGCATCTGACGTACGTAATCATCTACAGTCTCAATAACATGATCAATCAAAGTTTTCTCAAGCTTAATATCGCGCAGTCTTGTGACAATCTCTTCTTTGAATTTGATAATCTCTTTTTGCGTATTAGCAACTTTGCGATCTAAGGTATTACAGTCATCTAATTTCTTGTAAATTTTGCGTTTCTTCTTATAAACCTGCCTGATCTCTTCGAGTAAGGTAATGACCCGTGAACGTTGGTTCATTTCATCTTCGGTGGGATCATCTTCCTCAATGGTTTTGACCACTTCCTTCAATTTGATGCGATTTTGCTGCAAATCATCGCCGACCTGCACCAACTCTTCTACTGCCACAGGTACTTCTACCAAGGCGTAGAGCACATCTTCTTCCCCCATCTCAATTTTCTTGGCAATCTGCACCTCGCCATCACGATCCAATAACGGCACTGAGCCCATTTCACGCAAATACATACGTACGGGATCGGTACTGCGTGAAGAGTAATCAATGGAATCCTCCTCATCACCCACCAACCCCAATTGCTCATCAGCAATTAAATCGTCAGGTTCCGTGACAGAAGACGATAGACGCTTTCCTTCCTTCTCGGAATCAACAATGGCAATGTCTAATTGTTCAAAAATGCCAATGATCTCATCGATGAGATCCGATGAAGGCGTTAATTCTCCGGGCAGCGCCTTGTTTACTTCCTCAAACGTCAAATACCCCATGCTCTTACCTTTATCAATCAGGGTTTGAATTTGAGGAATGTCTTTAAGATTACTCATTTTTGTGCTCCATTAAGGGTCTGCTGTAATGCTTGTAGGTAAGCCCGCTCAGCAGAACCATCATCACCGATATTCATCCGCCAGGCTTCCGCCATAATTTCTTGATCCTGAATCGCTTGAAAACGCTGCAAGGAACCTTTTAAAGCCATTAATTCATGTTCAAATCCGTCGGCTATGGGCGGAGCTTCAACCCCACGCCACTCGTTCACTAACTTACGCTCCACCGGATCTAAGAGCGTCATAAAAGTGTCACGATCCTGGATTTTATCCCAAAAGACAAGTGCAGCCTTGGTACGCAAAGCATGCTCGGCTCCCAGATCTATGAGTAAATCTACCTGCTCTGGAAAACGCACGGCAAACATTAAAATTTGCCCTTCAAGCATGGTATAACGCCCCTCAAGCATGGGAATCGTATGTCTCGGCTCTTGTCGCATCTGACCACCTGTGACCCGCGTCCGCCATTGCGCTAAATTCTGCCGCAGATCTGCCTCAGATAATCCCAAAAGATTGGCGAGCCGACTGACTAAGAAACTAAATAATTCTGGCACCGCCACCTTGCGCAAAAGAGCATGGGTACGCTCAATAATCTCACGCGGCGCCAACATTCTAAGCTGCCTGGCCCAAAATTCTACCCCCTCAGTGGCCTGCGCTAGTAAACGCGCAAAAGTATCTGGCCCTTGGGGTAAACGTAACAAACTGTCAATATCTTCAGACTCGGGTAAGATCACAACAAAACATTTTAAACCCTGCGGTAAAAGCATCTCACAGGCCCGCATCGCTGCCTTTTGCCCAGGCTTATCCCCATCAAATATAAACACTAACTTCGAAGTGAAACCTTGCGTCAAACGCACAATCTGTTCCTGGGTTAAGGCTGTACCCAATACACCTACGGCATTGGTGTAGCCATATTGATGCAAGGTCAAGACATCCAAATAACCTTCAGTTAAGATGGCATACCCCTTATTGCGAATACTTGGGGCTGCCTCCACTAAACCATAGAGATGCTCACCTTTCTTATAAATCAACGAATCACTACTATTAATATATTTCGCCTCATCAACTGCCTCAATAATCCGTCCCCCAAACGCTATCACCTGGGTTGGAAAAGTTTTGATGGGAAACATCAAACGGCCACGAAAACGATCATAAGGAAAACCTGTGCGGCCACGTCCCAACAAACCCGCATCTACAGCTACATTCAAAGGAAATTGCGCCTCTTGTAAGGACTTCCGCAATATTTCCCACTCGGGTCTAGCCCAACCCAAACCAAAATGCTTCACAATCTCAGCACTTAACCCGCGTTTTTCAATATAGGCACGACACTGTGCGCCACAAGGCTCATGCAACTGACTTGCAAAAAGGTTAGCCGCATGTGTATACATTTGCTGCATCACCTGCTTCAGATTGCGTTCTTGTTTTTGCCGCACATATTGAGCACTAGGGGCTGAGTGATCTAATGTGATCCCAACTTCTTGCGCTAACTTCTCTACAGCAGTACGAAAATCAACACCATTGATCCGACTATAAAAATCAAAAATATCACCTTTGGCTTGACACCCAAAACAATAAAAAGAGCCCCATTCTTCATTCACCGAAAAAGAAGCTTTGGTTTCCTGATGAAAAGGGCAGGGCGCAACCCACCGCGGACCATTGCGTTTTAACTCTACATAACGACTGACAAGACTAACAATCCCAAGTCGCGCTTTGATGGCACGCACGGCCTCGGTTCTATTCATTCAAACTATATCCTACATCTCTAAAAAATAATGGCAACCTTTCCACCTGTAACAATTTAAATGATTAGGCGTGGTGCAAAACTATAAACTGCCACTCAAAAAAATCCGTGAAAGCAACAACCATCAATTCATATATAATCACAATTGGCACACCATAAACCTTCTCTCACCACAATAAAAAGCACGTCAATAAAAAGCACGTCTTACCTTCTTGCTTCTTACCTCTACTCACACAATTAATGGCACACCAATCTTTAAAATATCCCAAAAATGTTTCAAATGTGGTGTGGATCAGCATGGCGCATACTATGTACGTCACTGCCAATAGCTGCACAATCAAACACACCACAATGCAACCTAAACCCAAATCCAACACAAACTCAAATCACTTCAACCCAACACAAACCAATCGAATACAACTCAACTTCAACGAAATCAATCCAACCACCACTCAACTCAAACTCAACTCAATTTAAACCAACTCAATACAGCTCGACCTTAACTCAATCCAACTCCAACCTCGCTCAGCCCAACACAAATCAACCCAACCATCACTCAACTCGAACACAATCACAACTCAATTTAACCCACCACAACACAACTCTGCTCAATACAATCCTCTCAACTCCCACACAACTCAATCTAACACAACACAAACTCAATTCAACACAAACCAATAGAATACAACTCAATCACAACTCAACTGCAACCAAATCAATCCAACCACCACTCAACTCGAACTCAATCACAACTCAATTTAACCCAATTCAATACAACTCCTACTCAATCTAACCCTACACAACTCGAACACAACTCAACCCAAACTCAACATCAACTCAATCCAAACTCAACATCAACTCAATCCAACTCAACCCAAACTCAACACCAACTCAACACCAACTCAATCTAACCCAACCCAACTCAACGCGAACATTCGCCTCCACACCACAATCCAATTCACCACACCACATTCCTAATACACACCTAGTGCATCCAATCTTAATCACATCTTCCAAAAACACTCTATATCTTAGACACCATTCAATATCTACTATACTTCCGAATATCTAATACCATTCAATATCTACTAAACAGCCGACTATCTTACACTATTCCAATATCTTCTATACTTCAAAATATCTGACACCATTCCAACATCTAACAAACTTGCGCAAAAAATATATCATGCATCATTAAAGCTACATCCCACATAGCTACCTAAAATAGACCACAGTCTTCCCATCCCCACCTTGATCCTCTGGGGCTAGTTCAAAGTGATCAATGCCAGGATAATTCTTTAAATACTCATGCAATTCACGCCGCAACACACCTGTGCCTCTACCATGCACAATCTCAACCGTAGATAAACCTGACACAAGCATGCGATCTAAAAAGCGCTGCACCTCACTCAAGGCCAAATCAACCGTTAAGCCCCGCACATCCAAATTCAAGGCAAAACCATCATATTTATTGATGCTTTGACTGTTCGCGGCATTTTTCAAGGGCTCCGTATCTAGCGTTGCAGCCACACTCAGTTCACTAGGACTTGCCCACAACGCAATGCCGCCCAAATCAAGACGCACACGACCCTTTCGTTCATCTATATCGGTAACCTTGGCATATTTATTTAATGCCTTGTGGCGCACCCTTTGCCCAACCTTAATTTGCTCTATGGGGGTTGCAGTTTCCTTGGCACTTTGCGTTTGCGCCTTACTCTGTAAAAGCTCCGCCCGCAAACGTTTCATTTCGGCCAAAGTCTGTTTAGCCGTAGCCTTATCAGCCTGATAGCTCTTGAGTAATTCCTTGATCTTACCCCCCACCTCTTCTTCCAGATGCTCCCGTAGACGACGCAATTTGGCTTGGGCATTATGGGCCTCAGCAGCTGTTTTAGCTTGCAAGGCCTTCAGCTTTTTCACCTCTTCTTCCCGTTCACAGGCCAAGGCATTTAAGCGCTCGAGCTGCGCACTTGTATCCTCGCTACTTAAGAGCAAATATTTTTCAGCTCTCGCAATAATCTCATCTGGTAAGCCATGTTCTTTGGCCACAACCAAAGTTTGACTTGCGCCCACTTGGTCGTAAGCCAAGGCATATAAAGGCTTTTTGCTTGTGGGGTCAAACAACATCGAGGCAGCCCGCACATACTTAGTCGACAGGGCCCAAATCTTCAAGGTGGGAAAGTGGGTCGCTGCCAACACATACGCCCCACGATCTAGAAGTGCATCTAACACCGCCTGGGCTAAAGCTGCCCCATGGGTGGGATCAGTGCCCGCACCAAATTCATCCAACAACACCAAACTTGGGCCATGCAGATATTTCCAAGCCTTGGCCATGTGTTCAATTTGCGCCGTAAAGGTCGACACATGATCTTCGAGATCTTGCTCATCACCAATAAAGGCATCAACCCGTTCAAACCAAAAAAGATGCGAACCTTGGGCACAGGGTACAGGTAAACCACTAGCTGCCATGACAAAGATTAAGCCCAAGGTCTTAAGACATACGGTCTTGCCCCCAGCATTTCCCCCTGTAATTAAAAGACAATGGTCTTCAGGCCTAAAACAGATCTCGACAGGATGCACAGGATGTTTAGCTGGCATACTAGCATTGGCCTTTTCTTCAAGGGCTTCTGCTGCTGCTAATAATGGATGTCTAGCTGCAATAAGTTCTAACCCTTGTTCTCTTGGCCCAAAATCAACGGTTCTAGCCTGCAATAAATCAGCTAACTTCCGTTTAGCTGCCAAAAGATCCAAGGTCACTAAAAGCTTGAGCGCCTTTTGTACTTCAGGCAACTGTTCCCGTAAAAGACCTGCCAAATAATCTAAAATCTTAAACTCTTCAGCCCGTGCCTCTCTGCGCAACTCCTGCAATTTATTGTTAAGTTCAACCAAGAACATGGGCTCAAAATAACAGGTCTCCCCCGTCTGTGACCAATCATGCACAATGCCTTGCAACCTTGCTTTATATGTTGCTTTTAAGGGCAATACATAACGATCTTGGGAAATCGTCATGAATTCATCTTGCAGATAGGCTAAAATATTGTACTTGGCAGCATAATCATGAACTTTGTGCAGACAGTTTTGATGCAAGGAGCGCATCTCACCCCTTAAGCGATATAACTCAGGTGAACTCTCATCCTTGATTTGCGCATCGTCTGAAATACAGCGATTTAAGGCACTATACAATTCGCGTGGAAATACTATGCCTTGAGCCATTTCCCACAAATTGGGCCACTGCTCTTGACCTTTAGGTAGCGTAATTGCTGCTTGAGCTGTATGGGCTAAATTTAAGACACTTCTCAACGCCCAAAAAGAATCGGTGTCAGGGGCAAAATGCTTGCGCTTAACAGCAGCTAAAAGCTGCGCCACATCCGGAAAGGCTACCTCACTAAAGGCTTTGCGAGCCTCAGGATCGGCTGCCCAAACACAAGAATCTTCATATAAAGCCAACTGCGCTTGGGCTACCTGCATATTGGGCCAAGGCTTGACCTTGGCTGCCAAGGATTGTCCTTGGGGCGAGAGACAAAACCCTTTCAACAGTTCAACTACCTTGGGAAATTCAAGGGCCTCCAACGTACGCGGATGAATCATTAGACACGGCCTTTGCTGGGGATTCCCCCATCTAAAATTTACACCAAAACACCAACACGCTTAGCATCTAGATCGCAAATTGCTGCTGCCACAATCAGCGCCATAAGATTCTTAAAAAGCACTACTTGGAACCTCTAGTCCAAGGCAAACCCCACCCCAAGGCATGATCCATGTCTTGATGCCCTAAGAAATAACGATTGATGCGCTCAATAATAAGTTGCCCCCCTTGATTCTGAAAACGGGCAATGGCACACATGGGCAAATGATCATCACCTTCGGTTAGCTGCGTTGTAATTTCTGGCTCGCCATTAATATAGATTTTGATCTGGGCATCTGTGGCTGCCCAATTAGGCACACCTTGATAGATAAAGGTAAAGATCACAATTTCCTTAATCTTTGACCAGGCTTGCCCATTGATGTGCAACCATTCACCATCTTCCTGCTGGCCTGTGCGATCATCACCAAGCAATTTGACATAGGGGGGATTTTCCAAACTACCAAAACGATTGCCAAGGGCTTGGATAATGGTCTTTTCACCATCTTGCAGTTGAATATAGGCCGCCAAATCTAGATCAATCCCATTTTTCGTAAACTTTTTTACAAAGCCTGAAACAGAATTAGACACATCATTCACAAGTTTCGAATCGCGAATATTGGTCCAGGTATCACGCAATCCAGCCAAAAAACCACCGCCAGTACCTTCTCTGGAGACAAAACCGGCATTGGATTCCCGGCTCACAAACCCAGCATTATCAGTATTGGTAAAGGGACCTCTGTTCCAATTTAAATTGACCTTAATGAGATCAAAATTAGCTCTTGCGGCCAAATCAATGCGCGGCTTATCTTTACTCAAAGAGACTTTGCCACCCTGAGCCCCTGTTGCTATTGATGTTGGTGCTTGCGCTGGTTTTGATTGGCCTTCAGAGATCTCAACACCATAATATTCTGCCAAGGGTTGCAAGCCACCATTAAAGCCCTGGTCAATGGCCTTAAACTTCCAAGATCCTTTATAGCGATAAAACTCACCTAAAATTAATGCACATTCATCCCGATTGGCAGTAGCAAAATTGACGGCAAACAAACCTGTATCGTCACTTGTGGCATTAAGCGTAAGATCTCCAATCGTAGAAATCTTTTGATCCTCATAACTAACCGTCAAGGCTACCTTAGAAATATCGGCTGCCAGATTTTGCAAATCTATGGTTAGCACAGAACTATTTGCACCTTGTTCAAAGACAACTGTGCGAGCCTGATTAGCCGTTTGCCCATAAAAAATAAAATCATCGTCACCTTTTGTTTTATTATTAGCATACAAGCAAAACGTAGATACATCACATGCATGGTTATACTGAACTTGCACACGAACTTTTGCGGCAGCAACCTGAATATTTTCCCCTGACACAAGTGTTTTCATATATGTTCCTTAAGTAATCGACAAAAAAACTTTAAACCCCATTAGAAAGCACGCATCTTGCAGCAGTTTACGCTTGAAGCCTAAAAAGAAAAACTCTTGACGCAAGCTAAAAAAAGGTGAGGAAGAGCTTACGCACAAATGCCCCAAGGCTCAAGCAAAACCCAACCTGCAAGCTCTGATCCCAAGCCTAATCTCAATAATATGAAGCAATTAAGCTCTGTCAACATCTATGGGTCCCGTAAACCCAAAAAACTTTGCCCAAGCTCCGATCTCCTTATTCAGCATTGCAAAAATGGTATCTTTTCAAGAATTTATTTTTAAACTATTGATGATGCTCAACAATTTTGCAACATCTTGGCCATGCAAAAGCACAACCACAGCATACTCATTAAAGGTACTCACATTGAGCAAATAGGTTTCCTGATCAATATTTGCTCGCACCATACATCTATCCACAGTGTCTTTCATCACTTCAAGGATTTTACCCTGACCTTCACTTGTTAGCTCTGTTGCAATTGCTAAAGGAGTCTTTTGACCTCTTGGAATACTTTGAATACTGATGGATGAGCCATTATCTAGAGAAAAAATAAACACACCATTTTCAATAATTCTGCTCCGCCAATAAAAGGGTACTTCAACAGAAAAACGAAAGTAGGGTGGCCCAAAAGTTTTTTGTGTGCCTTGTGCCTTATGATCTGCACAAGCAGAGTTTGCTTGACCTATGAAACACAGTGTACAGATGAGAAAGATTAAGAAGAACTTCAGGAGATGTTTACGCATAATCTATCCTAAAAAAACTTTAATAATTACTCTGATTAAGATACCTAAAACTGATGATGATTCGATATACAACTAATTTAATTACAAGTTATAGCTACAACATCAGTATATTATATTGAGCCACTATTTTTGAATGGCTGACCAGAACAAGGGTAAAAACAACCTGGGATCTGGCACAACGACGTTCATGGTGAAACGTAATAGCAGCATAAGTCTCAAAGATACGCCTACTTAGTCTATTTCTTGTGCTTAAGCTTAAGCAGTTTTGCTAGTTAAAAATTATCTTTAATTAAGTATATAACTAAATATAAGAATATATTAAGACTTTCAGAATGGGATGTTTAAAAAATTAAAAACTTAATTTTAATTTTAATTTTTAATTTTTGGGTTTTGCCACAGGATTCTCGTCACTGCTTTAGCAAGAGATTACTCTTGGAGCGAAGTTTGTGATTCTCGTG
>JAFTDU010000002.1 GCA_017454005.1 Desulfovibrionaceae bacterium | reverse complement strand
TGTTTACACCTTTGAAAATAATGGCCAAGTTTATATCACTGAAAGCTCAAGGTCTTCTGGCGTGCATAGCATGCCTTATACTGACTGGTATAACGAGCGCGTTAAAAATGGTGCACAACTTTATGGGGTTGATGTAAATAGATTGCGAACATCAAGTGATCATAATCGTGGCGAATCTACTTATGCGAACAAAACGCCTAGCAATGAGCAAACAAACGCAGCAAAAGGTCAGTCTCTAGGGTTCACGGGTGGTCTGATTGATCCAAATAAAGCGATGGTTTTGCAAGGCCGCATTGATGCTGGACGCCGTCAACATGCAGCACAAGCAAACCTAACAGCTTCCGCCTTTGACAATCATATTGCTTTTGGCATGGAGACAGGAGATTTCTCAAGAGCACAAAATGATCTTGCAGCTTTACGTAGGCTTGGCATGCATAAAGAAGCGGAAAACTTAGATGGCTTGCTCACTTTAGCACAAACAGCAAATGGTGTTCTAGTTAATGTCAACGATTTACCTCTTCTAGAACAGCGCAAAATTGCCACAAAAGCCTTTAACCCTTTGATTACTGAAGACAACGCCAAGCACTCAACTGCTATGCGTGATCACATAAAAGCGACACTACAAAAGAAACAGGAAAGTTTTATTAAAGATCCTGCTGCATATGTTTGGCAATTTCTGCAAGGTGACATGCATGGTGAAGAGCGAATTGCCAAGTCACTTGCCTTACAAGAAAATATTGGCAAAGGTCTACCATTTATTCCTAAAGTGATAGCAAAAAAGGAAGCCGATCTATTAAAAGCGAAATTTGAAGGTCTTGGGACTTGTGAAGAGCGGGCCACCTTTTTATACGGCTTATATGCTAACTACGGCAGATATACACAAGATGCCTTAGCAGAGATGCAACTGCCTCCAACTGTTGCAGTACTGCTGCCTGCCTTGCAATCTCTCTCAAAACAAGACGTCGGGGTCTGCTTGACTGCTCTTGTAGGCAAACCTTCTGAATTTACAAAAATGGAACTTGATGAGCGGCAACAGAATGCAGAACTCACAAAGGCCGATAGCTTTCCCATGTATCAAGCTGCGCTAAGTTTAAGCCAAGCATTTCCTAATAATGACCGTATTAGAAATTTTGCACGCGGTGTGCATACTATGGCTTATAACTATTTAAGGCTAACAGGTAAAACTGACCTCGATAGCTTAAATAATGCTTTTTCTGTATCTGGAGACAATGGCTGTTTTTTAATTCTGCCATCTAATGGCGGTTATGATGCTAATGAATTAAGTACAACGTGCAAATACTATAGAGAATCAGATAATTTTAAAAAGAAATTATTGGATTCAGGTGCGCTATCAGCAAATTTTGAAGACGATAAAACAGCAAATGGCAGAATAAACGCTACTAATTTAAATGCTATTTTACAGAACAGCATTTTTGTTTCGACTGACGATGGCAAGCATCTTTACGTTTTAGACAGTATTAGTCAGCAAATTCTCCGAGATAAAAAAGGCAATGCCATTATTATAGATAACAAAGATGTTCTTAAGACTTATGGTAAGAGCGCGGCTTGGGAGAGATTTTTCACAGCACAAGATACCGACGAGGAAGAATAAATGTTTGGACTTTCGCAGCGTTCTATGCCTGGCGCAACTATCGATGAGATACTCGACTCTTATAAGGATGCTGACGGTCAAGCATATTTAGCAGGCCCTCCAGGATTTGGTGAGTATCTATCAACTCAAGTCTCAGGCACATTTAAAGACTATACTACTCCTGGCCGTGCGTTAGAAGAATATGACATTCAACAACGAGAAAAAGCAGCAAGTCATTACGACCCTGTTTATTACCATTGGGATCCATTAGCTGGAGGAGAACGGCCTAAGAATAAGTACGCCATCGATGAAAAAACATGGAGAGAATCTGAATGGTACCGTGAAGGCGTGGAATATACTGATGCAATGACGCCTGAACGGGCCCAAGCTTTAGCTGAGAATTATGATGAACGTCGTTTTCGCGAAGCGCTAGTGGCTGCAGGAGATCAAGCCTATGGTGCCTTAGGTCGTATCGCTGGCTTTGGGGCCATGATGATTGGAGGGTTGCCTGACCCAATCAATCTGATTCCTTTTTCTGGCGGCATGAAGGCAGCAAAAGTAGCTGCCACAGAAGCAATAAGTGCTGGCAAAAGTGCATGGGTTGCCGGCATAAAGGCTGGGGCTAAAGCTGGTACGGTAGAGGGCGCTTTAGGCGGTGCGGTATCCAGTGCGTTGACTCTGCCAGATTTAAAGGCCAAGGGTGAAGATATTGGCTTTGCTGACTTCTTGATGACCGTAGGGGTTAGTGCCGGCATAGGCTCTGTGATAGGTGGGATCGGTGGGGGCATATCGGCCTATCGTGGCGTTAAGGCAGACAAAGCATTGCAAGCAGAAATTGCAGCATATCTTGATTCTGAGGAAGCTAAAAGTACTGCGGATTTACGTTTACGGTTGCAACAAGAAATGTTTCAGGCGTATGGTGGCAGTGCGCCAGATGTTGATCGTAAACTAGCTGAACAATGGGCAATTGCCGATGCGGCCATGTTTGACAAGCGTGCTCACACGTGGGCAAGGGTAGATAAAAACGGCACTAAGACGGCTGTTGATTACTATACTGATCCCAGAAACTATCCTGAATGGCTGGGTGTATTTGTCCTAGAAGAACAGATTAGGCGAGAATTTGGTACGCCAGATAGCGACTTCTTGGGGATATAGGCGGGGCTTATAGAGAAGAGCCCGCGCAAGTGCAAAGACAGCCTGCATCCCAAAAGCCCCGTAGCCGTGGCCAAAAAGGAAAGTCTAAAGAAGCAGAAACGACAGAAGCTCCCCAAGAAGCTGTGATTCCAGAAGTCCAGCCCTTAAGCCCTGAAGAACGCGGGCCTATTTATCAAGAGACTGAACGCGCTGGCATTAGGGGACGCAAGGAAAAGCTGGCTACATCACAAGGTGATGAGGACGTACACTTTGAAGTGCGCGAACTAGATGAGCTTATTCCATCCCATGATCCAAGCTCACAGTTCCAAAGGCGTCAAGATTATCCTGCGAATATTCAAGAACGGCCTTATCACAGCAATGTTGGCGAGCAAGATAAAGTTAGGCGCAACGCAGCCAATTTAAATCCGTGCTATTTGATTAATGACAACCCTGATGCATCTACAGGTGCGCCTATTGTTACGCGTGGCGGCATTGTACTTGGGGGCAATAGCCGTACTATGTCTATGCAGCTAGCGAGTAAAGCATTTCCTGAAAAGAGCAAAGCTTATCGTGAAGCGCTCATGCAAAGAGCCGAACGCTTTGGGATTGACCCTGAACAAATCAAGGGCATGCAAAATCCCATACTTGTGCGCGTCAATTCAAGAGAAATGTCATTGAAAGACATGGCGCAAGCATCTAGGCGCTATAATGCAGTCACAACACAAGCCTTGCAGGTTGAAGCTGAAGGTGTCAGTAAGGCTAAACTTGTTACATCAGAAACGCTGAGCTATCTAAACGAACAATTGTCTGCAGGGCAGTTTAATACTCTAAGAGACTTTCTTAACGATAACTCGAGCAAAGATTTTGTGCAGCGGCTCATTCGGGACGGTGTTATTGAACAGACACAAGTTTCAAAACTTGTGGATGATGCAGGATTTCTTAAGCCTGAAGGGAAAGACGCTGTAGAGAATACTTTGCGCGGCATTATTATCCCAAGCTACGATTTGATTAAGGCCACGCCCACAAATCTTATGAATAAAATTGATCGGGCTATTCCATATATTGCGCAACTCAAAGCTACATCTGAGGGCTGGGATGTTTCTGGGCCTATTATTGACGCGTTAAAGATTATTAATGCTGCTAGAGGGCAATATAAAGATGCAACCTTAAAAGAAGCCGTTTGGACATATCTCAATCAAGGGAGTTTAGTTGGCGGCACAAAACATACAGGGGCCTCCAAAGCATTGGCTTTAACCTTGGTCAACGGTACGCCAAAAGAGGTCGCATTGCGTTTCGCCCAAATGGCCTCTGATGCTGCGGTATTTGTGCGCTCTGGTAGCGGCGCCCCTGGTCTTTTGGGCAATGTACAAACGGCCCTTGGGGCTAAGGATTCATTTATCCGATCTTTCTTGAGGCCTGTGGCTTCTAGTGACGGCACACTTGTGCACGGGTTCAACCCTGCTAAAAACATAGATCATGAGGCATTGCAATTTATTATCAAGGAAGGTGGAGCCGATGCTGCCCTGAAAAAGTTGCGGGGGATGAAAGATGATCCGACAGTTGCGCCGGAAGAATTAGCAAAAGCTAATGAATTGATGGGGGCTGTAGGTAGGATAAGTGGTGGGAAGCATCAAATATTTGAAGCTAATTTGGAAGGATTTACGCATAATCCACAAGATACTTTGTGATCGCATGGTACAGAAAAAGTCACATCAATAAATAGTAAAGATCTTGGGGTAAGTGAAGGTGCAGAATTAAAAGATTATATTGCAGCAGCAAAGCAGTTTTGGGAAAATCTTAAGATAGAATTAACTACCAAACCTTTATATCAGCCACAGCTACAAGATAAGCCTGTCCGTTTATCAGGCGTTGGTTGGCGCAAGAATAAATTCGGTGGCGCAAATATAAAAAAATGGCAATTATTCTCGCGATTACAATCCATCATTGAAAATTCCCAAAAAATAAGAACAGAAAACATTGTTGGTGAAAAAATAGAGCGTGGTTATATTAAGTCCCATTGGTGTGAAGCTAATGTGGTTTTAGACGGTGAACCTTTGCGGGTCGGCTTCACCTTATTGGAAGATAGAGAAGGAAACCTTTTTTACAACCTTGCTGCAGACATAAAAAAAGAGCCTTTTGAAACTAGATTACCCGCTTCTCAAAAACGGGACCCAGCCAAAACGCTCTTGCAAGAAAATATAAGGGCTAATGAGTCTGATGTCAACCTAGAAATTTTGGGCTCCGCTAATACTGAACCCCGCGGCTCAACCACATTTTACGAAGATGGCCACGCAGTGATTAGGCTCTTTCAATCTGCAGACGCCTCAACTGCTATTCACGAAATGTTCCATGTGTTTAGGCGAGAAATTGAGCGCACGGCCTTTGAAGCTGATTCCTCTGCTGAGGCAACCAAACGGTGGAAAGATGTGTGCGATTTTGTAGGGGCTGATGTTCAGACCTACCATTAACCTAATAGGATATGATGCCCGACCCATATCGGCGCAAAAATATTGCTTTATATCACTGCAGATTGCGTTCCAATCAATTTTGTTGGACAATTCAACATATCTGTTGCTATGATCGAGCTGTTGGTCCAAAGGTTTTGAGAAAAAAGTTAGTTGGGCATATTTCTCATTAGCTGGGTTATACATGGGGATAGTCCTTCTCCATACTTTCGTTAGATTGATAAATTTCATCACTTGCGTTAATTTTTTAATCTTCAAAATTAGCGCATGCGATGCTACGAATAACCTAAAAATAAAATTATCATATTAAATAATAATCTCTCTGTCAATGAAAAAAATATGCCCAAATACAGGAACTGGCTTTTAGAGGATCGCCACCCTCCCTAACTCACCACTTTTTGGCTCATTTGGGGCAAAAACTGGTGAGTTGATGAGGTGGTTTTGGCCCTTTTAGCTAGGCGTATAGCCGCTTCCTCCATTTTTT
>JAFTDU010000022.1 GCA_017454005.1 Desulfovibrionaceae bacterium | reverse complement strand
TGCAGCAAAACCTTTTTGCTGTCAAGTGCCATTTGCAAGAGATTTGCAAGCAGACTCAACTTGCATATTAACACGAACTTTCAATGTGCGCCTTTAAGCAAAGTTTGTCAAGCACTTTTTGCTGCACATACATTTTCTAAGCCTGAAGTTATAAAAATCTCAAGACTTTAGTTTTTGCACGCGCAAGGTTTGGGAATATGCGCTCTTTTACACCTTCTGTCAAGCACTTAAAAACCTGCAAATTATGCCGCTTCTGCTTATAATTTTGCAAGAATGATGCCAAAAAAAAAGTTTCCACCCAATTGCTTGGGGGAAACTTCCAAAGCTTAGCCTTACATCACTACGCTTAGTCAGCGTATACCGTTAATTTAGTTCCTGTTTTAAGATTCCGTTCATCGACATGATTCCAACGTTTCAAATCTTCCACAGTTACACGCTTACGTCTGGCAATGGCCCACAAATTATCTTTTTCTTGAACCACATAGTAACTAGCCTTGCGCTGCCCAAGTGACCCTTGGGACGAGCCTTGTGCCGGTTCACGCGTACCCGCTTGCGCTAACCTGGTCTCATTGTGATAACTGGGGATTTTCAGAACCATGCCAGTGGGGAGATGAGCGGGATCGGCTATCTGATTATAACGCATAAGCTCTGTGAAACTTGTGCCAAAGCGGCGTGCCACAGCATAAAGTGTCTCGCCGTCCTGCAGTATATGAGTCTTAACCTTGCAACCCTGAGCTTTAGCTTCCCTACGTAAAGACATGACCGTGCTCTTGCTGCTGCCACTATCTGCTAAAACACGATTTGTTGGCAGATACACAAGCTCACCTGTCTTTAAGGAACAGCCAGGATTTAAAGCCCGTAATTTTTCTTGCGGAATATGATAGTAATTTTCTAATTTATGCCACGATTGGCCGCCATTATTAATAGTACAAACTTGCCAGCCTTTATACTGCCCTTGATGTTGATTCGCTAAATGATTAGCGCCATCTTCAGCCTTATCACTGGGCACATAGACATAGGTAACTTGCTTAACAGAGGTAATGGGTGCTTTTTGGTGGCGATTTAATTTACAAAAATCACCCCAAGGAATGTGTAGGGCATGTGACAATGCCTTTAAATCTGTACCAGGCTTAGCATTTAATCTTGTTACAGAGACCTCTTGCTGGCCTTTTGTTTTAAAATTTAAGGCCTCAAGATTGCGCATGATCTTACTTACAGCGATGAAACGCGGCACATATTGCTTGGTTTCTTCGCGCAACTGCAAATCATAGGGTAACTTGGCATTGTGTTCACGCACTTCAAAGAAATTCTTGGCCCCTAAACCCTGCATGGCTCGCTGCATTTTGCCTTCGCCGGCATTATACGCTGCAATGGCCGTCGGCCAATCTCTAAATTTTGTATACAACTTGCGCAAATAGTCAGCTGCAGCTTCCGTTGCCTCATAAATATCCATGCGTTCATCTGTCCAGCCATCTTGGTGCAGACCAAAATTCTTGCCTGTGCCGGGAATAAATTGCCAGGCGCCTACTGCCCCTGCATGGGACTTGGCATCTGTGCGATAACCACTTTCCACAATGGCTAGATAGGCCAAATCTTCAGGCATGCCACGTTTGCCAAAAACCTTCTTGGCATAAGGTAAATACTTTTCCGAACGCAATACCGAAGCTTGCATGTGCTTGCGCCCTTGCCGCAAATAATATTTGTACTGTTTGGTCACATCTTTCATTGCCAAGGGCGGCAAATTACGGTCAATTTCACCTGTGCTGCGCAAACAGGCAAGTTCTTCATTGCTTAAAGCTGGCGCCTTATCAATCGCTTCAGGTTCAAATACTACATCCGCTTTAACACCTGGCCCTTTAGCCGAGCAGCCTGCCAGCGCTAGGAGCAACAGTAGGCTACACAACCATGCTATTTTGTGAAGAGACCCACGAGACATCTCCAATCTCCTTACCATCTTGCCACGCATTGAGACGATGTCGCAAATGCAAAGCAAACATCACGACAAGTTTTTCAAACCCTAAGGCAGATTATGCTAGAAGCACCACGCTACCTTCCAGGCCTCAAACCCGTCCTCGAAACACTGACAACCATTCCTAAAAGCATTGATCTCGTTTTACTGCGCAAAGGCTTGGACACACGTGAAATCCACGTGATCCAAACACTTTGCCATCAGCACGGCATTAAGCTGAGTCGTGTAGCTGGCGAGGTTTTAGATAAATTGTGCCAGCGTGCGCCCAACCTCAAACCTAGTGCACACCAAGGTGTGCTAGCTCGTCTAAGCCAGACTCAAGCCATCGATCTCAAAGCATTAATTGCTTCTTGCGACCGTGTTCCTTTGCCTCTCATCTTAGCTCTAGATCAAATTCAAGATCCAGGAAATCTAGGAACTCTAGCACGCACCCTCTACTGCCTTGGAGGTCTAGGCCTACTTGTGCCTCTCCATAACACAGCAGCCCTAGGACCCACCGCTGAAAAGTGCGCAGCAGGCGCCCTCACTAAACTTCCTGTTTGTCGTGTGACCAATCTGGCTCACGCCCTAGATGATCTTGAAGAAGCGGGGTTTAACATCTACGGTGCTACCCCCAAAAAACAACAAGCCTTAAACGCTTTTACAACTAAGCTCAATCTTCCCGCAGTGTTGGTGCTTGGCAATGAAGCTCGTGGCATACGCCCAGGTGTCCTCAAACGTTGTCAATTACAACTCTATATCCCACAGGCTCGACCCTTTGATTCCCTAAACGTTGCCCAAGCTGGCGCGATAATTATGGGACTTGTGGCAGCTAGCTCTCTCTAACTAGCCAGACCACATTAAAAATCAACTTCAGCCTTGTTGATTTTCCCTAATCACAATAAATCCATTGTTTTAATGAATTTAAAGCTATACTTTAACTTTGGCGTTACTTATAAACTCGGTTTGGTATCTTGCCAAAGTACCAGCTTAAAAAGCAAACATAAGGGCAAAACTTGAAGTTTTACCTGATATACAGAGGGATATTTGTAAAGAGATCCCGCGTAAACGTGAGCATCCGTTCCATTAACCACGGTAGTGCCACAAGCAGAGCAATAAACATACTCACGATCTTTGGAATAAAGGTCAAGGTAGATTCTTGAATCTGCGTGGCCGCTTGAATCACACTGAGAATAATACCAACTGCCAAGCCCACCCCAAGCATGGGTAAAGCCATAGTGAGAGCAAGTTCTATAGCCTGGCGACCAAAACCTATGGCAAACTCAGGAGACATAAGAACCTCCACCTCACAATGTGTGCAATGCGCTCAAAACTTGATTCAGACAAAGTTATAAAATGTATTAGAACAAGCTCAAAATAACTTCAAACTCTTAAAGTAATACATTAAAAATTTGTCTATATCTTCTCTTAAGTAACAACAAAGGTTTTGTAGCACATTATTTTAGCATTGTGAAGAGTCTTAATCGTTAAAAAAAAAGAAATTTCCAAGATCTTGTCTGCGCTGCTCGCCCAGAGATCTTGGAAATTTCTTCTTTTAGGCCTCAACGCCTAAATCTAGGCTTTATATATTTTATCAAGAAAGTCTAGATATATCTTTGTATGGGCAAGTATCAGTCACTCTGCCCGTAAAATCGTATAAATAAAATCTAAAAGAAATTGCTAATAAAGTCTAGAGTCAGCTGTCAGAGCAAGAAACTATTGACAAGTGAGCCAATCAACAGATTCCAGCCATCCACCATCACAAACAACAGCAATTTAAAGGGCATGGCGACCATCATCGGCGGCAGCATCATCATCCCCATGGCTAGTAAGACGCTGGCCACAACCATGTCCATAATTAAAAACGGAATATAGATCAAAAACCCAATGGTAAAGGCCGTTTTTAACTCACTAATCACATAGGCCGCAGCTAAAAGAATCGTGGGAACTTCATCTTTATTTTTCGGTGCCTCCATCTGGGTTATGGCATAAAAGACCGAGAGATCTTTTTCACGCGTATGCTTAAACATGAAGGTGCGTAAAGGCTGCTGCGCCCGTTCAAAGGCAACCTTGTAATCAATCTGTTCATTTAAATAGGGTTGCAGGGCGCGGTCATTGATCTCTTTGCCCACAGGAAACATGATCACAACCGTCATAAAGATGGCAAGACTAGCCAAGACCTGGGTTGGCGGCAGTTGTTGTACACCCATGGCTTGGCGCAAAAAGCTAAAGACAATAATGATCCGCGTAAAGCTGGTGACGGTTAAAACAATAGATGGTGCCACAGAGAGCACCGTTAACACAAACAAGATCTCGAGTAACACCGAGACCTTTTCTGGCTCTGGTGTGTTCCCAGCCAAGGTCAATTGCAAGCCAGGCAATTGAATATCAGGAGCAGCCCAAACAAGTGCGGGAAAACCCAAGACACAGAGCGCGACCAAGAAAAAGGTTCTAGGTACCTTTTTTGGCATTATTATGATCAGCCTGCTCCAAAAGTTCTGCAAAGTCTGCTGTTTCTGCATCATCGACACGCTCCCACGTCAAAACAGAAATCTGCTGGTCGGTCACCCCTAATAAGAGGCGTTTATGCAAAAAACGCACAACCATGAGACCTTTACGGGGCCCAATGGGCAATTGCGCTTCCAAGCGCAGGGCATCCTTGGGCAAATCCGCGGATCTTGGCAGAAAACTAAAGCGCCCATAGCGTTTTAAGAGACGCACCCCAAGCCACAATAAGGCTAAAAACAAAAAGAAAAAGCCCAACCCCTGAAAATAATTACTCATATTATAGGTTGGGACATAGGGGGTTATCTTAGCACTTGTTGTGTCTTTTAGAGGACTCTGCTTTAGTTCACTTAAAATTGTGTCTTGCACCAACTGCACTTGGGTCTGCACGCCCGACTGTACTTTAGGCGATGTTTGCTCAGCCAAGCTGTTTCACCCTCTCCACAGGACTAATAATATCTGTCAAACGCACACCAAATTTTTCGTTAATAACTACAGCCTCGCCGCGTGCCACAAGCTTGCCATTGACATAGAGTTCCAAAGGTTCACCAGCCAATTTATTTAATTCTATGACTGATCCTTGGCCTAGTTGCAGCAATTCATTGATCATCAGGCGCGTGCGACCCAATTCAGCCGACACATTGAGGGGAATGTCTAAGATAAAATCCAGCTCCCGATTGCGCTTATTATCGCGGGGCTGTTTGGCGACCTCGGTCATATCCTTAAAGGAAGCCTCTTTGGCCTGGCTCGCAAAACCGCCAGCCCCAGGTCCCCCAAAGGTCGACGGTTCACTCCTCTGTTCCTCATCGGCAGCCAAAGCTTCGGCCCATTGCGCAGCCAAGGCCTCATCAGAATTGGCATCACCTGCAGCAGCGGACGCATTATCTTGCGCACTGGCCTCTTCACCTGCTAGCTGCGCAGCCCATTGGGCAGCAAGGGCCTCTTGTTCTTCCTGTGACATGTTTGAACCTCTTTATTGCACAACAAAATCGGTAAAATACACGCGAATGACGCGCTGTTCGCCTAAAATTTGATTCAAGCGATTGGCCACCTCGGCTTTGAGCATGACCTTGCCATCAGGCGACGCCACCTCCTCATAGCCTTTGCCAGCCAACAGCATTATCACAGCATCGCGAATGCGGGCTTCATTGGCTTTCAAAGCTTTGGACACATCCTTATTCACCTGCACTTCCATGCCAAGCTTTAAATAACGCCTACCACTGGCATCGCGTAAATTTACCGTTATGGGTGGCAAGGGTACGACAATGCCACTGGCACGACCCAAGGTTGTCGGCCGCTCAATTTTGGCACTGGCTTCCTCATGATTCTTCCCACCAGCTGCTTTTTCAGGCTCACTTACGTGTTTAGCCTCAGCCTCTTTGCTGTCAGCTTCAGCCTCCACCTGCGTATTTTCTTGATCCACAACGCCTGGATTGCGTAAGAAAAACCACCAATAGCCGCCTGCACCGACACCTGTAAATGTCAGTAAGAGGAGAAATAAGATGATGACAATTTTTTTACGGCTGCGTTTAGTAGGCGTAGCGGCTTCTTCGCCTTCAGGCAGTGCTTTTTTCTTGTCTTTAGCCATACAAAACTAGTCAATAAAATCTGTTAAAAGTTTCTAACAACCTATACAAAACTTATCTTGATAATCTTTAGCTAGCGAAAAAATGAATAACTAGTCTAGAAAAAGTTGTAAAAAGATATTTCGCCAGATCTTCTTGTGGTGAATAATTGTTATACTACATTCTAGAAACTATTTAGAAAAAATCTTTTATTCACTTTGCGTGCTAGTAAAATGTTCTAAAATTTCACACAAATTTTTCTTACAATCTTTCTTGCTTAGGTCTTGGCCCAAAAATAGCCGTGCCAATCCGCACAATGGTGGCTCCCTCAGCTATGGCCCAGGGAAAATCACTACTCATGCCCATGGAGAGATGGGGAAGTGAGCCCCACTCTGCTTCCAGCTCCTCTTTTAAACCGCGCAAGCTTGCAAAATAGGGTCTTGCCAATTCACCTTGGGCCGCAAAGGGCGGCATACACATGAGTCCCTGCAACTTAATGTGCGGACACTGTTCTTTAAGATGGGCAACTAACGGCCTTAAATCTTCTATCTTTACGCCATTTTTTTGCGGCTCTTTGGCAATATTCACCTCGATTAAAACATCTTGCAACATATTTTGCAGCGCAAGCTGCTTCTCAAGGGCAGTGGCAAGCTTTTTAGAGTCTAGGGTGTGAATTAGAGCAAATCTCCCCGCCACACTACTGGCCTTGCGGCTTTGCACATGGCCAATCAAATGAAAAGAAGCCTTGGGATCAAGACCTTTGGCTGCAAAGGTCTGCATTTTGGCTAAAGCCTCTTGCACATAATTTTCACCAAAAACTCGTTGGCCCAAAGCCTGCAACGCGAAAATAGCTTCAACCGTATGGAATTTGCTCACTGCGAGCAATTGAACAGATGTAGCATCACGCCCAAAACGCGCACAGGCTACATCTATGCTCTCCAAGACGCGCGTATAACGCGCACAAAGAGACTCTTGGCTCACATATCCTCCGCAACCAACCCTAAATCCCGCAAAAAAGCAGGATCTTCATACCAATGATCTCGCACTTTGACCCATAATTCCAAATGTACTTTACGCCCAAGTAAAGTTTGAATTTCTTGCCTAGCCTCACTACCAATCTTTTTTAACATGCTGCCGCCATGCCCAATAATCATCGCTTTGTACATGGGTTTGGTCACATAGATCAAACCATTAATGACAATTTGGCCGGTTGCCGCACACTCTTCCCAATTTTCAATATCCACAGCCAAATTATAGGGCACTTCTTGATGTAAATACAAAAAGAGCTTTTCACGAATAAGTTCAGCAACTAAAAAACGCTCAGGCTGTGTGGAGAGCTGATCTAGGGGATACTCTCTGGGGGCGATTGGCAGAGCTTGGGCCACAAGTTCACGTAACTTGGGGATGCCATCCTTTTCAAGGGCTGATACAGGAAATAATTCAGCACGCGGCAAATCCTTGTGCAACATGTCAAATAAAGGCAAAAGGAGGCTCTTATCAGCAAAGAGATCAATTTTATTAACAACAATAATTACAGGTCTGGTATCTTCAATTAAGGCCTGCATGAGGGGCCCTAAATCCTCGGCCACCTGCTCCAAATGCCGCACATAGATCTGCCCATCTAACACCGGCATTAAGAGATCTGCTTGCCGCAAACTCTCCCAAATGGCCATGTTCATGGTTTTGCTAAGCCTACCTCGCACTTGAGCTAAACCTGGCGTATCCAAAAAAATGGCTTGGGAATTTTCTTCGGACAGAATGCCCACAATTTGCGTGCGCGTAGTTTGCGGTTTAGGGGTTACAATGGTGACTTTCTGCCCAAGTAGAGCATTTAATAAGGTAGATTTGCCAGCGTTAGGCGGCCCCAGCAAGGCCACGCGTCCACAACGATTTTCCATGTTTTTTGTTTGGCCTCCGAAGATTAAGCTTAGCACATGTAACTACTCTGCATCTACTTGACTGGCATCGTCAAAATACAGTTGGGCCATACGTGCATAATAACTTTGAAAAGTGCCCTCAAGAATAGCACGCCGCGCTTCACGTACAACTGTCAAATAATAGGTCAAATTATGTAGAGAATTGAGGCGTAAGGCTAACAATTCATGACTTACAAATAAATGCCGCAAATAAGCTCGCGAAAAGGTGCGACAAGTGTAACAAGAACAGGCTGGATCCAGACATTCCTCTGCTTCTGCATATTCCCGCCGCTTGATATTAATTTTGCCAAGGGATGTATATAAAGTACCATTACGTGCATTACGGGTTGGTAAAACACAATCAAACATGTCTATACCGTGCGCAATACCTTGCACTAAATCAAAGGGCGTACCAACCCCCATAAGATAATGGGGTTTTTCTTGCGGCAATAGACAAGCAGTCTCTGCTAGATGCTTATACATACAGGCTTTGCTTTCCCCGACAGACAAGCCGCCAATGGCAAGACCATCAAAATCCATGTCGCTCATGGCCGCGCACGCTTCTCTACGCAAATCTTGAAAAAAGCCGCCTTGCACAATGCCAAAAAGGAGACGTTTCTCAGAGCCTTTGGGGTAATAGACTCTTGATTGCTTAGCCCATTGCAATGTTAGCTTGAGTGACTTGGCAGTATAACTATGATCAGCCCCAAAAGGTACACATTCATCTAAAGGCATCATAATGTCACTGCCCAAATGCCCTTGGATTTCTAAAACGCGCTCAGGGGTAAAAAAATGCTTGGAACCATCAAGATGAGAACGAAATTCAACACCAGCACTTGTTATTTTGCGTAAGCTCTTTAGGCTAAAAACTTGGAAGCCGCCACTATCTGTTAAAATGGCGCCCTGAAAAGCAGCAAATCTATGTAGGCCGCCGAGACGTTTGATCAATGCGTCACCAGGTCGCAAATATAAATGATATGTATTGCCAAGAATAATACTAGCTCCCATCTTGGCAAGATCATCAGGCGCAATAGCTTTGACACTTGCAACTGTGCCCACAGGCATAAAAACAGGAGTAGCAATCAGCCCATGGGGGGTTGCAAGCAGCCCTGCCCGTGCGGCACCATCTTGAGCTTCAATTTGAAAAATAGGTGCATTCATCGGCCCAAATTACCTACAAGCTGCCCCCAATGCAAGGTAGATGCACTCTCTTTTGGCATGAGAAGTCACAGTCTTGTAAGGCATAAGTATTGTTGGTGCAAAAAGATGTTAGTTTAGCAACTCTCTGTGCTACACCATGATTTTAAGTGGAGAGGTGTGTCTAAAAAAAGCTCTTAGAGATCTTATACGCTTTTAATTGCAACACACATATCTTGGCAACATGATGCATCTTGCAATTATCTTGATGCTGACATTTTTAAATTGTAGCAACGTAAGTATTGATATGCTAAATTATTATACATCTTACACAATACAAGTTATGCCAAATTATCAAAACATATGCTGCTATTTAGTGAACCGCTTGCAATGTTTTTCCAATTAGCTTGTGCTCAATTTGGAAACTATTTATCTTCAATAACTATCTGCAAACATTTCGCAACACAAGATAATTACTTAAACCGCCCAAGCCACGGAAAACGTACACTGTGCCCCAAAGCATAATTGGACACAATGAGTGCAGGTGGTTCTTGCAGCCGTTTAAACTCTTGGCTCTGTACCTGCTTATAAATTGCCAATCCTTGTGTATCTTCTGGTACCTTGCCTTGAAAGATCTCTTCTAGATAATGATCAAGGATTGCATATTCGGGTAATGAGTCTGTATCTTTTTGGTTGGGTCTAAGTTCTGCCGATGGGGCCTTAGTCAAAATAGTCTCAGGAATTAAGCCAGATATCTGAGTTTCATTATACCAATGCGCTAGCGCATAGACTTGGGTCTTAAGTAGGTCGCCAAGCACAGCAATGGCGCCAACCGTATCTCCATAAAGAGTGGAATAGCCCATGGCAATTTCACTTTTATTACTGGTATTCAGCACAATGCCTTGGGCCCTGTTGGCAAGGGTTACAAGGAACAAGCCTCTAATGCGGGCTTGCATATTCTCAAATGTTACGTCTTTGGCGCTTGTCTCAAAATGACTCAAAGCTTCTTGAAGCTCATTTTGCAGGAGATCAAAACTTGGTGTTATGGGCAGAGTAAGTGGCGCAATTTGCAAATTGTGACACAGGGTTAGGGCATCTTGAGTTGAACTTGCGGCATTAAAGGGGGAGGGCATAAGCACTGGCGTGATCTTGTCTTTTGCATACGCCTTGGCACTTATGGCTAGAACTAAAGCTGAGTCAAGGCCGCCTGAAAGGCCCAGAAAAAGGTGCTTGCAGGCAACCTCTTTGCAAAAGGCTTTGAGCCCTGCGACTAAAACAAGAAATAATTGCTCTAAGGGCTCTTGGTCTTGGCAAATTATATTAATATTTGGCGCGAGCACATCTTCTCTCAAGAACTTAGCTTTAGCTAAAAGCGTGCCAGCACTTCCTGCAATAAAACTTGCCCCATAATACATGCGGCCCAAATCTAGCCCAAGACTATTTAAAAAAAAGATGGGCCGTTTTAAGTGATAAGCTAGATCTAAAATACAGGTCTCGATAGGCTTTGTACCTGGCAAAACCCAATTAAGTGCCGCAATAATGACAATATTTTCTATAACTTGCGCCTCATGCTGCATCAGTTGCAAAAATTTTTCTGCAAATAATTTAAGATCTCTGCACACATCTCCAAAAAGCACCACTACGCAACATGCATGCTCAAGATAACTATAGCCAAGGGTAAAATGGGGATCACATAATTGTAACTTGAGAGGGTAACAAGTAATCTGCTGCTGTGTCAGCTTATAGAGCGCTAAGTTACAATCAGAAGTATAAGTAACTAAGAAAAGCTCTTGACTTGCATCTAGACTCTTTGCAATTAATTCAAGACTTTGGGGCACATGCTCTAGATAGGCGTTGGCAAACTGCAGCTTAAACAAATCTAAGGGACACAAGGCATTAAGGGAGAGGAAATGCACGCCTGCTCCAATCGCTTGCGCCTTCGCTATAATTTGTTGCGTCTTGGCTTTAAGGTCATAGCCAAAGCCCTCCATCTGCACAAGCTTAAATGCAGCCATCCAAGGGTCCCCCACTCGCCCCAAGTTCCAGCACCCGGGCTAAGACTTGGGGATCATCTTCTAAGACAGGTGCATGAAAGAGCTTTTTGCGGGCATCAATAATGAGTGGTTCTGTGCACCCCCAATGTTTGGCAGATGTTGCAATAGCTGGCCCATAGAGATCTGTGGCTGGGTCAGAACGCGTAAAGGTCACCCACAAAAAATTGGCAAAATCCTTGGCTACAAAATCTGGATCATCGGCCACAATGACCAAGGGAAAGCATTCTCGCGCCTCCCACGCGCCCAAATGGGCTGCTAAATCGGTTAAATCAGCATCAACTACCCCTGCAGCCTGGGTGTGTTTTGGGCCTTTGAGTGTCACAATGCCTTGATCTATGAGCCTAGCGCTTGTAAAGCGTTGGGGGAGTGTGAGACTTGCCAGGTCACTGCCCAACGTCCGCCAGGCCTCACCTGCTGCAGCCCAAATGAGTTTGGAGCCTTCATGTAAGGCGCCACCTGTATAATCAAGGCTGTCATTGGGTACTTGGGTTAAGATGTGTAAATCCCGCTCTAAATGGGTGCGCCGTAACAATTGCTTGAAAAAGCCCCTGACATCACGCGTACTTAAACCCAACACATCTTCGCGGGCCATAATTAAGAGATACTTGGCGAGAGCCGTTTGGCTTGTGCCCAAAAGATGCAAGGCTTGGGTGATGATCTCACGTGGTTTCCGTTTGGCCGCATAGGGCACATAGCGTTCCTCCCCCAAGGCCAACAACAAGGGGTGCACACCTGCAGCATCGACTGCATGCACTTCACTCACCCCTGGAAACACACTCCCAATCAAGGGTGCAGTCAGCTCATGAATAAATTCACCTAAAATGGTATCTTCTTGGGGTGGGCGACCTACAGAAGTATAGGGCCAAATGGCATGGGCTCTGTGAAAGACTTTTGTTACTTGCACCACCGGATAGGGATGCGCTAAACTATAATAGCCTAAGTGATCCCCAAAAGGACCTTCTGGTTTAGTTTGTGGCAAGACTTTGCCCACAAGACAGAAGTCCGCATCAGCTAAGATAGGCATATCTAAGTCTTGCAAATGACTTACACCTAAGCCTCTACCAGCCAAAAGGCCTGCAAATTTTAATTCTGAGAAACCTTCAGGCAAAGGCATGACCGCAGCAAGACTTAAGGCTGGAGGACCTCCAACATAGATATGGACAGGTAACTGTTGACCTTTGGCTAAGGCATGGGCATGGTGCACGCCAATACCCCTATGAATTTGGTAATGTAAGCCTACCTCATTCTCTAAATAATCATTGCCAGCTAACTGCACGCGATACATGCCAAGATTAGCTTGTCGCGTACTTGGATCTTCACTATAGACAAGGGGTAAAGTGATAAAGGGACCACCATCTTTGGGCCAAGATACAATGTGGGGTAAATCTTCTAAGGGACAATGTGCACTTAAGACGCGGGCCTGGGATGCTGGAATTGACCTTGTGCCTGCATGCAATAAACTAAAGGCATGTTTAGCAAGGGTTTTGAAGGCTTCAAAGGGACGAGCGTTAAAACTTTTAACCCGTGCGCCTAAAGCTAGCAGTTCTTCAAGACTCGCAAGTTCCTCCCGAAAGAGAAAGTGCAGCCGCTCTTTGGTGCCAAATAGATTGGCCAAAATGGGAAATTTACAACCTGTGACATTGGAAAAGAGCAAGGCTGGCGCCTGAGCCTTAAAGGCCAAGCGCTGCACACAGGCTAATTCCAGCTTGGGGTCAATGGGACAGGTGATCCTCCGTAAATCCCCATGGGCCTCCAAATCCTTGACACAGTGCGCCAGGGAAGCATAGCCCATTAATCTACCTCCCCTGATAAACCTGCCAAGAACCTTTGCCCATCCAAATAAGCACAAAAATCTTCCATAATCTTAGCATGATCAAAGACTAGAGGTGTTGGCAGGGCATCCAAGGCATAGAAGGCCGCACTTTTGGCATCATCCCCTGCTTGTAACTTGCTTACATCTTTGGCGCGACCCACATAGACTGTAGTTAAAGTGTGCAATCTTGGGTCACGCTTGGGGTTAGAATAGACCCCTAATAGCCCAATCAGCTCCACTTCCAACCCAGTTTCTTCCAACATCTCGCGTTTGGCAGCAGTTTCGGCCATTTCACCTTCATCAATAAAGCCGCCTGGCAAGGCATAACCTAAGGGAATATTGCGGCGTTCCACAAAAACCACCCCATACTCTGGCTCATAGATAATGACATCTGCAGTCGGTGTGGGATTGGCATAAACCTGATATGTCTGCCCACATTTAGGGCAGCGTACTTCTTTAAACATGTTTAGTCGCTACTTTTGAGGCTCTAAGCAATTTAGGCGCACTGGTAGACCTAGCCTACGCACAGCCTTAAAATCTATGGCCCCAAGTCTTAGGAGTTCAATGATATGGGTGGCCCTATGGCGTAAACGCACTTTTTTTATGCGTACAATGGTAGATGGCAGGTTATAGCAAGAGACATTATTATTTTGTTCTAGCACACCTATGGGTACATCAAGGGACAATAAGCCCTGCCAAAGCTCCTTCGAGATCTCTTGATAGTTGTGTACAGCCGCTCCGCCACTTACATTGGCACTGGAGACGGTTATTGGGGAGTCTAACGCTTTGGCCAAAGCTTGCACTTGGACACTTGCACTCACCCGCACAGCAATTTCTCCCAAGGGATTTAAGAGCTCTTTGGCTAACAAAAAAGGTGTCTTGGGTCTCACTAAAACCGTCAAGGGCCCTGGCCACAACCTAACTAAGGCTTTTGGAAGTTCTTCCATCTCCACATAGGCTTGCAATTGCTGTAAACTCCCACAGGCCAGGGGGAGTGGTTTCTGAAACGATCTGTGCTTGACCTTGTAGATTAAAGCCACAGCCTTATGGTTACAAGCTGCACACCCCACAGCATAAAAGGTCTCCGTGGGAAAACACAACACCCCACCCGCCGCAAGACACTTTGTGGCAGAAACCAGAGAAAGAAGAGGTGGAAAACTCCGCATGACTGGCAAACCTTTACGCCTAATTTGTGTCGGCAAACTCAAACAATCCTTTATCCAAGAGGGCGTGAGCTTTTATCAAAAACGTCTCAAACCTTGGCGCAAATTAGAAGTGGTGGAAGTCCGCGATGGCGAAGGTGACATTATGACACGCAAAGATAAGGAAGCAATCTTACTTAAAAAAGCTCTCCACCCCAAGGATCTCCCCATTGTGCTGGATATGGGTGGTAAACACATGACAAGTGAAGACCTAGCTCTAATGCTTAAAACCTATGATGCCACAGCCTATAATAGTTTAAGCTTTGTGCTAGGTGGCCCCTATGGCCTTGCAGCTGACATCATCAAGGCAGCACAAGAGATTATCTCACTCTCGCACCTCACCTTCACCCACGAAATGGCCAGATTAATTTTGTGTGAACAACTCTATAGAGCTACATGTATTCTGCAACATATCCCTTACCACCACTAACAAGCCTAGTGATAGATACGCTCATTGGTTGCACCAAATAAACAGAGTACCTCATAGGATATGGTGCCAAGAGTGTGGGCAAGATCATCTGCTGTGATCTTAATAGCAGTAGGTCCACCTAAAATCCAGGCGTCCTCACCTGCAACAATATTATTAGATAGGTTTGAGACATCGACCATAATCATGCCCATACATACACGCCCAATCTGGCGACACTTCTCACCATGGATGACAACAAAAGCTCTATTAGATAGCGCCCTTGCATAGCCTGTTGCATAGCCTATGCCAAGAATGGCAATTGTCATGGGATGATCTGCTTTAAAGATACGACCATAGGAGACACTTTCTCCTTTTTGAAGCTTGCGCACCTGCAAGATGGGTGCACTCACACTCATAACCCACTCAAAGTGGCAGCCAAGATGCTCCCAAGTTGTTCCCACAAAGGGATTCCCCCCATAAAGGGTGATCCCTGGCCGATCAAGATCAAAGGCCGCATCTTTTTGCATAATAGTGCCCGCAGAATTATTTAAAGAGCAGCGCAACTTAGGATACGTGCTTTTTAAAACTTCTGTCATTTGGCTAAAACTTTGGGCCTGTTCTTTGGTATAATGTTGCTCTTCTGGCATATCACAACAAGCATAGTGGGATAAAGCTAGCACAGGATCAAGACGGGGTAAGCTCTTAAGCCTTGCTTGTAATTCTGCCAAATCATTAAGATTAAAACCAAGGCGCCCCATACCGGTGTTGAGGGCCAGGGCTATGGGCAGTTTTTGATCACCAGTAGCTAATTCTCCCACAAATTCAAGATCTTTAAAATCCACAACTGGGACAAGGAGATGCAACTTATAAGCTTCTGCCCACTCAGATCTATTTAAGGCGCCTAAAAGCACGACAATATCTTGACTAAAGCCTGCCTCGCGCAAGGCCCGGCCTTCACTTACCGTGCCCACAGCAAAATGTGTACAGCCATTTTTATCTAAGGTGTGGGCCACAGGCATTAAACCGTGCCCATAGGCATCTGACTTAATCACAGGCATGACCCTCTTAGGATCGCCCATTTTAGCAAAATTGCGTGCAAGACACGCCAAATCAATATGACACCTTGAAGGCGAAAAACTTACTTGTCCCATATTTTAAATCCATAGCTTGCAACTTAGTGTAAATAAGAGAGAAGAGAATAGAGAAGATATAAGATAATAGAGAGGAAATACAAGATGCGCTCAAGTTGCATGTCTTATGCTAACAAATTGCACATGAGCTTTGCATAAACTATATCCAAGATAGATACCTATATTCTGACTGCTCAAACGAGAAAGCCAGTCGGTTCTGCTTACCAAGCGTACATCATTTTCAGACTTTTTAAGTTCCAGGTGTAAATCTATTTGAATCAGAACTTTTATTACCAAGCAGTCCAACGACTACATGAGCGGTAACTTTGGTTTTGCAACAAGGAAGTACAGTCAATCTCCTTGATATTCAGTTATTAATCAGTTTTGATTGCGCTGTTTTATATTTTAATTTTATTGGCTTTAATCCACGAAATTAGTGTTTTTTTTCTTTATTATAGTATCTCTCAAATTCTGGAGTACAATTAGTTTCCTCCTTCTTGTACTTTATATAGATTATATATCAAATATATGCTTTTGTTAAGTTAAAAAAAGCGGCTTTCATCCCACAGGCAAGCATGTGAGTTTTTCGCCGTAAATTTATAACAAAAAAAACGCTTCGACTAATCAAGCGGACTTGAAGAAATTTTGCTTGAAGTTGCAAAAAAAAATTGCCAACTTGAAACGCTCTGGGCCATAATGTGCACTAGCCTTGCTTCTTGACTTAAAAGGCCCTTGAGAAATAAATTTTAAGTTCCCACGCGTTGCTTGGGGAATCGTGGATTTTAGTCAAATTTTATTAGTCACAACCTTTGGAGGCTTGCGTCATGGCAGAAGCACCAGAAAGAAATCTTGCCTTGGACATTGTACGGATCACTGAAGCGGCCGCTTTGGCCTCGGCTCGTTGGTTAGGGCGCGGTGATAAGAACGCCGGTGACGAGGCTGCTGTGAAGGCCATGCGCAACAGTTTTTCCTCCCTCAATATTACAGGCACAATCATCATTGGCGAAGGCGAAAAAGATAAAGCCCCCATGCTCGCCAATGGCGAGAGTGTCGGCACAGGTAAAGGACCTGCCTTAGATGTTGCTGTTGATCCTGTGGAAGGCACCAATCTCCTAGCCTCAGGTCGCCCCAATGCCATTTCGGTTATTGGTGTTGCCCCCAGTGGCTGTATGTTCAATCCTGGCCATAGTTTCTATATGCGCAAACTGGTTGTGCCAGAGGCCGCCAAAAATGTCATTGATTTAGATGCGCCGGTCAGCCTCAATTTACAAAATATTGCCAAAGCCCTTGGCAAACGCTTGCAAGATCTCTTGGTCTTTGTTCTAGATAAACCACGCCATGTGCCCTTAATTGCCGCCATTCGCAAAGCTGGTGCCAGAATTCAATTGCAGACCGATGGTGATGTGGCTGGCGCCTTAATGGCCAATGATTCAAGATCAGAAGTTGATTGCATGATGGGTGTTGGCGGAACGCCAGAAGGTGTCATCACAGCCTGTGCCCTCAAAGGCATGGGTGGCGAAATCATTGCACGCCTTGAGCCCCAATCCTATGTGGAAAAAGAAGCCATTGAAAACGCTGGCATTGACCTGCGCGAAACCTTAACCACAGATTCGCTCATTAAATCTGATGACTGCTTCTTTGCCGCCACCGGCATCTCTGGGGGCGATTTTCTCACAGGCGTGCGTTATGTTCAAGATTATGCCTTGACGAAATCCCTCGTGATTCGCGGCAAAACCGGCACCAAACGCTACATCGAATCCTACCATAATATTTCACGCCTTGCTAAAATCAGTGCGGTACAATATTAATGCCCAATTTTTTTGCTCCCCTTTGGCGCATCCTAAGCTTAACCATTCTTCTTTTTTGCGTAATTTGCACGCCAAATATTTGGGCCAGATCGCTCACTGTCTATGACAATCAAGGGCCAACCACAGAAAAAGAATTATTGGCTTTCCTTAAGCTCGTGCCAGAATTTCGCACCTGGGCTAGACAAACCCACGAAGAAGCCCATCCGACCTTAACTCACAATCGCCCAGACTTTGCATACTCAAAGCAAGCTGCAAGTTGGGTACAAGCCCATGGCTTTGAGCCTAGACGCTTTTTTTGTGTCATGGGCCGCATGGCCGCAGCCTTAGTTATAGTTGCTGAAGGCGCTGACACTAAGGGGGCTAGACCTAAAGATATGCCAGAGGTCAGTGAAGGGGAAACAGCTCTTGTCCGCAAACATTTGGGCCGCATGCTCCAAGTAAGTGGCGCTACACATCCCAACACTGAACTCACAGTCCCCCAGACCAAACCCACTCTGCCCAAACGTTAAGCTTAAGAAGAGTTCTGCCGCTTTGATATCTCGTCTCAGCGGCAGAACTTTACTTTTGTTCTTTTAGTCTCTAACAACACACGCCTATGTTCACACGCTTGCTTGCTCTCTTGATATTGCTTCTTTCCTTGCAAGCTTGCACCGATGACAGCTCCCGGATCTATCTCTACGATAGATTTTATTATGGAATGCCTATGACTGAAGTGCAAGAACTTGCGCAAGTTAGTCCCTGTCAAGACAATCCACAACAACTCTGTCGCATCAATAGTATCCCTTTTTTTCGTGAATCTTGGTATCAACGCTTTATCTTTCGCCGTGGACTCTTAATTGGCGTCCAATTGGCACATCTTGAAACACCTGAAGTGCACTCCCTCATTGATAAATGGCTCGATTCTGGCTACCGCTATATACCTGTAGCAATTACCAGCGCAGGTCAAGAATTAGATCTCTTTGCTGAAATCAAACTTTCAGGTAAAGAAGGTGCTAGAAAAGCTGTGAACAATTTTGTGCGCCGCACTGCTGCTGATCTCAATACAACCTATTTATATCTTGATTTAGATGATCGCGAGCACCTTCTAGATAACTACTATAGCTTTTATACAATCCTAGCCCAAGCCCCACGCGACCTCATTGGCATTGAAGAAGTTGTCCGCGACAAATATCTCACCATTACTTTCATAGCCCCCGTTGCCGAATGGCAAGACAAGGGGCAACCCAGGCCTTAAAGCATGCTCCCCCTTGACGAAAAGCGCTTCTAGACCTAGTTTAGTCTTCCCTTGTTCATGCGCTCTGCATGGACTGTGCAAACAACCATAAGGAGATGTGTTCATGCGCAAATTTGAAACTCTGCTGTTGCTTTCCCCTGAGCTGACAGCAGATGTGAGAGAAACCTTACTTACGACCTTAACGGGTATCATTGAACGCGAAAACGGCAAAATGCTCGCTACCGACCATTGGGCAAACTAACTGTTAAAAAAAATACTTGTTTCTTAAACAGATATATTTTTTCAACAGAACAGAATACCCTTTACATCTTTCAAGAGGTGTAAACTCAACGTTAAATGCTTTGAAGCCCTAAAGCCTTACACCGAAACAGTAATCTGAAAAGATAAGCTGCAACAGGCGCGAAAGCAAAAAAAACGTAAGGATGACATAAGGTGCAAACAAGCGGATCTCAAGATCCGTCCTAAGTGTCAACAGCAATGGGTCTTTAGCAGGGAAACTCCTAAACTTGGCTCCAAGCATGGAGAACCCCCAACGACTATCTCCTTGAGGGAGAGTAAAACAGGAAGCCTACGCCTGAAGAAAAATGTTGCGCCAATGTATTTTGGCTGAAGATATAGTCTGCGCTCATGTGAAAGCATGAGAGGTCTGCAAGTAATTGTAAGACTGCGTTAAAAGTTGCGTTTTAACGTGAACAAGATAAAGAGATTGGTTGAATGATTCTAAGATTATGCAGATTTTTTTTACGCTTAATTAATAAAATTTTGCGCCAATCTACAACCTGGATCTCTTTTATCTAAGCGGGAATGAAAGATCTTGCCTATCCTGTGCATAAACTTATGCGTGGTTATTATGTGCGTTTAGAATATTTGGGCCCCTCTGAGCTTGTGGCTGAATTGGAGCGCAATATCCGCAATAGTGATGGCATCTTCAAATTTATGACAGTTAAACTCGCCGAACATGCGGACGAGGAGGTAGCCTAATGCCTTATAAAAAACGTTTTGCACCCAGACGCAAATATTGCCGTTTTTGTGCTGACAGTGAATTACCTTTGAATTATAAACGTCCTGATATTTTGCGCGACTTTGTCAATGAGCGGGGCAAAATCATCGCCCGCCGCATTACCGGTACCTGCGCCCACCACCAACGTCTCTTGACCCGCGAAATCAAACGGGCGCGGCAGATGGCCTTGCTCATCTACACCGCAACCCATGATTCCCAAGTCAAGAAAAAGAGCTTGATTTAGGAGGCGCCTCATGAAACTTATTCTTCGCGCCGACGTAGAAAATCTCGGTACCTTGGGCGATATTGTCAATGTGAAACCTGGCTATGGCCGCAACTATCTCTTGCCCCAAGGTCTCGCCATGGTGGCCAGTCCTGCCAATTTGAAAGCCTTTGAGCTGGAGCGCAAAAAATTGCAGGCCAAAATGGATGCGCTGCGCACCGATGCCCAAAGCCTTGCCAGCCGCCTGGAAGCCTTGGATGTGGTCATCCCCATGCATGTGGGTGAAAACAACAAGCTCTATGGTTCTGTAACATCGACCATCATTGGTGATGCTTTAAGTGAACTTGGCTGTGAGGTGGATCGTAGACGTATCCTCATGGATGCGCCTATTAGAACCCTTGGGGAACATCCTGTGCGCATTCGTTTGCATGCCAGCGTCATTGCTGTCATTACGGTTAAGGTTGTCTCTGACCATCAACCGGTTGAAGCAGAAACACCCAAAGAAGAATCTGAAGCCTAAGCTTCATGACGCAAGCTAATACATCTGGCTCCCCTGCCGGGGGAGCCTTCCCTAAAAAAGCCTCAGATGTCATGGCCCGCGCCCAGATCGATCTCTTAAATCGCGTGCTCCCCCACAGTGAGCAAGCAGAAGTCTCGACTCTAGCCGCAGCTATGACCAATGATCCCGAAGCTATTGCTGCCATCATCACTTTACTAAAGACCGCAGAAGATTTTTACGACGCCCGCAATAAAGCCATCTTTGAGGCCATCTTGACCCTCTATAATGCCAATAAACCCATTGACATTACGAGCGTCAATGAACAGCTGCGCGTCTTAAATCTCTGGGAACAAGCCGGCGGCATCACCTATCTTTCGGAAATCGCCAAATCCATGATCAGCTCCGCCTACGGAGCACATTATGCGAGCATTGTGCGCAATCGCGCCATCCAACGCCGCCTAATCGAAGCCTGTGCGCAGATTATCGAAAATAGCTATCCCGCTGCCGATGATCTCGGCAAACTCTTAGATGAGTCGGAACAAGCCATTTTTATGATTGCGCAACGCATTGATCAGCAGAACCTGGAACCCATTAATATCACTTTAGAAAAACTCTTTGAGAATCTATCGAGAATTAGTTCAGGGGAAGTGACAGGTGTGCCCACAGGCTTTACCCAATTGGATCAATTAACAGCAGGTCTGCAACCCTCTGATCTCATCATTGTGGCTGCCCGTCCTGCCATGGGCAAAACGGCCTTTGCCCTCTCCCTGGCCGTCAATGCGGCCCTGCAAAATACCGCTGTGGCGATTTTTTCCCTTGAAATGAGCCGTGAACAACTTGTGAAACGCATGCTAGCCCTGCGCAGTCATGTGAGCATGAGTAAATTACGTCGCCCAAAAGATTTAACCGACGATGATTGGTATAACTTACAGAATGCAGCGAATGATTTAAGTTCTACGAAAATTTTTATTGATGATACAGCCTATCTCTCGACCTTAGATTTACGTGCTCGGGTGAGACGTCTTAAATCCAAGCATAATATTGGGCTTTTAATTGTCGATTATTTGCAATTAATGCATAGTCCAAGAGGCAAAGACTCGCGCGAACTAGAAATTTCTGATATCTCGCGTACATTAAAAGCCATTGCCAAAGATGCTAATATTCCTGTCATCGCTCTCTCACAATTAAACCGCAAGGTTGAAGAAAGGGGCCGTGAAGATAAACGCCCCCAATTATCAGATTTGCGCGAATCTGGTGCCATTGAGCAAGATGCCGACATTATTATGTTTATCTATCGCGATGATGTGTATAAATTTAAAAAGCCGGCTGACCGTCCCCCCAATGGCGAGGCGGAAATCATTATCGGCAAACAACGCAACGGCCCTACTGGCATTGCCTATTTAACCTATCTCTCGGCCTGCACAGCTTTTGTCAACAAAGCAATGGATGAGCAGTATCCGCCATCAGAAGTCAATATGTGAAAAAAAAAGTTCTGGATAGTCATCCAGAACTTTTTTTTTTTGCATATATAAAACAGCTGCCTTTGGGCAAACTGAGGAAATTGTCGTGCTATATATGGGGCTTAGAAGTGATTTTGCCGTGCCTCACGCGGTTTCGCTTCATTGACACGTAAAGAACGACCGTTGAAATCCTTTTCATTTAAATTCTTAATAGCTTCATCAGCACCCGCATCTTCCATTTGGACAAAACCAAAACCGCGAGCGCGACCGGTCTCTCTGTCGTTGATTAATTTAACAGAAAGCACTTCCCCGTACTCTGCGAACAACTCGCGCACTTCATCCTCAGTAGCCGACCAGGGAAGATTCCCCACATAAATGGACTTGGACATGAACTAACCTCTCAAAAAAACTATCCTGCAGCACTAAAGCGACAAAACGTATTATCGGTGTGTTGCAACCTCTGTCTAAGAAACATTTTTCCCATCGTTTGTCAATGTAGAAAATTTTGCCCTGGCCCAAAGGAGTTTGCTTAAGAATTTAACGACGTTAGATACATAAAATAATCTAAAAAAATTAAATAACTAAAATCACGTCTTGCTAAAAAAATGCTATTATCTCTTGATATATCGTTCAAAGCAAACAACTCTTGTGCTATCTGCCTAACAGGAAAAAATTCTGCAGCAAGTTTTGGCTTTAAGCGCAATACTTTATTTTACTCGCTAGCAACACGTGAGCCTTGTGACTTCTGCTCTAGCCCCGGAAAAAGCGCATAAGCGGCACGCAATCGCTTTAAAATAGCTACTACTGCATCTAAATCATCAAGACACATACGCTGATTGGCGCGGAGCAAGCGTGAAGAACATAAGAGATAGAGATTGTTTAACTTCACAGCAAGATCGCCGCCTGAACGGGTATCTAAAGATTTGGCCAATTCTTCGATGATGTCAATGGCGCAATTTAAAAGCATATTGCGGGCTGAATAGCGTTGCGCCACCATTTGATCACGGGCCTGCCTTAAATACTGCAAGGCACCGTCATACAGCTCGACCAACATCTGCCCTTGACTGACATCCTGTCGTCTTGGGTGAAAGTAAGTACGGATTGTCTTAGCCATGGTAGACCTACCTATTGTTTCTTCCCTGAAACTGTAGGATCGATATTAAAGACTTGAAAAAAACTTTGCACATACTGCGTTTATTTAATCGTGCTTTTGCCAAAACTCTTAAGAGCTGCCTCTGAAAAATTTTTGCTGTCGCTATTTTATAGAAAAAATCTACAAAAGCAAACTTTGCATTGCTTACATAAAGGGATAGACTTAAAAAAAGCAGCCCCAAAATGACCTCTTGAAGGAGACCGCATGCAGACAGATCTTTTTACACCTCTCCCGCAAACACAATTTCTCATGCCCTATATTATAGCTGAGGCTGGCGTCAACCATGAGGGCAACCTAGATACAGCCAAACGTTTGATTGATTTAGCGGCCCAGGGCGGTGCTGATGCCATTAAGTTTCAAAGTTATAAGGCTGAAACTTTGGCTTCTAAAGATTCGCCTGCCTATTGGGACACCAAAAAAGAGCCAACCTTAAGCCAGTATGCGCTCTTTAAAAAGCACGATAGTTTTTGGAAAAAAGAATTTGAAAGTCTCAAAACCTATTGTGATCAAGTTGGCATTACCTTTTTATCCACCCCCTTTGATGTGGAATCAGCCACCTTTCTCAATGACTTAATGGATGTTTTTAAAATATCCTCCTCTGATATAACCAATAAACCCTTTATTAAGTTCATTTGTGATTTTCAAAAACCCATTATCCTCTCCACAGGCGCAGCACACCTCTATGAAATTTCCGAAGCTGTCGAATGGATTGAGCAAAAAGGAAACCCCCTTGCCTTATTACACTGTGTCTTAAATTATCCAACTGAAGATCACAATGCACGCCTTGGCATGATTCCAGCTCTAAAACAAGTCTTCCCAAGACATGTGATTGGCTATTCCGATCATACCTTGCCTGGAGATATGCATATTTTAAAAATTGCGACCCTGTTAGGTGCTAGGATTCTAGAAAAACACTTTACCCACGATAAAACACTGCCAGGCAATGATCACTATCATGCCATGGACTCGCAAGATTTACGTGCGTTTAAACAATCTCTCACAGAAATTTTTAGCTGCATTGGGGAGTTTAAAATCGAGGCCCTCGCATCCGAAGAACCAGCAAGATGTCATGCAAGACGCTCCCTTGTGACCACACGCGAAATCAAGGCTGGCCAAATTATACAAGAAGCTGATCTTACTTTTAAACGCCCAGCCCACGGCATTTCACCAAGGTGTTATGACGAAGTACTTGGCAAGAAGGCTAGACACACTTTACCTGAAGACACTGTACTAACTTGGGCGGACTTAAGTTAATGGCAGATACCTTAATTTTAGGATCTATTGCCAAAGAATATGATCCAAAATTGATCCGCATAGCTGGCCCCTGGTGTTTGCCAGAAGAGTTACTAGAAGAGGCGCACAATTTTAAAATAGCTCCAGAACCCTTTGCTCAATCTAAGAATTTAGAATTGGCAATTGCCCAAACCAAAGCTCTCTGTCAGGATTATCTGCCCAAAATTGTCGCCAAGATTGCCCCAGAATCTAATCTGCCTGCAAGCTACTGGGAATTTCTCCTTTTACCGTGGCTAGCCTTGGTCGCTGAGCAAATTATAGAGCGTTGGTCACGCATTCAACTCATGATGGATGTGTGGGGCAAAGATGCTTTAAATATCGAGATAGTTGATGTGGCCCATTCTAAGCTTAATTTTGCCACAGAAGAAACCCTCATGCTGCAAGGTATTTTGGGGATACCTTTTAATCACTTACTCTTTTCAACCCTCTTAAGTAAAGCGCTGCTTCCTAAAACTTGGAAGCTTATAACCGTAAAGCCTCTTGTGATAAGCTATCCTGCTAAAACAGAAGCTTTTAGTATCAAAAGGCTAGTTAAACATTTTTTAAGCTTCTTATATGTGCCCCATCTCAAAGGTTTCAGTCTCTGGCAGAGTCTGCGCTTCTCATGGGCTCTTAGGCACCCAAGTTTTGGCCATGACAAAAGTCAACTTTTGCAGGATGCGGCGCCCTTAACAAAAGAGCTCGAGCTCTTAAAGCTGCCAGGCGATCTCCTGCCTTTTATTTTGCAGTGCCTGCCTGCATCAATTAAATCACTCAAGCATCCAAAAAAGCTTAAAGAAGTTAGCTATCCTCGATTACGCCTGGCCAGTATTAGCGCTTATGAAGATTGCAACTACCGGCAAAGGTTAGCAAGATGGCGGGGGGCCGGCAACAGAATTGGCTTTGTGCAACATGGTGGCAACTACGGCCAAATCCGCTATCCCTGTCGCACAGCCCTTGTGGAATATAGCCAACATGTGTTTCTCACTTGGGGCTGGCATGAATATGCAGGTATTGCTGGCAATTTTAAGCCCATCCCCTACCCGCAACTAACCCCCTTACACAATGCTTGGTGTGGCGCAAATAACCCAACAATCCTCTTTATTGGTACGGAAATGCCACTCTTTGGCTATAGGCTTGATTCCCACCCCACCCCCTGGCAAATTGTAGACTACCGCTCTGCCAAACTTAAATTTTTTAAGGCTCTACCCAATGACCTTGTGGCACAAACCCTCTACCGCCCCTATTTTACCCTCCCAGGTACACTTAAAGACTGGGACTATGTGCAAAAAAACGTGGCCGATCTTAAAAAATGCCAGGGACCACTAGAACCCCAGATGCTCAAATCAAGACTCCTGATCCTAGATCACCATGGCACAACCTGGCTCCAAGCATTAGTTGCCAATATTCCTCACCTGCTTTTTTGGAACAAAGATCACTGGCCACTTACAGATTATTGCAATGAGTGGCTTCAAGAATTCAAAGCTGTCGGCATCTGGTTTGCAACGCCTGAAGCCTGTGCTAAACGTGTGGCAGAGATCTATAAAGATATACCTAAATGGTGGCAGACAAAACCCATTCAACGGTTACGCCGTGCCTTTTGTGCCGAATTTGCCGAAACTTCACCCAACACTAACCTACTTTGGTTGCGTCTTTTAAAAAAATTATGAACAAATGCATTTTTTTGGGGCTCTTGGCCCTAATGTTATGTGTGGGGTCTATTGCCCCAAGCCTTGCTGCGAAAACACCCCAAGAAACAACAGAAGAAGTTCCCCAAAAAGACCAAGAAGCCCTTATTGGGCAAGATCTCCAAAAGGCCCAAGAACTTATTGATGCCAAAGACTACCAGGCCGCCATTAAGCTCTTAAAACCCTTAAGCCAAAAAGAACACCCTGAGGCCATGTATGTGTTAGGCTACCTGTATCAACAGGGGCTTGGGGTGAAAAAAAACCTCTACACAGCTGCCGAGTTCTTCCGCAAGGCCGCCTTAAAAGGGGATGTGCGGGCGCAAGTGGCCTTTGGCAAAGCTTTGGCGCAAGGTCAGGGCACCAAACGCAGCTTAAGTCAGGCGGCCACCTGGTTCAAAAAGGCAGCTGATGAGGGCATTGCTGTGGCCCAATACAATTTAGGCTTTATGTATGCCCACGGCAAAGGTGTGCCCAAAAATGAACAATTAGCCGTTGACTTTTACACCAAAGCAGCTAACCAGGGGCTCGCCGATGCCCAATATTCCCTTGGCTGGATCTACTTAAATTCCAAAGGCGAGCTGCAAAGTGATACTCAAGCAGCCCACTGGCTTGAAAAAGCGGCCGAACAGGAACATTACAAGGCGCAAAATAATTTAGCGTTTCTCTATGCAGAAGGTAGAGGCTTTGCACAACAACCAGAAAAAGCCCTCTATTGGTACACACGCGCTGCCGAGCAAGGCTATGCTGTGGCCCAATATAATTTAGGCGTCATGTATGAACAGGGGCGCGGCATTCCCCAAGACTATGAACGGGCTGTTGAATGGTATCAAAAGGCTGCTGTACAAAATGAACCTGCGGCCCAATACAGCTTAGGGGTCATGTATGATCAAGGCACAGGGGTTGCAGCCAATCACCAAGAAGCCGTACGCTGGTACCGCTTGGCTGCGCAAAATGGCGATAGTGATGCCAAAAAAGAGCTCAGGTCGCTCGAGCGCAGCAGGCGTGATGCCCAGCCAAGAAAACGTTAATATTCTCTATGCAACTATCTTGCCGAACCTTCAAACTTTAGGGTCGCAGCTCACATGGCTGATGAAAAAACCGAACAACCTACAGCGAAACGCTTACGTGATGCAAGACAAAAAGGGCAGGTTGCCAAAAGTCAGGATGTGCCGCCAGCCCTCTCCATGATCGTTGTGGCCCTCTATTTGCTAGCCTTGGGTGCCGATATTAGACAAACGCTCCTTGATGTTACGCAGGCAACCATTGATCGCTGCTTTATGCAGCCATTTTCTCAAGCTCTAGAAGAGGTTGCTGCCATTGTGTGGATGGGCAGTCTCAAAATTATTTTACCCTTTGTGGCTGTTATCCTTGGAGTTGTCTTAATCTCACTCCTTGCGCAAGTTGGCGTGTTATTTTCTTTTGAAGCAGCCTCACCAAAACTTTCTAATATCAACCCTGGCCAGTGGTTCAAAAAGGTTTTCTGCGTCAAAAATGCTTTTGAACTGTGTAAAAATATTCTGAAAGTTACGGTACTTACAGTTGCTGTATATATCATCTTTAAAGACTATTTACATAATCTATTTAGAATCCCGCAAAGCAATCTTGGCGCCCTTTGGTCAGTCCTAGGCCAAGCCTCTTTGGATCTCATTTTGACTTCAGCCTCCATTTTCTGTGTCTTAGCTGCCCTCGACTACTTTTTCCAAAAATGGCAGTTCACCAAGCAGAATATGATGACGAAAGATGAAATTAAACGCGAATTTAAAGAAAGTGAAGGCGACCCCTTAATCAAAGGCAAACGTAAACAATTGCATCAAGAACTCTTGAGACAAAATTCAGCGAACAAGGTTCGCAAAGCCAAGGTGTTAATTGTGAATCCCACCCATATTGCTGTAGCTCTTGATTATGACAAAGAAACCACGCCCTTGCCTGTGATCTTAGCCAAAGGCGAAGGGGAACTAGCAAAACGCATGATTGCCATTGCTAAGGAAGAAAAGATTCCCATCATGCGCAATGTGCCTTTAGCGCACAGTCTCTATGATGAAGGGACTGAGGGTAACTACATCCCCAAAGACCTCATTGCGCCTGTGGCAGAGGTGTTGCGCTGGGCCTTAAGCCTGCAATAATGTTACAAAAAAAGTCTTGGCTCTTCCAAGGCTTTTTTTGTAACCTATAATGATTGGTGCTTTAGATATGCATGCGCAGGCACAAGACAGAAGTTGGATGTGGGAGGCTCAAGATTGGTGTGCATTTGCTTTTATTAATTGTAATTTTTTAAAGATAGCTCAAGCAATTGATAGTGCCGAAAATAATTTATTGCGTATAACGCATGCTCTCTCTAAACAAGAACAAATAGATATTTTGGCACATGAAATCTTAGCCAATTGGAATATAGAAGGCATTGATTTAAGTAAACGTGCTCTTCGTGAGTCTTTATCTCAATTATTTAATGTGACTCACAAGCTTAAAATAAAGGCAAACATCCAAGAAAAACATGCCACAGAAGCAACTTATTTCGCTTTAACTGAGCAGAGTAATTTAACTCTTGAGCATATTTTACAAATACATCAAAAGATGAAAACAGATGCGCAAAATGATTGGGGTGTGATTCGCAAGCATCCTGAAAGTGTTTATGCACAAGATGTATATGGAAATTGTTATTCTGTTTATGATGCTCCACCTGCACATCTCGTTTTAAACTTAATGCAAAAATTTGTAGATTTTTGGAATCAATCTTTAACAAGATTACCAAGATCTTTTGGAAGTATTTTAGCCCATGTATTTTTTGTGACGATTCACCCATTTCGTGATGGCAATGGACGTGTGGCTCGACTGTTAGCTGATAAATATTTAGCAGTGAGAACTAAACAAATTTTACGACCGTATAGTATATCTGATATACTTAAACGTAATCAATCTGCCTATTATATGGCGCTAGAGAGCATCACAGAAAAAAATGGTTTGTCTCATTTTTTAGATTTTATGCTAGCAGTTTATACAGATGCTGTTAATGAAGCTCAATCAAGAATTACCATATTGTTAAAAATCTATGCTTTTTTACGCCTAAAGCAAATACAATTGAAAGCTCATGATAAAGAGTTATTGCAAATCTTAATAAGTGAGCCCAAAACAATGTGGTCATTTTTTTCTGCAACCAAAGATATGGAAGATGGTGAAGCGGCTGAATGCGCATGGCATAAATTATGTGCAATAGTCCTTCTTGATCATGGGAGATTAGTTATTCCTGATTAGTGAACAAATTAAGATTAATTAAAAGAACATTGAGATTTGATTAATAACAACAAAAAATAAAACGTAATATAAATTATCAAGCCTAATCTACTTTTGTGCAATGTTGCTTTTGCCTGATGTACTTTGCACCTCAAAAAGCTATCTCTGCTATAGTGCAAAAAAAAGTAAGCGTATGTTTTACCATACGCTTACCTCTCGCTGTGACACCAAACGACCTGCAACCACTGCAGGCCGCTATCAGTTCCAAAAGCATTGGGATTATGCTTCTGAAACGAAATTTTTAACCTTGTTGTTCTAGCAACTGTTCCAAGGTATCGCTGACACCTTCAGAGACTTTCTTGCCCGTCTCAGCTTGCACCTTGATGAGCCCGGCCAATCGTTGCACTTGCAAGAGATCAGCCGGTGAAAGTTGATTAGCCTCTTTTTGCAAAATCTCACCTAGATTTTGCATAAGCTCTAATGCTTCAGACTTAGGCTTAACACTATCAACAGCGGCCATGCCCTTATCGAGATTGATGATTTCCGCTTGACTCATGGCTCGAACCTTAGTTTCAGGCGCATCGATTGCACCTACATTTTGGGTTCGCTCCATGAGCACTTGAAATTGGTCAACTAAATCCTTCGGTGGCGGCTGACTTGGAAGAGCCCCTGTTCCTGCCTGCTCCATCCATTCGTCAAGCTTGCCAACGATCTGAAACAGATCCTTATATGTAGACGTTGCTACAGCTTCAAGCATAGAATGTATCCTTTATGGTTTTGGCAAGGAATATCTTAAATTTTTAAGCCTGCAAAGAGCTCACTAAAGTCCACAGGGCCTGTGGGCTTTGCCTCCTTATCCCCAAGGGTTGTCTTCCAAAAGGCCAAATCATTGAGCCAGCCTTGCACCTCGCGCAAAAAGGCAGCCTTATCTAAAGACAAGGGGACTTGACGAAAACAGATGATGCTCTCATCACTCTCATTTTTTTCATAGGCTAAGACAGAGGCCCTGGCTCGCATGGAGGCAATTTGTAAACTTGCAGCCTTGCTGATCAGTTGCTCCCGCTCACGCGTCCCCGCAGCTAGACCTATAACGCGCCCGCGCATCAAACAAAACTGATCACCTAGAGGCAAAAAATCGCCATCTAAATCATCTTCCAAGGCAATGTGCCAGGTAGGACCTGGTTTAGCATCAGCCAATTGTGCCCAACCAGTCGCTTGTCTTAAGGCATCAATCTGCTCAAAGATAGTCGGCATATCAACTTCCAGGTCTAAGCTTTAGATTTGGGGGCAAGTGTTTGCAACAAAGCTTGAGCTTTATCGATAATCTCTTTATGGGCAGCATTCTGCTCATTTGCCAAGGTCAATGTAGCTTCAAGGGCTACACAGGCATCCTCTTTACGTTTTGCCTGCAATAAACACAAGGCACAATAATAAAATGGTGTTGGATCTTGCATGCCCTCAAAGAGGGAAGCCATTTGATAGGCGGCAATAGCCTCTTCATATTCTTCTAGAGCCTGCAGACAAGCTCCTTCCCCCATCCAAAACCTGAAGCTTTCATGATCATAGGAACAAAGCCAGCGAAACACTTTTTCAGCCGCTTTATAATTGCCGGCTGCATATAATTGGTAAGCTACGGCATACCTGGCTTCCATGACCTTTTCTTCAATGCCTCTGATTTGATATAAGGGCACGCCGGCTTGAAGACCCTCGCGTAAAGCGTCTAACTCTTCAGGCGTTAACCCCACGGCTTTTGCCGCTTCTTCCACGCCACGGTGGAGGGCTGCAGAAATTTGCTGAAATTCTTGTTCGTTTACCCCAGCCTTTTGAGCCATACCATCCTTCCTTAGAAAAAAATAGACGCGCAAGGTAGCTTGTATAAGTTAAAGCATAGCTCGAGGTCAAACTTAGACTAAAATCTTAGCACGTGTTTGGTTGGTATTGGCTTGCATTGAGTTAATAAAGTCAAGTGATTTACTCATTAAATCCCGTTGCATTTGCTGTGAATTACGTAAAGACTCTTGAATACTGCGATGGCCTTCAATGGCAGCATCTAGGCGCTTATTATCTGCCTGGTCGCGGGCACTTAAATAGTTACCAAGAGCATTAAAAGTTTGATCAGCCAAACGTCCGCCTTGGGCTACAGCATTGGGTTTAACCATGGCCTGTTGAAAGGCATTCTGACTTACATTGGCATCAACCTTGAGGGTTTGAAATGAAGAAATGGTCGCACAGATGCTATTGGCTGCAACACCCACAAGGGTGCCCACAAGCTGCTTTACGGCCGCAGAATGAATATTATCTGCTTGTTCCATAATATTTTTTTGCACAGCCTCAGTTTGTTGCATAATCCCTTGCTGATTCTGTTCATTTTGCTGGGCAGCTTCTTTGACCATAATGGCAGCTAAGGCACAACCTGGCGATGGTGTTGCCACAATCCAATTCTGCAAGCTCTGCATATTGACATTGGCAGGAGGCTGATCAGGTTCAGAGATATTATTTGACTTATCACCTGATTTAATTTTTTGCAGCAAATTCAGATCTAAATTATCCTGCAATTTCTGGGTGCCATTGGCAGCACCTGCAGCCCCTGCATTGTCAAGATAGGTGGGAAAATTTTGATTATAATTATTACCAATTTCATTAACCATAATTAGACTCCTACGCCATGTTGGCGGCACCACCTGTCAAAATAGCTGTCTGTGTCGCGGCATTTTCTTTGACAATATCAGTGACGGCTTCGGTATTTTTCTGACCTTCTTCCATCTGACGCTTAATATGTTCAGTGACAAGCTCATTGACCATTCTAATCTGTTCCAAAATGGCTTCCAAGCGCTTTTGATCAGCCTGCATTTCTGCAACTTCATAGGTATAAGAAGCACTAACAGCTGTAGCGCCTCCCTGCGCAAGGGTGGAAGCATTTTGCACAACATTGGCGGCCTTAGCGACATTATTGGCAATCTTAGTCGCTGTATCAACAGTTTTAGCAACAGAGCTTGCAGCCTGCCCAGACCCTGCACCGCAACTAACCGCAATGGTTGCAATAGATAAGGCTACATCTAAGCCCATTTTGGTCCACATCTCAGCTTCTTCAGAACCTGAGATCTTCCCAACCACCCAGCCTATGGCGCTAGTCAAGCCCCAGCCGTGACCACTCACAGCCTGGCCCACACTATCGGCCACCTGATTAAACAGGCAGACCCCCATTAAAATTAACGCTGGTGCCCCAATGGCCCCAAAGCCTGTGGCACACAAAGCCGCAGCCCCAATGACAGCAGCCACCATGCCAATAACTTTGAAGACATCTGCCAATTTATCCCAAAAACTTTTGTTCTCAAGCTTCTCGAGTTGCTCTTGGAGTTTCTCAATCTTCTCTTGATTCTTAGCTTCCCTGACTGCAGCATTGGCTTTAATTGTTGCTAAACCAGTCTTGGTCTCATTTTGGCGCACCTTATCACCTAGGGCGTCAATTAAGATATCGAGAGCTATAGAACTGGTACCTGCAGCAAGTGTTTTCGGCATTTCTAATTGCGGTAAATCTTTTAGGGCACTCTTAATTTGCTTTTGGGCTTCAGGTGGAAGACTATCTAACCCTTGTAGTAATTCAGCGAGAACTTGGGTTTGTTTGATAAGGTCTATATTGTCAATATTCGTATTAGTTGGTGTCTGTTGCAGCGGAGTATTTGACGTATTAATTTGCGACATACTTGCTTAGCGCAAATTCCAAAAACTTTGGAATTTGCGCTTTCCTCCTTCAAGAAGATTTTTGGGAGCCAAATAATGCAGAGAATCACTCGGCATTTATATTGGATAATAATTCTTGAGCAAGCTTCCGATATCGCATCTGGCCTGGATCATTAGAGTCGCCGACCGTGACTGCTAGGGACAAGACCTTTTTGGCTGCATCCAAGCGGCGCACAGCACAACAACATTGGGCCAACAAAAATAAGGTCTTAGGATTTGGTGAAGTATCTAAATCAGCAGAATGGGCGTAACAAAAAATGGCTTCTTCATAGCCGCCTTGTTTTTCAAAGCAGCAGCCTAAGCCCAACCAATTTTTGGGTTGCCGTTCATCATATTGGCACAACGCCCGAAACATAATTTCGGCATCATGGATTTTGCCTGAAGTAAATAAGGAGCAAGCTAGGACATATCCAGCATCCAAGGATTCTTGGGGGATCTTAAACATCTCTGCCATGGTAGCACCATGTTTCGCCTGTTCATAGAGGGCTTGGACGGTTGCCAAACTCTCACCTGTCAGCTCCACAATGGCATTTAAGATCTCTTGAATATCTCTTGGTTTTATTTCTGCATCTTGTGACATGCAAGCCCCCTTAGATCCGCATAATCCCCTGCCGTCTGCCACCAGGACGTGCAGCACCAGTAGGTGTGGCTGCAGTTTGGAATTCACTTTCAAATTGCGCAGCTCTGGCAGCGCCTTCACGTTTAGCCCGGGCTTGGGCCTCTTCACACATCTTTTTAACCTCAGCGGGAACATCATTTGGATCAAAATCCAAGGTACCCTCTTCAGGTTGACCTAAGGCCTTTCTTAAGGCTTTCTCTTGTTGTTCCAACCGCGAAAACTCTTCTTTCAATTGCTCAAAGGCTGCATCCTGCCGTTTACTATCCGCTTCTGAAAACATGCTTGTAACACCTTTTGATACTAAAAATTGTAAGCCATAAGCGCTTATTCTCATACAAAATAGATCACCAAAGAGATGGAAGCGCCACCCTGCCACAAACAACAACGGTTTCGTTGAGGTGCAGCTCTCTTAGGTTAAAGCAAAGGCTATGCCAACCGTTACATGTAGCAATTATCTTAAACTTAGGATCAGCTTTCGTCACATCTGTATCACTTAAGCCTAGACCTTCGTCATTTTTGTAAGGAGGCTGATGCACCTTTCCTTATGCTTTGCAATAAAAGCACAGTTTCGCTACACTTAGCAAGTTCTCGCTTTGCCAGCACCAAATAATAGTTTTTAATTTTGGAGAATAGCTGCATGCTCAACGAAATTTCGCGTCAAGCGCCCACGGCCCCAACTTCTCAAATGCCTACCTCTACCGCTGTAGACGGTTCTCCAGGAAAACTCATCGGCAAAGCGGTAGTGACTGTCATCTCCCCCCAATCTGTGCTCCAAGATGCCCTTGAAGAATTAAGCTACAATTTCAAAACATCTAATGATTACTCCTTAAAAAATCGCAAAGAACGCGATCAATTGGAAAAAACACTTAAAGAGCGCATTAAAGCCTTTAAAAATATTGCTGCGACCCAAGATGCTGAATCTACTGAAGACTTCTTAAATGCTATTACTGCCAAACCTGAGCATGATGATATCCTTGAAGAATGCTTTGAGCGCCATAAAGAGCCAGCTGAAGCCTGGGCTGCACTAGATGAGGCCCGCGAGCAACTAGCTCGTAAAGGTGCGGATCCAAAGCTTATCCAAGAAGTTGATGAAGCCTTAAGACTTATGGATCTGCGCTATGGGGCAGCCATTCGCGCTGGCATTTGTGGAACACTTACTGCTGCCCAAGGCTATGTATCACTAGGTGGCGCGGGAGAGCTTGGGACAACCTACCGCAAAGCCGTCTTAGAATTTAATAGTGTGCTTGATCTCTATAACTATATTCATACAAATTTTGCAGATAATTTCGATAAGGCTGTGGAATTTCTCTATAGTGCCCTAGGTGCGGATATGGCGTGTGATAGCCCAAGTACCGAGCAAGTAGCCTTAGAAAGAGTCAATCACAATATTGGACGTTTGCGCAGCTTTCAAAGTGCCCATGCCCTCTGTGACTCCCAAATGGAACGCTGGTCTTCTGTGCATCATGTCACCCAAAGTGATCTCAAAAGTATTGATCTCTTGGGCAATCTTCTTAAATTAGGCGGCGAAAATTATATCAGTGCCAGTCAAGTGGATACCTTGGCTAGCAAAGCCAAAGCCCCTGATCTCGAACACCGCATTTTATTCTTACAAGAACTCTTACAAAATGTACGCTCCTTTTCGCCCTTAGTGTTTGATAAAGACGACGCTCGCACTAAAGTTATTGGCGCCATTCAAGGTGCTGTGGATCAGGCTGTCAATGAAGAAGATGAACTGTTAGCTGCGCAATCTTAAGGATTTTGTATGTACTTTGACGAAGTGCTTCAACAATTTTCCCAGCGTTTGAGTTTACCAGCCATTGAACTGAATGCTGCAGGTCTTGCTGCTTTAGATATTGCCGATGTAGGCCGTCTCTACATTGAAATTAGTAACCAATCAGGCCAAGCAGAACTCTTGCTCTATTTAAGTCAAAATGTGCTGCCAAGTCATGCTAAAGATCTGGCAAGACGTGCTTTAAGCTATTGTCACTATAAACATGTCCATCCCTTTCAAGTCTGGGCAGGCGTCTATCGCGATCAATTGATTGTCTTAACGCGCTTTTTGGAAAATACAGCCACAGCGGCTGCCCTTGAAAATGCCGCGATTTTTTTAATGCGCAGCCTGGAAACGCTTAACAAAGCTTAGGCACATTTTTTGCTAATTAGAGCAGAGCATTAAAAAATATTTTTTGCCAGGAGTTTGTTATGGCTGATCCCATCCGCCTGCTGGATGCCAATCTCGGCATATCTGGCATTCTCGATGCCCAAGAAAATGCGCACATACCCCAAGCGAGGCCCTTACCGTCCACAGCTCTACGCGAAGCAGGCCTCGAAGAACTCTTTGGTGCCAAAACTTCCGACAAATATTTGGAAGAAGCGCTCTGTCCTGATGTTGGCGATGGTACCATCTTAGAACCTGCGACCTTTAGTGCTGCTATCAAAAGTAGTCTTGAGACCCTCAAAGATCAGACCCATGCTGATATTCGTTCCTTCATAAGTGGTGAACTAGCCCCTTTGACTGAAAACGATACCCTATTGCAGGCCTATTCCGGCCTACTTGTGGGGGGCTAAAATGGCGGAACTCTCCAAAGCCCAAAAGCGTGCGTTGCATGTGTTGGGCTTTCTTTTTCTGCGCATGGGTCTCTTCGCCAGAGCTCGCCGCCTCTTCGCAGCCCTTGTCGCCATAGACCCTGGCGATCTTAATGCCCGCATCTCGCTAGCCTACTCGGCCATTAAACTCAATGATGGCGAAACAGCACTACATACTTTAACTGGGATTGCACCTGGCGATCCCATCCCAGGTGGCGACTCAACCCTCCATCTCCTCTTGGCCCGGGCCTATAATTTGGTTGGGGAAAGCACACAAGCCCAAGAAGCTGTGCAAGCTTTTTGGCAAGAACGCACGCGGCAATTTCAATCTAAATCTTGATCATTACCTCTAAAGCGTAACTTTTGGCAAAAGGAGGCAACAGCACAGTGTCGCTCCTCAATACTGCTCGCACCATTGTTGGACATACCACGAGACATAGTGATTTGGCCCTTGTGGGTCTTTTAGTCGCTGTGATCGCTCTAATGATCATGCCCCTGCCAACCGTTCTTGTGGATACATTAATTGGTGCAAATATGTCGTTATCTTTCGCAATTTTAATGATGACGATGTATGTGAGCACTCCACTTGAGTTTTCTTCTTTTCCCACCATGTTGCTCTTTACGACACTCTTTCGGGTGGGCTTAAATATTACAACTACTAGATTAATCCTCCTTAATGCCGATGCTGGCGAAATTATCCAGACCTTTGGTGAATTTGCCTTGGGTGGAAACTTCGTTGTTGGTGCCGTAGTCTTCTTAATTTTAACTATCGTGCAATTTTTGGTTATCTCCAAAGGTGCCGAACGTGTCGCCGAAGTTGGGGCCAGGTTTACCTTAGATGCCATGCCTGGCAAACAAATGTCCATTGATGCGGATATGCGGGCAGGCGTTATTGACATGGCCGAAGCCCAAAGACGCCGGGAAGTAATTAGTCAAGAGAGTAAAATGTTTGGTGCCATGGATGGTGCCATGAAATTTGTCAAAGGCGATAGTATCGCCGGCATGATTGTCGCTGTGGTCAATATTGTTGGTGGGACAATTATCGGCGTTACCCAACATGGCATTCCAGCCAGTGAAGCCTTAAATATCTACGGTATTTTAACAATTGGCGATGGACTTGTATCCCAAATTCCGTCTTTAATTATCGCCATTTCCGCAGGTATTCTCATCACCCGCTCTGGCGACACCAATGTCGATGTGGGCGCGCAAATTGGCGGCCAATTTTTTAATCAACCTAAGGCCTTACTCATTGCAGGCTGTCTCATTTTTCTCTTTGCCTTAATCCCAGGATTCCCCAAGCCCCAATTATTTACCTTAGCCTTTACCCTTGGCGGCTTTGCCTATGTCTTAAAACGCATCAAAGAGGCACCTGCAAAACGCGATAGTAAAGCCGACTTTGAGCAATCGATCAGAGCCTCAACAGAACCCAAAGCCCCGCGTCCAGCTACAAGTTCTGGCAGTGAAGAAAACTTTGCCCCCACTGTGCCCATTATTCTTGATATCTCTAGTGCCTTAGCCGATCACTTGGACTATGATCATTTAAATGATGAGCTTGCAGGGCTGAGACGTGCCCTTTATTATGATTTAGGCGTACCTTTCCCTGGAATTAATCTTAGGGTCGCCCAAAGGCTTGCTGGCTTAACCTATGAGCTCCAAATTAATGAAATTCCTTTGCGCAATGGGGTGCTAGAAGCTGACAAGCAACTAGTGCGCGAAAATCCTGATACCTTACAGATGCTGGGGGTAACAGTCACAACTGGCCAAGACTTTTTGCCTGATATTCCAAGCCTCTGGGTCTCTGAAGCCGATGCTGCCAAATTAAACCGTGGCGGCATTACCTGCATGACTCACGCCCAAATCATTGCCTACCACTTATCTTTATTACTCTCGAGACATGCGCACAATTTTATTGGCTTACAGGAGACCAAATACCTGTTAGATAAAATGGAAGAACGGGCGCCCGATTTAGTGCATGAAACAACCAGACTTTTGCCAGTCCAACGCATTGCTGAACTCTTTCAACGTTTAATCCAAGAACAGATTTCCATTCGTGATTTACGTGGCATTCTCGAAGCCCTCATTGAATGGAGCCCCAAAGAAAAAGATATGATTATGCTGACAGAATACATTCGGGGCGCCTTGAAGCGGCAAATCTGTTACCAGCATTCACGGGGGCAAAATATGTTGCCATCCATCCTCTTGGATCCACCTGTTGAAGAAATCATTCGCAAAGCCATTCGCCAAACTTCAGTTGGGGCATTTTTATCTCTAGATCCAGCTACATCAAAACGTTTTCTCGATGCTGTGAGTGAAGCCGCCGCAGACTACAATAAACATGCGCAAAAACCTGTCATTTTAACAAGCATGGATATCAGGCGTTATGTGCGCCGCTTAATTGAAGCTAAGCACTACAATCTCATGGTCTTATCATATCAAGAACTCACCCCTGAGATTTCAGTGCAACCTTTAAATCGCATTCGCCTCTAACCTAAAGTCTTCTCTATGGAATCAGGTTCAACCTTTGCCGCCCAAGCCCTCTTACTTGTCATGCAATTGTCTTTGCCACCAATCCTAGTGGCCTCCATTGTTGGCATTACCTTTAGCCTGTTTCAAGCCATAACCCAACTCCAAGAGCAAACACTCTCCTTTGGGGTCAAACTCATAGCTACTGGTATTGCTCTGTTCATGATGTCAGATTGGTTGTGCGGCAGTCTTTTGCGTTTTAGTGAAGAGGTCTTTGATAAATTTCAATTATTTTAAAACTTTCTGCTACTTTTATTTTAAGATATTTTAGATTAGACCTGAAGCCAAGAAGATTTTTCTTGTCTTTTTGCGCATACTTGATAAAGTGCTCCTAATCTTGTTATTAGCAGCATACGCATTGAGACACTAGCTTCTTTGGCCGAGACAACACTTATGGATCTACAGGGATTTCTGCAAAATCTTGACATCTTGCCCCACTTATCGGCCTTTCTCTTGGGCATGCCAAGACTCTTTGCCGTAGCGCTTGTGGCCCCTTTTCTTGGCACAGGCGTGCTCGAAGGGCAGATCTGGTTTGTGTTGGTTTTGGGCTTATATTTGCCCATGCATCCCTGTGTCTTTGCTGAGCTTACCCCGGCCCTAATTTTAAGTATGCAGATTGATCCCATGGTCTGGCTCAATTTTGCGTGCGTATTTGTTAAGGAAGTAGTCATAGGCTTAGGCTTAGGTCTCCTTGCAGGGCTGCCTTTTTGGGCAATCCAAGATGCTGGCATCTACATTGACAACCAACGTGGTGCAGCCCAATCCGAATCCACAGAAATTCTCACAGGTAAAAGTGCTAGTCCCATGGGGGGGCTCCTCTTTGAATGTATCGTCTATCTCTTCTACCAAAGTGGAGCCTTTTTGACATTTCTAGGTGTCATCTATGCAAGTTATCTTGTGTGGCCTGTGACGCAAATGCTTCCACTTCCAACTAACTACGCCCTGCCCCTCTATTTTGCCAGCAAAGTAGCCTGGCTTATGACCTTCACCATCCTATTATCCGCCCCCATTACTGTAGCCTGTCTCTTAGTGGATATTTCCCTAGGGCTCATTAACCGCTTCTCCCCCCAGTTAAATGCTTATGTGCTTGCCATGCCAATAAAAAGTGGCTTAGCTGCAGTCTTACTCACGTTGTATTTAGCCTTATTGCTCCACTTTGCTCAACATCTTTTTCAAATTATTTATATTTTTATTAATCCGCTGCACAATCTTATTTTAAATACTTAAAAAATTGTCGCACAAATTTAATTACATAAACAAAAGCGCTACATAAAAATTGATAAGTTTTGTTTTGATTTTATGCCTATAGTTGGACGATATCTATGTCTAAATCTCTTTTTATTTTAAGTTGTCTCTTACTTCTTGCCATCTCTTGGCCCCAAAATGCACTGACTGCGTCTAAGCGTCCCATGCAAAAACACTTAGACAATACATCTATTGAAAAAATCCCTTGTGATGGCGTAACCAAAGCTAATCTCCGTCTAGGCTTAGATCACAATTTTACATTGAATTTTAATTCTAAGGAATCCAAAATTCAAATCTCAGATATCAATTTTTGGTTCCACTCAGATGTAGATTATACTGGTAAAGGGCAAGCGATCAATTTTCATCCAACTAAAGAATTTGATGCAGCTCACTGGGAGATGGATCATAATTCTCTTGAACTCCTTGAATCAGATGAATACACAATTCTGAACCCGCCCAAGCAACGTAGTGATAAAAACATTACCATTAAATATGAAATTATTTTCAATGAATATGAACAAGATGGTAAGTTAAACCCAAAGCAAGAAAAATATTTTCAATGTGGGCATTATGCAGTAACTAGGTGTGGTGATGGTGTGGTCGATACAGAATTTCAGGAAGAATGTGATCCTGGCTTAGACGGTTCGGCCAATTCTTGTTCCAAAGACTGCAAAAAAATTAAAAACTAGCTTTTACTCAAAGCTGCCTTTTTGTTTAAACGAGGTCAATGGCTCATGCGGCGTTTAACGCTTATTATAAAGCTTGTCTTTGTGCTCTTTTTACTTGCAAGTTGGCCTGCAAACACCTCTGCTAAGCCACAAAGACTCTTTAATGTACCCTTTACCCATGTCGCCCAAAATGAACGGGTGGGCGCCATTCTCGCAGAATTTGCCAGGGTGCAAGGTTATCAAGCCTTAGTGAGTCCGGCCTTAACCGGTGAAGTAAATGGCACTTTTGAGCAGACCGACCCTTATGCTTTTTTGCAGAGCATGGAGGCGGCCTATCAAGTGCGCTGGTTTCGCCAAGGAAAAACCCTGCATTTTTATGCCCAAACCGAAACGCAGCAGGCTTTTTTGACTCCCACAACTGTAAGTGCCAAAGCCCTGCTCAAAATGTTTAGCGACGCAGGGATTTTATCGAGTCAATTGCCGGTAAAACTCTTGCAAGCGCAAAGGGTTCTCTTTGTGCAGGGTCCTGGCTATTATATTGACCAGCTGCGTCAAGCAATGCTCTCCTTTGAACAGGCCCAAGCTAACCGCATTGTCATGCGCGTCTTTCCCTTAAAGCATGCCTGGGCTGAAGATAAAGAGATTAGTAGTAGTTCTGATTCCGTAATCACTGTGCCAGGTGTGGCCTCCATTTTACAGGCCATGGTAACAGGTGGCCAAGCGCAAAGTACAGTGACCCATCTAGCCTCCCCCCAACAGGGTCTCTTAGGTCATGGGCTTGCCAGTGAAAAGCCGGGTGCGCAAGGAGGTGCTGGTGGTGCAGGTGGCGGATCTAGCGGAGAAGCTAAAGCTAGCCAACCTGTCAAAATCATTGCCGACCCAAGAGTCAATGCTATCATTGTTAATGATGCCGAATACCGCATGGATTACTATGCCCGTGTGATCCAAGATTTGGATCGCCCGGTACGTTTAGTTGAGATTCATGCCGCAATAGTTGATATTAATAGCAATTTTCAACGCGAACTTGGTGTAAACTTTCAGGCAAGTGTTGGGGCTGGTAAACACTGGACCATTGGTGGGACAGAAGGTGGGGCGCAGGCTGCTGGCTCCCTACCAACTATGGGCGCAGAAGCAAGTTCAGGCCTCTCTTTTTCGACCCTCTACACCCGGGGTACAGATTTCTTTTTAAGCCGAGTTCGCGCTCTAGAAAGTGATGGTGTAGCCCGCATGTTGGGTAAGCCCTCTGTCTTAACACTTGATAATGTGCAAGCCTCCCTTGAAAATACCAGTACCTACTATGTACGAGTCTCAGGCTATCAAGCCACAGATTTATTTAAAATCAATACCGGAACTATTCTTAAGGTAACTCCCCATATTATTCCTGGCCGTGTTTTGCCTGATAAAACAGTTTTACCTGATGCCATTAAATTAATTGTAACAGTGCAAGATACTCCCAATGATGATTCTTCAACCTTTACAATGAATGATACCACCCCGCAACCTGTGCGCCAAACTGTCATTAATACCCAAGCCATTGTGGCTGAAGGGCAAAGCTTATTAATTGCAGGTCTCTATAATGAACGCCAATCGGAAGGTACATCAGGTGTGCCGGGGTTAAAAAATATTCCCCTGTTAGGACGTCTCTTTGGTTCTTCTGATGATAAGCATACGCGCATGGAGCGCTTATTTTTGATTACACCCCGCATTGTCGATATGCGCGAAGCGCCACCAATTCCTAGACGCGTGGATGATCCAAGATTTAGTCGCACGGCAACCCAAGCTAACTATGAAGAACGCGTGCCGAGAGCTCAACCAATCGGTGGCTGCACCAGACGGCGTCTCGATTATAGTTATGCGCCTGATACGCCACCTAGATTTGGCGATGTGCAAAATCCCACCCCCATTGGCAAGCCAGGCATCCCCAAAACCGAATTAAAGCCGGTACAAAATGTAACTGTAAAGCCAGACGTTAAGCAGTTGCCTGCACAAAATGTAGCTCCAAAGCCTAAAGCCAAGCCTTAAATATTTCGAGAATTAATTAAGAGAAAGTATAAAGACAAGATAAAAAAACGCTATCTAGAAGATACCATATCGTATCAAAGACTATAAAACGCGATTTAAGTCGTGTTTTTCCTAAAAATATCTGTCCAGAAGCTTATCTTAGAGAAGAATGTGCTATGTCTCGAAATCTCATGACAATTTTCAACTAGAAGATTTAACTTGAATCAAATTTAGACATAATTTAAGTGATGCTGCTTCATCTCTGATATATTTAAATAGTAAGAGTAAATTTACAGATATTTTCAAAGCAATGCATCAGGCTTTATGCGTAACAACAATTAACCAAGATTTAAGGAAGGTTAGAGGCGGTTCCGCCCACAAGCAAGCCTCAAGGTTTCCCCGCCGAGAATTCTATGACTGAAGCAGCCCTGGTTTTACATATCTTTTCAGGTGTACACCTTGGCGCCAAGCTGGAACTGCCTTTAGGCACCTGGCTTCTTGGCAGTGATGATAGTTGTGACTTAATTCTCCAAGGTTTGAGCCCCCAACATGCCAAGCTCTATATTGAACAGGTAGACTCATCTCTCTCTGTCGCCATAGAACCTGTGGGCGGGGTCATAACTCTAGATGGGCAAAAGCTTAATGCAAAGACTGAGTTGCCTAAAAGTACGGCCTGCTACCTAGATCAAACCTGTGTGGTGTGGAATTTACCTGGGGTCATCCAAGACCCCATTCTGCCCCAAAGTCCCAATGAAAAGGCTAAAGAAGCAATAAAAGAGACCCAAGAAGATGCAGAAGAAGCTGCAGAAGAAAAACCTTCTGAAGAAGTAAAAGAAGAAGAGACAGAAAAAGTCACAGAACAAGATCATGACGAAGCCAAAGATGCGAACCAACCCATAGAGCTCCCAAAAACAGAAGAAAAACCCCGCAAAAGTCTCTGGCAAAGATTAAAAAGTCCCCTACCCTTGCTTTTTTTGGCCATTCTCCTTGGGGCCTTATCCTTTGCGCTGACACCTAAAATTCAAGACTATCCAAGTCTCGTGGAAGAGCAGATTAAGACCACAGGGTTATCTGGTTTACTTGTTACCTCAAAATTCCCAGGGGTGGAAATTAAGGGCGCTGTGCCCAAAGAGGCCGATTTAGATCGCTTACGTGAAGCAGTCGAAAATTTAGCTTTTCCTGTCTATCTCGAAGTGCTTGTGGATGCAGATATGCTTAGGGCTGTAAACTATGCTCTAAGAATCAGAGGCTTTGCCCCTTTAGCTAGCATGGAGCGAACTAATAACGAGGTCTATGTTAAAATTAAGGCCTTTATGCGTGATACTCTAGTGGAAGCTGATGCCAAGAATAGTCTTGAAACAGATGTGCCCTCACCCCCGCAAAAAAAGTGGCACATTCTCCATGAAGAGGATGTGGCGCCAACCATTACCAAAACTTTAGCCCAAGCAGGCTTTAGCGATATTAAGCCAGTGTATTTACCAGGCATGGTTACCTTAACAGGCCCCATCACCACTGAAGGCCATGTTTTTTTACTAAGATTACAAGCAGGCTTAAGTGCCCACTTTGGTGTGCCCCTTTTTGGCGAAAGTGAAATTACAGGGGGAAAAATTACCTCACCATCGCTTATAGCCGCCCAGGTCAAAAGTCAGCATTTGACACTTGTGCCAAGTACCGCGTCTGAAAATTCCAATTACGCCCAAGATACGACTTCAAATGTTGATCCTTTGGCTGGTCTCACCATCACAGCCCTCTATTCTACGCCCTTAAATTTCATTGTGAGTAGTGATGGTCGCTGTCTTTTTAAAGGTGCGACCCTGCCCAGTGGTTTTGTTATAGAAAATATTGCCACCGACGGCTTAACCTTACGTCGTGGCAATAAGGTGTTGACCTATAAATTACGAGGCAATAATGAGTGAACAACTATCTGCCTTTGATCTCTTATTAGATGATTTTAATGGCCAGGGCTTAAAAAAAATGCAAGAGCAGCTTTTGACCATGAAGAATAACCTCAAACATACCATGGATGCAGGGTTAAATGCTGATGACTTTGCCATAGCCAAAAACTTGTTACAGGCTGTTGACACAAGTTCAGAAACAATTGTGCAATTACATGACAAACTTGCAGGGGGACGCTAATGGCCACACAACTCTTAGAGGATAGTGATCTCGCCTTACTTTTAGATATTGCCAATATGGCCTGTCACGAAGGTTTCCCCCAAGAAGCCAGAACCATTGTTGATGGTGTGTTAAGCGCGAAACCCAATTTTGTGCCTGCATTAATCACCAAAGCCTATAGTCATTTAATTGTCGATGATTTTACAACGGCCCTTGAGATCTTAGATCCCATTTTAGCAGCAAATCAAGAAGATTATGATGCTAGACTCATGCAAGGTTTAACCTTCCTCTTGGCGCAACGTACAAATGAAGGCAAGGAAGCCTTTGCCAAAATCCCAGCCGACGCTCACCAACACAAATTGGCCGAAGAATTAGCCAAAGCCTTTTAAACTTGCCTATGTACATGCGTGCCCTATTGCTGCTGCTCTGTCTGTTACTTTGTGCCTGTCAGACGCAAATCTACACAGGACTCGATGAAAAACAGGCCAATGCCATGCTTGCCCTGTTACTCAAAAGGGGTGTGCAGGTAGAAAAGATCAACCAAGGGAAGACCGGCTACGCCATTGCTGTGGACGAAGCGCAAGTGGTTTTTGCCTTACAAGTTTTGGCTGACTACAGTTTACCTAGAGATAATTTTGCGACCTTGGGCACAGTCTTTGCTGGCGGGGGCATGATTGCCTCAGCCCAAGAAGAGCAGGCTCGCATGACTTGGGCCCTGTCCCAAGAACTTGCCAATACCTTTTCCCGCATTGATGGTGTACTCACAGCCCGTGTCCATGTGGTTTTGGGCATCAATGATGCTGTCAATAATGTCAAAATTCCTCCTTCAGCCACTGTGTTTTTGCGACATATGCCTGAATCTATTGTGACAACCCTTGTCACAGATATCCGCAAGGCTACGGCAAGTGCAGTGGCAGGTTTAAATTTTGACAATGTAACAGTGATGTTGGTGCCGGTAAGAGAAAGTGTCACCATCCCCATGGCGCCAAAGCCACCAGCATCTCTCTTAGGTGTCAATGTGTCGCTACCCTTGATCTTGCAAACCTCAGGTTTAGCCTTAGGTTTTGCCGCGTTGGGCTTGGGACTCGGGTATCTATGGCAGCGCCGCAAATACAAAAAGGCACAAGCAGAAACACCTCCTGAGCAAACAGCCCAGAAGGCATGAGTTAAGATGAGGCACGCATGCGCCAACCAACCTATAATAAGGCTTTTTTTGCCGACATTTTAGAACACAACAAAACCCTCTGGCCCTTAATTTTGCTCTATAATGCTACCCCAAAAGAGCCACCCAAAGATGATATGCGTGCCTTGCGTTCCTGGTTGCAAGCACTTCCTGCAAGTGCCAGATTTATCGCAGATAAAGATCTGCCCAAGCGGAATTTTTTTTGGGATTTTCAAGAAGAAACGCGCCGACTCGCCCTCTTACCGGATAATCTTTTAGCACAATTAGCGAAAATCGTTGGCGTGACCTTGCATGCCAAAAGCCTGGCCCAACTTGTAACGCGCAATGACAGGCAGGCTTGTCAAGAGGCTCTGGGGATAGAGCTCTTTAATTATGCCTTGGTACGCGGGCAGTATGTTGTAGGGGGCGCTGCCGAAATCTTTGCTAAAAGAAATCTTGACTTAACTTTGGTTGAACGCGTGCAAATCCATGGCCTTGATGCACTCCTTTTACTTGCAAACTTTTGGCCAGATGACTTGGCACAGCCCTTTAAAAAGCGCCTTGCGTCAAGTAATGGAGAGCCCAAGCCTTTAAGTCAGGATGAGAGCACAACCCTCTGGCGTCTTGTTAAAAAATGTCTCTTGCGGGAGGTAGCTCCTACGTGGACACCTTATTTCACATTCTAATGAGCCACATCACGCCAGCTCCAGGTACGCGCATCTTAAAAGTCGAAGATTATGCAACACTTGTCAAAGCCCAAGACCTCTTAGATACAGCCCAAGCACAGGCCGAAGCAATTAAACAACAGGCTGAAGCTGTATATACCGAGCGGCATCAACAAGGCTATGAAGATGGCATGATGGAAGGCCGCATGGAGCAAGCCGAAAAAATGCTTGAAACCGGCATGCAGGCTGTAGAATATCTGCAAGGTCTAGAACAACAGATCGTCGCTGTCGTCACCCAAGCTGTACGTAAGGTCATTGGCGAGCTCGATGATAAAGAGCGCATTGTGCGCATTGTGCGTACGGCCTTAGATCAAGTGCGAGCCAGACAAAATGTCATCATCCGTGTGGCCCCAGCCGAAGAAGATTATGTGCGTGAGGCCATTAAACCAATGCTGGCCAGGGGCTCTACCATAGCCGGCTTAGAGTTAGTGGCCGATCAACGTCTGGAGCCAGGTTCCTGTATTTTAGAAAGCGAAATGGGCGTGGTGGATGCGAGCCTTGAGGTGCAGCTCAAAGCCATTGAACATGCCTTAACAAGTAAGATTGGAAGCGCCTAACTCAAGGCGCTTTTTTTTAAGGATTCGGCATGGCATTTGAGTACATTGGCAACCTCTTGGAAGAAACCATCCGCAATGTCAATAGTGTGGAGATGCGGGGTAGGGTTGAGCAGGTTGTTGGCACAATCATTCGTGCGGTTGTGCCTGGAGTCTGCATGGGGGAACTATGTATTTTACGCAATCCTTGGCAACACTGGCAGCTCAAAGCTGAAGTTGTGGGATTCGTGAAAAATATTGCCCTGCTCTCGCCTCTAGGTAGCATGCAGGGCATCTCGCCAGCCACAGAAGTTATTCCCACAGGGGAGATCTTGTCGGTACCTGTGGGGGATGAACTCTTAGGCCGCGTTGTGGATGGCTTAGGCTCCCCCATTGATGGGGGGCCAGAATTAAAGACGCGTACCCATTACCCTATTTTTAATGAAGCCCCAAATCCCATGACAAGAAGAATCATTGATCACCCCATTACCATGGGCTTGCGGGCTATTGATGGCATCTTAACCTGTGGCGAGGGCCAACGCCTAGGTGTCTTTGCAGCTGCAGGTGGGGGCAAAAGTACGCTCCTCTCAAGTATTCTCAAAGGCTGTTCAGCTGAAGTATGTGTGTTAGCCTTGATCGGTGAACGCGGTCGTGAGGTCCGTGAATTTATTGAACACGATATTGGTCCAGATGGACTCAAAAAAGCAGTCTTAGTTGTGTCAACCTCAGATCGCTCTAGTATGGAACGCTTGAAGGCTGCCTATACAGCCACAGCCATTTCAGAATATTTCCGTGATCAGGGCAAAAGCGTTTTATTAATGATGGATTCGGTCACAAGATTTGCCCGTGCCCAGCGTGAAATTGGGCTTGCCGCAGGTGAGCCTCCCACTCGACGCGGCTTTCCCCCCTCAGTCTTTTCCGAACTCCCCAAACTCTTAGAGCGTGCCGGCAATTCCAGTAAAGGCTCCATCACAGCCCTCTACACAGTCTTAGTGGAAGGCGATGATATGACCGAACCTGTGGCCGATGAAACGCGCTCCATTTTGGATGGGCATATTGTCCTCTCCCGCAAATTAGCTGCAGCCAACCACTATCCAGCCATAGATATTCAAGCAAGTGTCAGCCGCGTGATGAATGCCATTGTGACTCCAGAGCACAAAAAAGCGGCCCAACGCTTGCGGGCCATTTTAGCCAAATATGCCGAAATTGAACTGCTCGTGCAGATTGGCGAATATAAAAAGGGTGCTGATCCAGAAGCAGATAGTGCCCTCGACCATATCCCCAAGGTCAATGCCTTTTTAAAACAAAAGCAAGATGAAAAAAGTACTTTTGAAGAGACCTTAAACGGGCTCTTAAGTGCTGTAAGTTAGCTTATGCTAAATAGACATAAGACAAGTATAGCCACACATAAATTACGCAGCTTAAAGAACATTGTGCAGATTTTTACGCAAAGCTTTGAGCAAACTTAAACGCTTTAAACTATTCAGATGTTGCATAAATTTTCTCGCTTTTAAAAGCACCAATATCTTTGCTACCGAGAAGTTTAAAATATACACAGTACACACATAATTTACTTAGATAATAAGTACTAACGTTGTGTATTACAACATACACATAATTTAGATAATCTCTATATTTTAGCTTAGTTTTTTCTAAGTTTATACTTCCGCAAAAAAGTCTGCATTTGTCGCAGCAATTATGACGATAACGGCCTCTTTTGTAGGTCTCATTTCTTGCACCAACACTCATGGCCAACTATCCCCTAGCCCCCATGTTGCGTGTACGCTATTTGCATGAAGAACAAGCAAAGCGCGACGTACAAACAGCTGAAAGGCATTTACAAAAAACTCAAGACCAATTGCAACAGGCCAAAGATGCCTTAAAAGAGTACCAAATTTGGCGCCCCAGTGAAGAAGAACGCCGCTATGCTCAAATCTTAGGTCAGCAAATTTCCCAAGAAAAATTAGCCAAATTTCGTGAAGAATTGGGGCAATTGGCCCAGGAAGAATTACGCTTGCAAGGTGTAGTGCATGAGGCCGAAAAAACAGTCAACCAAGCCCAAGAACAGGTAGAAAAAGCCCGTAAAGAGGTCATCTTGGCGCGGCGGGCCTGCTTAAAACTCGAAGAACACCGTGATATCTGGCAAGCGGCCCAAAATCGCGAACAAGAACGTTTAAGTGATCTAGAGATGGAAGAAGCGCGTAGCCCCACTTTTGAAAGTGATGAGTCTTAAGTCTAGATCTAGTCTCACTAATACTGAAACTAAGCTCAAAGGATTCAAGTATTATGAAGATTGAAGCGCAAGTACTAGATAAAACTAGCTCCTGCAGTGAAGGGATGTGTTCTTTGAGCAAAAGGCAACCCCAGGAAGCTGATGTCAATTTATTTAAAGAATTATTTGCGCAAGATGATGTCAGCACCCAAAATGTAAGCAAAAGTGTGCCTCAAGCTAGCTGCAGTGACGGCATGTGTTCTTTAAATAAAGCAACAACTCACGAGCCTGCACAAAATATTCATGACTTATTTACTAAAAATGATGTTACACCTAAAAATTTAGGGCAGAGCTCAAATTCATCTAGCTGCAGTGATGGCATGTGCTCTTTAAGTAAAGCGAACATTGACGCGCCTGCACAAAATATTGATGACTTATTTGCTGAAAATGATTTTGCTCCTAAAAATTTAAGGCAGAGCGCAAATTCAGCTAGTTGCAGTGACGGCATGTGCTCTTTAAGTAAAGCTCCGCATGATGCTGATCATATAAGTGGCACGAAAGATCTGCAGGCAAGTGTGGCTAACGACTCTTCCTCTTTCAAGGTAGCTGCAAATTCTAATAATAATGGCGCTACTTTTGAGCCACTTAACCCTAACGCATCCTCTGGCAATAATGGCGCAAGTTTTGCAGATCCAGGGGAGCAATTTCGGCCAAATGTGGCTGCCAGCAACCCCAGCGCAAATATTCATGATGTAAGTTTTGCAGCCTCAACTGTGACTGTTGAGCCAGAAAATACTGCTGCAGAACACTTTATGGCTCTTGGCAAAAGTCATGGCTATAAGCAGCAGGTCGAGCAGCCAATAAGCCAAGGAACGTCTTTCTTTGAGGGGGCACCATTGACCCCTAGGCAAGATTTACCTAACTCTAAAGATGGCTTAGACCCGCAAATTAAAACTGGGCAGGCCAATCCTGAGACTATCAATGATAGATCTAAGCCAACCTCCATGCATAATGGGCAAAGTAAGAGCGAAGCTTCTATGGCTGCCAAAGATGTGTATCTCACCACTCAAGAGCCCAAAAATCCTCTTGAGCGCGGCGAAATGGTAATGCCCTCAGCTACAAGTCTCTTAGAAAGTCTCTTTGCTAACCGCACCAAAGAAACGCCACAAGCGCCCGTAGCGCAAAATACGCAAGTACAAGCTCTAGTTGATAAGCTTGTAAGTCGCATTTTAGTGGCTGAACCCACTGCAGGGGGCCAAGAAATTCGCTTAACACTTGGCGATGGTGTACTGAAAGGTGGCGAGCTTAGCATAACTCGCACCAGTGATGGCCATTTGCATGTAAAGCTTTTGTGTGCCAATGACACAGCCTTTCAAACGGCTGTCCAAGGCCGTGATGAGCTCTTAAGAAACTTGGAAAAGAACGGCACCCAGGTACAATTAACCATTGATTCTTCAACAGGCCAAGAGCAAGAAGATAATATGCAACAGCGCTCTCGCGGTCTCGACTTATTGACTGAAAACGCGTAAAAAGAGCTATGAGCATGCAGCAAAGAGCAAGCAATTTATCGGATGAATTGTAAGTCGCATGTAAAAGCTCTCTTCTTAAGCCTTTATTCAATTTACTTTAATACTCTTAAGCTATCTTCTATATTCCAGATAAAAACTCTAGTATAGAGCTTACCCATATAATAAAAAAATAGCTAACAGTAGGTCACGAAGACACTACTGTTAGCTTTAACTGCTTATTGCACATCCATTTATCTTTAAAATTTTTATACTTTAGATTTTTGTTAAAGTTACCAAATAATGTTGTACGCTTAATCAGCCAGCTCTTAAAAGCAGGGAGCACGTGGTAATCTTATGAGTCAGGTTGTTCAAGCCCTCCGCCAAGCACCCAACACCACACGTTTTATCAATGCCCTCTTAAGCCGGCTCTTACCTCTAGAGTTTAGTGTGGATACAGGCGAAGAGCTAGCCCCAGCGTTAAGTCTTAGTCACACCTTTGTGCCCTTACAAAACGCAGCTTTTGTCTTATATATTAATATGAATGGCTTGTGGCGGCTATCTTTGGGCAATCTGGATCTCTTGGCCTTGCGCCCAGAATTTGCAGACTATCTTGATACAGATGAAGAAAATAGCTTTGCATCTCTCCCAGAACCCTTGATCCGGGCAACTCTTGAACGCCTCTTTTTACCTTTGCTAGATCTCTTATCTAAACATACGCAAATTCCTGGTTTTTTTACCATGAAACCCAGGCAGAGCAGCACATCAATGTTCCAAGAGGAGGCCCATTTTCTCCTCCATGGTCAAGCTCGCGGCCCAATTTGTACGCAGGTAAGTTTAGCCTGGCAGGATCAAGCTACCTTAGAGCCCATGCTGCAGGCGCTTTTGGCCATCCCGCCCAAAAAACCCGCCGCTTATTTAATGCAAACTTTGCTTAAAAGTGAGCTTGTGCTGACACCTTGCCTTGGGAGTATGCGGCTCTTAACTCAAGAGCTCTATAGTCTTAGATGTGGTGACATTCTCCTAAATGCCCAACTCTCCCCCAAAACCTGCTTACTCATAGGTGCCAACCTAGCCTTTACCTGTATAATTAATGGCAATATATTAGAGGTACAGGCCCAAGCTTCATTGTCTGCAGGAGGTCATACTATGTCAGACGATATCCAGGAGGCATCAGCGCAAACACCGTTGATTAGCCCAGACCAAACGCAAGACATTGAGCTGGATGTGGCCTTTACCTTGCCAAGTATCCGCTTAAAACTTGGGGATTGTATCAAATTAACTGCCGGTACAACCTTTAGTTTAGCTGCTGATATTCAACAGTTGCCCATTCATGTTATGGTAGGTGGGCAAAAGTTAGCCGAAGGACGTTTAGTAGATGTAGGGGGCACTTTAGGGGTGCAGTTAACGCAAGTTCAACAGCTTGCAGCAGACATAACGAGTGCCGACTAATGGGTTACGGTGGGCTTAATCCTGTTTATCTGATTGTGGGCTTGGCCCTCTTGGGGCTAGCACCCTTTATCTTGATGCTTGTGACCTCTTATGTAAAAATTGTGGTGGTCACAAGTCTCATCCGCAATGCTTTAGGTGTGCAGCAAATTCCGCCGGCCATGGTCATGAATGGTTTGGCTATTATCTTAACCATCTTCATCATGGCGCCAACCTTTACCGACACCCTTAAGCATGTCGAACGGGAATTGCAGCTCAACTTCGAGCGCCCTGAACAGGTCGTGGCAGCTATTAATAGATGTTCACCTCCAATTCGCAAATTTTTGCATGATAATACGTCGCCGGTTATTTTAAACGCCTTTTTGGGTACGGCCAAACGGGTGTGGCCAGAGAAAATGCAACAAGAGATTTCTAAAGAGAATCTCTTAATTACAATTCCTGCGTTTACAATTACAGAACTAACCCATGCCTTTCAAATGGGTTTTTTACTCTATTTACCGTTTGTGGCCATTGATCTAATTATTTCGAACATTTTACTTGCGATGGGCATGATGATGGTCTCTCCCATGACCATTTCCTTACCGTTCAAACTCTTACTCTTTGTTACCTTAGACGGTTGGCTCAAAATTAGTCAAGGTCTGCTCTTAAGCTATCATTAAAATGAGGCCCGCATGGAAATTACTATCACCAAAGATGCCGACTATGTAATTTTGACACCCAAAGGTCGCATGGATGCCACAACAGTTGTCAGTTTTGATAGCACGGCGCAGAGTGTCTTGACTGAAGGCTTTAAAGACATCTTGGTAGACTTTCAGGATCTAGTTTATATGAGTTCGGCAGGTTTGCGCAGTCTCTTGGGCCTTGCCAAAAAAACCAAAGCCGTGCAAGGGCACCTGTGTTTTTGCAGCCTGCAACCTATGGTTGCAGAAGTCTTTCGCATCTCAGGTTTTGATCGCATGCTGCAGGTGTGTGCTGACCGCGAGGCGGGCTTAGCGGCCCTTAAAGCCTAGGAGAACGCCATGCCTGAAATTATCCTCCCCGCAAAAATTGATTGTATTAATGAGGCGATGGATTTCTTGCGTAGGCAAATCGGCGAAGACAATGCCCATATTAGTAGTTATGTTGAGTTGGCTGTCGAAGAGCTCTTAATTAATGTGGTGAATTACGCTTTTCCCGACGCCTCAGAATCTCCTAAAGAGCACAAGAACATTCTCTTAGGCTGTCGCTATGTCAACATGGATGGCGTAAAACAATTTTGTGTGTGGGTTAAAGATCGTGGGGTGCCCTTTGACCCCTTTGAGCTGACAAGGACTCCGGATACATCTTTAAATGTTGAAGAGCGTGAGATCGGCGGCTTAGGTGTACACATTGTAAAAAATGTTTCCAATCACTATGTGTACAGTGAGGCAGACGGTACCAATACGGTAGAACTCTATTTTAAACTCGTTGATCCTACGTGCGAAAACTAATTGCATGTATCAGTCTTCTTGCCTGCATAGTGTGTGGTTGTAGTAGCAAAAAGCCTAAAGAAGCTTTGCCATCGGTGCATAAAACTATAGCAGAGCTTGCCATTGCTATAGGCAAACTTGACTTTACCAACTTAAAAGTGCCACCTCTGGTCCCGCCAGATGATCTCGATGATCAATATGGTGGCGATAAATATGGACCAAGAATCTTGTGGCATGCAAGTAGCTTTCTATATATTGCACCCAAACTCTATCAAGTGACGCACGACAATAAAACACACACTTATTCAATATCAAAAGAAAAACAGATTGCCACAGCTCGCTCAGCCTTAACCCACCATAATCAAGCAAAAACCCTTTTTTCGGCTGAAGCCTATCTGCGTGAGATTGGCATTACAGATATCTATGCCCTCTCAAAACATGCTAAAGCTTTAGTGCGGCCAAAAGTTGTTGTAACTTTTCAAGAACGCGATCTTAATCTCCCATCCTCCCGTGCAGGTCTCACCAGGGATGAGTGGCAGCGCCTAATAATAAAAGCTAGTCAGCGCTTTGGCTTAGATCCCAAGTTTATTGCCGCAGTCATTCAGACAGAATCAGGCTTTGATCCCAAGGCTGTCTCCCCCAAAGGGGCGCAAGGCATCATGCAAATTATGCCTGCAACGCAAGCTGAGCTGGGCTTAAAAGATCCTTTTGATCTTGAGGCAAATCTCTTTGCTGGCTGTGCTCTATTGCGCACCCTCCTTGCCAAATATGACTCTGTTGAATTGGCACTTGCTGCCTATAATGCAGGAGTTGGCGCAGTAAAAAAGTATGGCGGCATTCCGCCTTTCAAGGAAACTACTAATTATGTGCGCAAGGTTTTAGAGCTCTGGGGCAGACCGTAAAGTCTAAAAGCGCCCAAACTAGCATTAAATTAGTTGCAGCATCTTGCGCTTTTTATGAGAACCCTATGCATTATTTCTTGCGTATTGTAATTAGCCTTCTCTTGGTTTTTTGCTTTGCGTTAACCTGTGTGGCTGATGCTAAACCCATCCGCATTGCCTATTTGGAAGGCGGTTCTCTTGGCGAGTATCAACGCAACCTTGTGGGTATTATCTATGAGCTTAACAACCTGGAGCTCTTAAACTTAGATTTGCCGCTAAACCAAGTGCTCTTTGGGCCCCAAAACACCTTTAATGCCCAGGTGTGGGATGAGCTCCAACGCCACTCGCACAAAAGTCAAGTCGCTCTCGCCGTAGATGGCTATTATTCAGCCAACTGGAATAGCCAAGAACGCAGTCGGCTCATCAGACAGATCCAAGAGCGCTTAGACCAAGCTCAGGACATAGATGTGCTGATTGCCATGGGTACATGGGCCGGCCAAGATGTTTTAAAGCTTGACACAAAAATACCGATTATTATTTGTGATGTAAGCGACCCCTTAGGGGCTGGCATAATCTCCCATATCACGAAACACAATAAAAAAAATATCATTTGCATCGTTGAACCAGGCTTATATCAACGCCATCTGCAAATTTTTCATGACATCTTTAAATTTAAAAGATTAGGCATCACTTTTGAGAATACGCCTACAGGGCGCAGTATGGCAGGCTATGACGCCATTGTAGCCAAGGCAGGCGAACTAGATATAGAAATTGTGACCTGTCCTGATGCCGCATATACGGCCCCCATTTCAGCTATGTTTGAACGGCGCCAAAGTTGCAATAAGCTCTTTATTAAGAAAAATGTTGATGCCATCTATATTACCTATGATTTTGATGTTTTAGGCTATGCCAATCAGCAGGCGTTGCTCAAGCCCCTAATTCGGGCTGGCATCCCAACCATGACCCAAATTGGCGCAGTTGATGTGGAACGCGGCATCTTGGTAGGTTTTGCCGATACCAGTCGCGAGGAGGGCAAATTTACAGCCCACCTCTTGCGCGATATCTACGCAGATCATGCTCTAGAAACGCTGGCCCGCACCTTTGTGCGCCCGCTCAATTTAGCTATTAATTTAACTACAGCCACAAGGATGGGCTGGAATCCGCCCTTATCCTTTCTCTTAATTGTCAAGCAGATTTTTCATTAAGGCTTAAGCTAAATTACAGAGCGCACAATCTACAGCACATATGCCAATTTTTGCTTTGTAGTTCTTATTTAGATTATGTCTAGATTTTCTTTCAAGAATACTATTTGCAAATAATCTGCTTAAGGATGCATTTTTTGCCTGAGATGCAAAGGATACAGCACGCATGCCCAAAAATTACACAGTCTTTGGTCTAGCTGTAAATAATTTTTACAACTAAAAAATTGACTGTCGCGCCATTAATCTCTTGGCGAAATTTGCCGATGAGAAAAAGTTAGGGGGCGAGAAAGTTTTTGTACAATCCACTTCAAGATTTGTGGCACCCTTTCTGACTTGCGCTTAAAAAAAATTACAACAATAGAAGAGCTTTTAATCTGTTTTAGATGCTCTTATGCGGCACCCAAGAAAGTGTTTTGTAGCCACAAATTGACTTATTTTATGAGCCATATGGATTAAAAAAACGAACATATTTTTAAACTTGCCTTGTACTTTCATAGCACTTAAAAATTCGTTTGATTATAATCAGGAACATATTTGCCTATAAAGTTAAGATTGATCCTTTTAGATGTAGTATAGTCACGAGTAAGTTTAAATGAAAAAAGAATGCACACTCTAAGTCACAAAATTTACAGCATCTCAAATTGTTTATATACAATTTTCATAATCATAGATATTCAGTAAGTATACTATAAGTTAATTTTCAAGATATTTTTTATTATTACATATTTTGCAAAATTGGCTCCAAGAATCATC